>JAHQWA010000632.1 GCA_019634045.1 Saprospiraceae bacterium
CTAATGGTTGTGATAGTGTAGTACAGGTAACGGTAGATTTCTTTCCGCTTGCAACGGGGATATTTGAACCAGAAGTTTGCGAAGGTCAAGGCATCACATTTAATGGTACGGAATATGATGCGGCCAACCCTTCTGGCACGGAAATATTAAGCGGCGCTGCAGTCAATGGCTGCGATAGCGTGGTTACGATTACGCTTAGCTTCCTGCCTTCTGCACAGGGAACCTTCGAAACCACCATCTGTGAAAACGCAAACATCCTCTTCAATGGGACCACCTACGACAGCAATAATACGATGGGAACAGAAATCCTGGCCGGACAAGCGGCTAATGGTTGCGACAGTATAGTGCAAGTAACGATTAATTTCTTTCCGTCGGCCGTTGGTAGTTTAACGACCACGATTTGCGAGAGTGAGGATATTTTCTTTAACGGTACGACTTACGATATCAATAATAGCTCCGGTACTGAAATTCTATCTGGACAAGCCGCTAACGGTTGTGATAGTGTGGTCAATGTGCAACTCAATTTCTTCCCGACGGCACAAGGCAATTTGGACCTGACCATTTGCGAAACAGAAGATATTATTTTTAATGGTACGACCTACGATATCAACAATCCGAGCGGGACAGAAACCTTGGCCGGCCAAGCCGCCAATGGCTGTGATAGTTTGGTCACCGTAAATCTTAGTTTTTTCCCGCCCGCTATCGGTGACTTTGAGACTACGCTCTGTGAAACGGACAATATTATGTTTAATGGTACCACTTATGATATCAATAATAGCAGTGGTACAGAAACCTTGGCCGGACAAGCGGCCAACGGTTGCGATAGCATCGTGAATGTACAGCTCAGTTTCTTCCCGCCAGCAATGGGTACATTGGACCTTACTATCTGCGAAGGTGAAAACATCATGTTTAATGGTACTACCTACGATGCCGGTAACACCAGCGGTACAGAAACGCTAGTGGGACAATCTGCCAATGGCTGTGATAGTATTGTTACGGTAAATATCGATTTCTTTGCTCCCGCTGTCGGAGATTTTAGTACCGAGATTTGTCCAGGGAGTGATATTGTTTTTAATGGCACGACTTACGACGAGAACAATACCAGCGGCACTGAGATTCTGGTCGGCCAATCTGTCAATGGCTGCGATAGTATTGTCAATGTAAGCATCACTTTCTCAGCGCCCGTTACTTCCCTCATAGAAGAAACCTTTTGTTCCGGAGCCGTACTGACGGTTAATGGAACCGATTACGACGAGAATAATCCCTCGGGTACGGAAGTACTCCTAGGTGCAGCCGCTAATGGCTGCGATAGTACAATACAAATCAATTTGCAATTCATTACCACAGTGGAAGTCGATCGATCAGAAACCCTTTGCCCGGGAGGGTCGGTTATGATCAATGGAGTGGTTTATGATGAAAATAACCCTTCAGGCACGGAGCTTATTCCTGGCGGAGGCGGAGTTTGTGATAGCCTGATTACGATTGACCTCTCCTTTTTCCCTGAGGCGGTTGGTAATTTAGATCTCACCATTTGCCCAGATAGCGAGGTGAATATCAATGGTACGATCTACGATATCAATAATCCAAGTGGGGTAGAGGTTTTGACCAATGCCAGTTCGAACGGGTGTGATTCTATGCTTAATGTACAATTATCCTTTGAGGCGCTAGCGGCCAACTTGAAAGCTTTTCCACCTACTTGTTTTGGTGAAAGTAATGGCACGATTAACATCGAGTCATTGACTGGTGGGCAAGGGCCTTACCAGATAGCTTTGGCGGATGGTAATTTCGAACCGATCACTAGCCTTCCGTTTAACTTTGGCCCCCTACCATCAGGTGATTATCAGGTGCGCATCCGGGATGTCAATGATTGTGAAATCACGCAGGCCATCACTATCCCAACGCCGATTGACTTACAAGTGAGCTTGGGTGAAGATGTCTCCATTCGATTGGGAGACAGTGTGCAATTGCAGGCTCTAACGAATCTAGATGGTGTGACGGTATCATGGAATCCCAGTACAGATCTCAGCTGTGTGGATTGCTTGGAGCCCATTGCCAAGCCCTTGGCTACTACCATCTATACGGTTACAGTAAGTAATAACGGAGACTGTGCTACCTCAGATGACGTCAGAATCATTGTTGATCCCGATCCGCCGGTTTATATGGCCAATGCCTTTAGCCCGAACGGGGATGGCGTCAATGACTTCTTTACAGTTCAAGCGGATGGCATTTTGCAAAATATCCAATACTTTGGTGTATTTGATAGATGGGGTAACCTCATTTTTGAGCGCAATAATTTTGCTCCTAATACCCAGGAAAATAGTTGGGATGGAACGTACCGCCTGCAAGCTGCACCCGTAGGTGTTTACGTCTATTTTGTGGAAATCTTACAGCCTAATGGACGATTGTTTAAGATTACGGGTGATGTATTGTTATCGCGCTAGATTATGCACCTTCTCTGCTGGTGAGTCCGTATTCCATACATAAATGCACGAGAAATCCCGTCTCTAGTCTTGGTTAAGCAGCTGTTGCCCCGCTGGGTCAGCCCTTTCCGGCCTAGCCATGTCAGCGCCGCCCTTCAGCCGAGCAGGCGACGCGTTCTACTCGTGCACTAGCCTAAACCGCGAGCTCCTGCCCGTCTAGCTATCCGAAGTTTTTACATCCTTCCGCCCGTTGCCAAACTTCAGATGTATTCCATCGTCTAAGTACCCTAACCTACTACAGATACGCCCTTAACGTAATAGAAATACGTTTTCCACTGTACTTTTTAAAATGGGGCACCTCATGTGTCCACTGAGTGTTGGTGTTCCAAGGCACAACTACTACATCACCGTGGCGGATAGTGAGATCTTTATAACCTTTTTGTTTCCAAGGCCGCATCCGAAACACTCTTTCCTGACCGATAGAAATAGTAACGATCGGGCTATCGGGATGAAGGTCTCTGGTATCGTCTCGATGAGCACCAATATAGTGGGACCTTGATCCATCGTACCAATTCAGCAGCAAACCATTCAGGCGGGTATCGATGTTTTCTCTAGACCAATCCAGAAAAGGCTGCAGTTCCGCCGTGATCGCTAAGGCATTGTTTTTGGATCCTGTGTACCGGTAATTCTTTCCGTAGGCCTGTTGCCAACGAGGTGTTTTAATCCATTTACCGTGGATTCTTATTTCGTGGAACTCCTCCGGGTGGGAATTCCAAAGAGATTGAAAAGAAGCTTGATCTAAGCGGAATAGTTCAGCCTTGGACGAAAGGTAGATATGATGCCGATCATCCAAGGCAATTTTATCAAAGAGCGTTTTATTCATGTATTCGATTTATTTACACTTTAATTCGCTTTCCTTTCTTCTTTATGGATTTATACATGGCTTCTACGACTTTCAGATCTAAAAGACCCTCTTGTCCTGAAACTTCAGACACTCCTCCTGTTTTGATCACTTGTGCAAAGTTGTCCATCTGAGCCGCCTGTTGGCGCATCACAGGGAAACTCATGGTTTTTCTATTGATATGGCCGGCAAGGCCTCTATAGCTATAAGACGGTTGTACTTCTGCCGTTCCTTTTTCCATTCCTACATGCAATCTGTTGGTGCTAAAGGCATAGGAGGTAGTGCAATTGGCGATGGCACCGCTAGGGAACTCCATTTCCCAAGTTACCGTTTCATCCACTTCGGCAAACTTGACGAGATCCGTTTTAAATTCCCGAGCGGTGACCGCGATAGGCTCCTCACCAGTCGCATATCTTGCTCCTTGGATACAATAAACGCCTACATCCATGATCGCTCCGCCACCCGCCAAATTTCCTCTTAAGCGCCATTGCGTGGGATCACCAATTCGAAAGCCGAATTCAGCATTTACATATTTTACGGCTCCAAAGGTCCGCTCCTTCTGCAAGCGAATAATCTCCATGTGATAGGGGTCGAAATGCAACCGATAACCTATGGACAATTTGACGTTATTGGCATCACAGGCGGCTATCATAGCTTCGCATTCTTTCACAGATAAGGCCATCGGTTTTTCGCAAATCACATGTTTGCCAGCCTTAGCCGCTCGGATGGTGTATTCGGCGTGCATGGAATTGGGTAGCACTACGTATACAATATCAATATCCTTGTTCTGCGCGATCTCATCAAAGTTTTCGTAATTGTAGATATTGGCCGCAGGGATGTCATATTGCTCCTTCCATTTCGCCTCTTTTTCCTTAGTTCCCGTTACAATGCCAGCCAAGTAACAATGTTCCGTTTCTAGCAATGATGGAGCAAGTTGATTAGTAGCATAATTGCCTAATCCCACTAAGGCTATTCCTAACTTGTCTTCCTTGCTGTTTTTGAAGAAAGGACTTCGCGCCAGTAAAGGGCTTCCGAATGCTAATGCACTTAATCCAAGCGTTGAACGCTGAATAAATTGTCTTCTGTTGTGTTGAAGTAAAAACGAATCTCTTTTCATGTCGGTCTGTTTTGTTTTGTTGAAACAAAATACTCAAACTCAATGTACTTTAGTACACATTTGCATTACAAGCTTTAACTCGTATATTTTCCTTCTAAAGTATTTGCTTAGATGTTAGATCTTAGAATCTTCCTTAAACACCATTTAGAGCTTCCGGATTCCTTGATTCCAACGGTTATTGCTTTCTATCAAGAGGGACTTCTCAAGAAAGATGATTTTCTGGTTAAGAAAGGGCAGTATTGCCAAAAGCTCTGCTACATCCGGAAGGGCTTTTTGCGTTTCTTTAGTTACTCTGAGACAAAAACCATTACCCATTGGATTTTTGGGAAGGACCAGTTGGTCACTGATTTATCAAGTTTTTACCTAAGAGAACCGGCTAAATGGAATATTCAAGCCATTACCGAAACCAGCATGCAATTCATCACTTATGATGATTACCAAAGCTTGAGACAAGCGGTTCCTCAATGGGACGCCTACGAAAAACGACTTCTGATTAAGCTGATGTCCTCCTTAGAAAACCGGGTGTATGCCTTCCTCTCTATGTCAGCCGAAGAACGCTATCAATATTTATTTGAGGCGCATCATGAAATTTTCAACCAACTCCCCCTGAATTATCTAGCCTCCATGCTCGGCATGACGCCCGAAACCTTGAGCCGGATTCGTAGAAAGTCCAATTCTTGATCTAGATCAAGCCCCATCCCGTGTTTCAGAGATAGCTTTACATAAAAGCTAAATCATCATGAACTTCAAAGAGATCGAATTTACCATCCAGGACGAAATTGCTATCATAAAGTTTAACCGACCCGAGGTGATGAACTGTGTAGGGCCTAACACCCACCAAGAATTGCTAGTGGCATGGGAAGCGTTTAAGACCAATGATAAACTGAAAGTAGCCGTGATCACGGGCGCCGGAGATCGTGCCTTTTGCAGTGGAGGAGATCTAAAGTCAGCCGGGCAAGGGGGACTCATTGACTTGACAGAGGAACAGAAAGATTTACATCGAACGGGTAAAGTGCCTGGAATCTTAGGACCTACCCGTTGGACGGACATTTACAAACCGATTATTGCGGCTGTGAATGGAGTAGCCTATGCCGGTGGATTGGAATGGGCTTGTTTTGCCGATATGCGAATCGCTGAAGAACATGCTTCTTTTGGAGTGACTTGTAGAAGATGGAACATCGGGCTTGCAGATGGCGGTACGCAACGTTTACCTAGAATCGTAGGTATGGGGCGCGCTATGGAATTGATACTTACGGGGAAAGTGATCAATGCACAGGAGGCTTACCGGATGGGACTAGCTAATGAAGTGGTTCCTAGGGGACAATCGTTGTCCAGGGCACTAGAGTTGGCCTCTTTTCTGTGTACCCTGCCACAGCCTGCGATGCGGACGGATAAAGAGGCCGCCGTTCGAGGATTTGGAGAAAGCCTGGACGAGGGCCTACGAATTGAGGCGGGATTATTTTTGGACTCTATTTATGCACCGGAAACTGCTGCTGGCTTAAAGCAATTTAATGAAAGATTACATCCGGATCGCCAATATGAATCAGCGACAAAAACACCCGGTATTGTAAGAAAGAAGGAGAAGTAGGTTGCAGCCTTTTTGCAAAAAAGTACTGAGATCTTGGGATATTTTGGCCGCTCAATGTACAGATAGGTATAAACCTTACTAAAGCAGTGCGACAATAGATGCGCCCATTTTTTCTGCCGCGCCTTTTGCGAGCAGAAACTTTACGATTGCTATAGTCACACTACTTGCAACCCCCTAAAACCATGAAAACCCTACAAATCTGCATTCCTACGGGCATACTCTTTACAATCGCCCTACTATTCTTAGCGCTCAATACCCAGTCTTCTATTGAATATCGATATAATCAATGCTTGGAAAGCTTGATGGAAAACTATGAAATAGCCTCCGAAGAATTGGCCCTGGAGTGGTTTGAGGACTTAGCAGCGGCTAAAGCTAAAATCCTTGAAGCGGATCAAATCCTAGATCAAGTAAACAGAATGAGTGAAGGGCCATTGGCTCCGGCTACCCAAAGCCACCCTCAAAACAAACGCGCTTATGCTCAGCAATTGCAATCGGAGGCCAAACAATTACTAATACAGCTGGAACAGATAAGATTGGCGAACAACTAACCAAAATTGTCCTAACTCATTCTTTCAGCCAAAAAAAAATCCCGCAGCTAGATCGGTAGATCAAAACTGCGGGATGATATCCTTTGGCAGGTAGTTATTACCTGGCTAGATACATGTATCGTTGACGATCCAATTCTACGAAGAATGGATCAGAAAGGTCCTTTATGAAGCGAATCGCCTCTCCGGTAGATTTCATCTCAGGTCCTAAGTTCTTATCTACGTTCGGGAATTTCTCGAAGGAGAAGACCGGCACTTTGATCGCAAAGCCGCTAGGTTGTGGCTTGATATCAAAATCGCTCAATTTATGCGTCCCCAACATCACCTTAGTGGCAATCTTCAGGTATGGGACCTTGTAGGCTTTGGCGATGAAAGGAGTCGTTCTCGATGCGCGAGGATTCGCCTCAATTACATATACTTTGTCATCCTTGATCGCAAACTGAATATTGATCAATCCACGGATGTCAAGCGCCTTAGCCAACTTTTCGGTATACTCTACCATCTGGGCTACTGCTTCCACACTTAGACTGTAGGTAGGTAAAACGGCGGAGCTATCCCCGGAGTGAATACCCGCAGGCTCGATGTGCTCCATGATACCCATAATGTGTACTTGCTCACCATCGCAGATGGCATCGATCTCAGCTTCTTTCGCCCTCTCCAAGAATTGGTCGATCAGTACCTTATTGTCAGGCAAGTGCTTGAAGATGCTAAGCACATGTCTTTCCAGTTCATCATCGTTGATCACGATCCGCATACTCTGTCCACCTAGAACGTAAGATGGGCGAACGAGTACTGGATAAGTAACTTCATTAGCGATCTTAATCGCCTCATCCGCATCATTGGCTACACCATAGCGAGGGTAGGGGATCTCTAGTTCTTTTAGGAGATCGGAAAAAGCGCCTCTATCCTCAGCCAGATCCATGTTTTCATAGCTTGTACCGATGATCTTGACGCCGGTCTTGTGGAATCGCTCTGCCAATTTCAAAGCAGTTTGACCGCCCAACTGGACAATCACTCCTTCTGGCTTTTCTAGTTCGAGGATTTCCTCAATATGCTCCCAGAATACGGGCTCAAAATATAGCTTATCGGCTATGTCAAAGTCCGTTGATACGGTTTCTGGATTACAGTTGATCATGATGGACTCCATACCGGACTCCTTGATCGCCATCAAACCGTGGACACAGCAATAGTCAAATTCAATCCCTTGTCCGATGCGGTTTGGCCCAGATCCCAACACAACGATCTTCTTCTTATCAGATGGGATACTTTCGTTTTCTTTATCGAAGGTGGAGTAGAAATAAGGAGTGCCGGCCTCAAATTCTGCGGCACAAGTATCCACCATCTTATAGGTTCTGCGGATATTTAGTTTCTTGCGATAGTCCGTAACCTCTTTTTCCTCTATTCGTAGTAGCCAAGCGATCTGAGCATCTGCGTAGCCCATTTCCTTTAGCTCTCTCATGAAGTCCTCTGGAATATCTTCGGCAACATTGAAGCGCAGTAATCGCTGCTCCACTTTTACCAAACGTTTGATTTGCTTAATGAACCAGGGATCGATCTTTGTTAGTTTTTGGATCGTCTTACTAGGTACCCCAAGTCGCAAAGCATCCTTAAGTCTAAATATTCTATCGTCGCTAGCTTGTTCGAGTCGCTCTAGTACATCGCTCGTACGAATCCACTCCTTCTTATCTGCACCTAATCCCATCCGACCAATCTCCAAACTCTGACAAGCTTTTTGCAAGGCTTCTAAGAACGAACGTCCAATACCCATCACCTCACCTACTGATTTCATCTGTAAGCCGAGGCTGTGATCTGCACCGAGGAATTTAGCAAAATTCCAGCGTGGCATTTTCACGATCACATAGTCTAAAGTAGGCTCGAAATAAGCAGAGGTTGTTTGGGTGATTTGATTCTTCAATTCATCCAAGCTATATCCGATCGCCAGCTTGGCAGCAATCTTCGCAATGGGATATCCTGTTGCTTTACTTGCCAAGGCCGAAGAACGAGATACCCGCGGATTAATCTCGATCACAATCAATTTCTCTGTAACAGGATCTTGAGAGAATTGAATGTTACAACCTCCCGCGAAATTACCCAGAGAACGCATCGCCAAGATGGCCTCGTCCCGCATTTGCTGGTAGGCTGTATCTGATAGGGTCATCGCAGGAGCTACTGTAATACTATCTCCAGTGTGTATCCCCATTGGATCGAGGTTCTCCACTGTACAGATGATCACCACATTATCATTCGCATCCCGAAGCAATTCCAATTCGAATTCCTTCCATCCCAATACGGCTCTTTCCACCAATACCTCATGGGTAGGTGACATGCTCAAACCTCGTCGCAAAGCCGGATCAAATTCTTCTTCCTTGTGGACAAAGGCACCACCTGTTCCTCCTAATGTATAAGAAGGGCGAATAACCAGTGGAAAACCAATCTTTTGGGCGGCATCCTTACCCTCTAGGAAAGAGTTAGCAATGAAGGAAGGTGCTACGCTGAGGCCAATACTTACCACATGCTCTCGGAAAGCTTCTCGATTCTCGGCTAATTCGATTGCTTCTAGATCCACTCCGATTAGGCGCACGTTGTATTTCTCCCAGACTCCTCGTTCCCCTACCTCAATGGCGAGGTTCAAAGCCGTTTGACCACCCATAGTGGGTAACACGGCGTCAATTTGCCTTTCCTGTAGAATTTGTTCAATGCTTTCTACGGTTAGCGGCAGCAAATAAATGTGATCGGCAGTTACTGGATCCGTCATGATCGTAGCCGGATTGGAGTTGATCAGCGTTACCTCGATGCCTTCCTCACGTAAAGAACGAGAGGCTTGGCTACCGGAGTAATCAAACTCACAAGCTTGGCCAATAATAATAGGACCACTACCAATAATAAGAACTGATTTGATGGAAGTATCTCTGGGCATTTGTATTACAATTTAGACTCGTTTGCTAAATCACGGCCAATAATGATCATGAGTGTTTGCGAAATCAATGATTTAGCAAGCGGTTGTACCAATGAAAGAAGGAGTGTTAGGGCTCGTCCAAATTGCGTGCAAAGATAGGACTTATTTGATCTCGTAATAATAGAAGAAGAACTTTTTTCTTAAAAAATTACTCACTTGATTTGTAGCAATAATATGTCGTGCAGAGGTGGGGAGAATCGAGTCATAGCGACTCAATCATTTGGAGCAGTATTTTGAACCTTTTGACAGGTCCAAAACTTAGCAAACAGCTTCTAAAATTGGCTACTGCTTCACAAATCTCCCTTGCCAAACTTGCCCATCCTCATCTTGGAACTGTAACCAGTACAATCCCGCCGATAAATGACTGATATCTAGTTCTTGGACACCAGGAGAAAGTGATCTACGATAAATGGCTCGCAGCCGACCCCTTGCATCGAAGAGTCTAAGGTTTTGTACTGGGGAGCTCAGGTCTTCCATAAGTTCAATGCTGATGGTTTGGCTAGCTGGGTTGGGAAAAATGGTAAAGGACTGGATATTGGATGTAGGGGAACTAGCGTCAGATACTAGCTGTACGTCTTCTGCTATATTAATCTCACCATCGGTGGTACTTCCTTCTGCAATCGATAGCTCACTTTCTACGGGTATATCGTAGAGCCTATCCGTATGTCCGGTAGGCCATTGAATGACAACCGAGTCCACGGTGGTCTGGTCGCCAAGCCCAAAGAGAATCCGGGTAGAGTTCTGACCCAAGAAGCCAGTGCCACATTGGGTGAATTGTCGCTGGACTTGATCTGCTGTATAAACTAGAATATTGCTGCCGATGGCATCACGATTGCTCAAAACACCTTCCAGCTCTATACTTATCCACCCCATTTCTGTGTCAGTTTTGTTGGACCAGAGCTGAGAAGAATAGGGTTCTGCGTTCATCACCATAATGTCAGGCTTGCCATCTTTATTATAATCTCCCAGGGCATTGCTATAACTTCGAACAGTATCGCCCACGAAACCTGCTTGCGGCTGAGAAAAGTTCCCATCTTTCAAATTATAGTAAAAGGCACTGGAAGTAAGGTCCGTGCCAACTTTTGCTCCACTAACGTACAAATCTTGCCAGCCATCGTTGTCAGCGTCCAGAAACAAGGCGCCCCAACCTACCGAGTAGAATCCGACGCCAGCCGTAGCTGCCAATTCTGAAAAAAGATCATTGCCTTCGTTTCGCAATAGCACATTTCCTCCCTCCGTATTGGTCACATAGATGTCTGATAATCCATCATTATTGTAATCTCCTACAGTCACGCTCATGGCGTTCATATTGATGCCCGATTCAGAAGGTAAACTGATATCAGTGAAAGTGCCATTTTTATTGTTGCGGAGGAGTGTATTTCCGGTGAAGCGATCATTGGCAGTGTATAGGTCAGGCCAAAGGTCATTATTGTAGTCCAAAAAGGCGGAGCAGAAGGGGATCTTGGCAGGATCTTGAGCACCAGCAGACAAGGCCACTTCTCTGAATGTGCCATCCGCTTGGTTCATGTAAAGAAGGCTCGTATTCTCAGCCGGTGTTCCAGTCCGTTTCCCTAGATATAGATCTAACCAACCATCACGATTGTAATCTCCAAAGGCAGCTCCATAGGTTAAAAATTGCTCACTGGTCAAACCTGCTTGTGCAGTAACATCAACCATATTCAAGTCACCCTCATTTCTATACAGGCGATTCCGGCCGTTGATGCTAGCCATGAACAGATCTTTGTCGCCATCATTATCGTAGTCTACCCACAGAATTTGTCCTTGTTGAGTATCATCCGGGACGAGCGCATTGATGGACTTGAAGTTTCCATTGTCGTTACGGAAAAAGGCAATTTGTTCGCCGTCCTTGGTAGCTAGGGTAAGATCATCCCAGCCATCTCCATCGAAATCGCAGAAGCTGATTCCACCACTAGGCGTCGACAGACCGTAATTATGAGCTATATTTTGGGAATTTGCCACGTTTTCGAAATAGACTTGGCCTGTGCTGGTATTGATATGGGTAAGGTAACAGAAAAACGTAAGTAGGCTACTTACTGCCAAGGGAGTAATCCTTGAGCAGAGCTCAAAAGTTTTGCTTAGCATAGTTGAAATAGGTTTCAGGGATCACTCCATCACCTCAATATCTATGGCAGTCGTATAGTATTCAATGGAGGATACCAAACTGATTTTATCGTTCTCTTCGACATTGTCCTGTCGCTTTACCAGATATAATTTCCCCGGTCCCGGTCGCAATGGTGCCGTCTGATCCGGTTTAAGCTCAAATTCTATTGTTTTAGCCGGTCCGCTGAGCGTAATGGAGTAAGCCCGAGACTCTTCATCCGAAAATAAGAGCACCAACTGCTCGTTGGCTTTGATTAATCCGCCATTCACCACTAGCTTCATCCCTTTACTTTTGCTAATTTCTCCTTTGATGAAGAAATCCTCAATGGGCGACATCTTGAGCAAGTATTCTCGTTGTTGTCCATCATCATCCTTTAAATTGAAAGGGAAACTACCGGTGTACTCCACCTGGCGCTCCAATTCATAGCGGATGACCTTCCCTTGGATGTTTTGCTCTACCATTCCACTGGACTGGAAAGCTACTCCACCTTCAATTTGCTTGGGCCTAGACTCATCCGGAGAGATACCTTCACTGAAGGAGGCCTGGGCCTTTAACTGGGATTCATCTGATAAGTACCGAACAAAGAAGTCTATGAAAAGTTTTTCTTTGGGTTTGGTAGTTTTTGGGGCGCTGTTTTGGCAGGCACCAAGAAGGATAGATGCACTTATTGCTAGAAGTAAAAAGTAAAATCGTTGCATAGATCGATATACTAAGTGAAAGCGTACAAAAATCAGTTATACACAATGAAAATGGAGAAGCGTGGGTTCCGTCTGTCAGTTTTAGCACACCAAGTACAATTCTATAGGCATCTACTCTAGGCATGCTAAGGAGGCTTTATTCAAAAAAATGAATACCCCTATGTCTGGCCATTTGGCCTATAAGTCAGCAAAGATAAGTGGTTCTCAGAGAAAACGATGATCTCCATTCAGCTAAAGCTTATGCTGATTTTAAAAAAGAGTACCCCTTAGAAGCTACAATGGGGCTGAATATGAGACGGATCAGACCCTTTTTGTTCAGATAAAAGGGACCATTTCGGGATTATGGCCTATATTTGCAGGCTTTCTATAAAATCATTGTCTTCTCGAGGACCAAAAAAGAGGTTTGAAGGAAGGACGAGGAAGCATAAGAATACGGACCTTCGTTCCTGTATTCAGATAGCGACGCAAATGATGTGTTTTGTAAGCTGTATGATGAATTGTAGACGAAAAAAACAGTCGCACTTAACTGAAATCGACTATTTTTGCATCATTAGCCGCCTGCTGACACCCTCACTTATCTGACCGCCCTTGTAAGTCTTAAACAACTAATTAAGTTGTTGTTTAGACTAGCAAAAATGATTTGTCTTTCGGGCTAAATTATGAGAAAACTCAACCTTTATCAAGAACAACTGTGCAAAGGTCAATGGAAGCGAGAAGACCATTATACCTAATGGCTTTACCCTAATGGTATGCCAAATTAGAGGACAAAACCAGTAGACAACTCAAGGCAAATTAATTGACATAAGATTATCCTCATAAATCAAAATTGTATCGGATTTACTTAAACCCAGAACTATATGCTACGATCCTTACACTTGTTACTCCTTTTTTTCGTGGGTACTACCGTGGCAGTCAGTCAGACTTCCCTCTCCGGGAAGATTACTGATGATGAAACCAATGAGCCAATCATTAGTGCAACCGTGGTGTTGTTCAAAAATGAGGTTCAGATCACGGGAACAATCACGGATTTTGACGGTAACTATTCTTTTTCCAATATCGATCCGGGTACGTATGATGTAACCGTATCCTACGTAGGCTACACTGACGTTAAAACCACTGGTGTTCAAGTCCTGGCCGGAAAGGCCATCAAACTGGATGTGAAAATCGCCGAAGGGGCTTTAATTGATATCGGTGTGGTCGTAAAGGGCTATCGTGTACCCTTAATCCAGCAGGATAACACCACTTCGGGAGGTGTGATCACCAGCGATCAAATTAAGAACCTGCCATCGAGGAGTATCTCGGCCCTGGCTGCGACCACTGCGGGAGTATCCAGCGCGGATGAGGGCGATGCCTTGAGTATCCGTGGATCCCGATCGGTTAATACGGATTACTACATCGATGGTATTCGTGTTACCGGTGCACTGATTCCAGAGACGGAAATTGAACAATTGCAGGTCATTACGGGAGGTATGGAAGCCAAATATGGAGATGCCACTGGTGGTATTATCTCCATCGTTACTAAAGGTCCTGCCAATCGCTTTTCCGGAAATGCAGAGGTGGAGACATCCGAATTTCTCGATGAATTTAATCGAAACCTAGTTGGAATCAGTTTAACTGGCCCGATTATCAAGAACAAGAAAGGAATATCTGTTCTTGGCTATCGTTTTGCCGGTCGATATACCTCAAGTGGGGATGATGATCCCCCCGCCGTACCCATCTATCGCATAAAGGATAGCAAATTGGCAGAATTGGAAGCCAATCCAACCTTCATTCCTGATGGGGGCAATCAACCTCAGGTCACTTCTGAGCAGTTAGCGGCTGAGGATGTTGATGTTCTAGGGTTTCGTCCATTTGAGGGAAGTAATCGGGTGGATCTTACGGCTAAACTAGATGCTCGAGTGAGCGACGCTATCGACTTGAGTTTTACAGGAGCATACGTAAATACTTACAATAGATTTACTCCTGGTGGGTGGCGTACACTCAATAGTCATAACAACCCCGTATCAGAATTTGAATCTTATCGTGGTAATTTCCGTTTCCGGCATCGTATCGGTAGCCAAACGAATGAAGGGGGTAGCACTAGTGCGATCCAGAATGCATCCTACGTTCTACAGTTCGGCTATGAAACGAATAATAGTAGTACTTACGACTACAATCATGAGGATAATATTTTCGACTACGGTTATATCGGGAAATTTGATGTAGACTGGGTGCCTGTATTCAGTAGAAATGACACTACGGGTTTGTTGGAGCACGCAGATTATCTCCGGGTATTAAGAGGATATGACCCTTCTACTGTTAATCAGGTTTTAGCTAATTATAACTTGCCTTTCGGGTTTGGTCCTGAAGAAGGCATAAATGGTCAGGTACCAGATATTATCACGCCTGAAAATATCATGCTTCCTAGCTTTGCGTTGGATAATTTCAGCGTGATCAATGGCCGACAAGATGGTCGCTTGACTTCTGCTTGGAACCATCACACCCATGTGGGGCAGATCTACAATTCCAATAGCAAAGGGGAAAACGAATTATATACCTTCAACGCTAATGTCGCCTTCGACTTTTTGCCTGGCGGCTCGGACAAAGGACGGCATAATGTGGAGATAGGAATGTACTACGAGCAAAGAACCAACCGCTCTTATACTGTAGCCCCATTTGGTCTTTGGACCTTAGCTCGACAACGAGCGAATGAGCACTTGGAGCAAGGGCTCACCAATGATGTGATTGGAACGGTTACTGTGCCAGGTACGGAGGAGCAAGCAGAATTGAAAGACTATTTCACACCTGCTTCCATAGATGAAACCAATCTGTTCTATCGCAAGTTGCGAGAAGGGTTAGGCGTGCCGATCGATCAGTGGGTAAATGTAGATGGATTAGATCCAAGCCAATTAGATCTCAGTATGTTCTCTGCACGTGCCTTGAATGACCGGGGCTTCTTGGGGTATTTAGGGTATGACTATCTAGGAAATGAGTTCAATGGAACTTTTGATGATTTCTTCGATACGGTAGATCCCGCAACTGGATTTCGTAGCTTTCCCGTTGCCCCTAATCGCCCTATCTACGGCGCGGCATACATCCAAGATAAGTTTACCTTCAAAGATATCATCTTCCGAGTTGGTGTACGGGTGGATCGATACGATGCCAATACTCGTGTGTTGAAAGATATATACTCTTTATACGAACTCATGGGGGCTGATGACTTCCACCAAGGTTTTGGCGGAAATCGGCCTGGCAATATTGGGGATGACTTCAAAGTATATGTGGCTGGACAGCAAAGTACGGAGGTTACGGCCTATCGGGATGGAGACCAATGGTATAAAGCGGATGGGACACCTGTGAATAACCCTACGGATATTGAAGGGGTGAATTCAGGGCTTGTGTTTGGTTTTGTGAAAGATGAGCGTGCACGGGATGATGTCAACTTCATCAAGAAGGAAGAGTTTGATACAGGTATCAGTTTTGAGGATTATGAAACGCAAATCAACTTCATGCCACGTTTGGCATTCTCTTTCCCGATTTCGGAAGAGGCCAACTTCTTTGCGCACTACGACATTCTAGTCCAGCGTCCTTCTTCCAACACCATTGCCACTGCACTTACTTATTATAACTTCATAGATAATGCCGGATCCATTAAGAATAACCCCAATCTTCGTCCAGAAAAGACGATTGATTATGAGGTAGGGTTCCAGCAAAAGCTATCGGAAAGTTCTGCGATTACGATCAATGCCTATTATAAGGAGTTGAGAGATATGATCCAGGAGCGCGTTATTTTCCCTGTTCCAGATATCGGTCAGTATACCACCTTTGATAATATCGACTTTGGTACGGTTAAAGGTTTCTCGCTTAAATATGATCTTCGTCGTACGGGGAATGTTTCCATGCAGGCCAACTACACCTTGCAGTTTGCGGATGGTACTGGGTCTAATGCCAACTCTTCTCGAGGTTTGAATAACCGCGGGGTGATTCGTACGCTCTTCCCGTTTTCATATGATGAGAGACATCGCTTCGTAGTGAACCTGGATTACCGTTATGCTTCAGGAGCCTTATACAATGGCCCTCGAATTGGCGGGCTAGATATCCTAAGCAATTTCGGAGTAAACTTGCAAACTACGGCCGTATCGGGTCGTCCATATACCATCAATAATGTACCTCAAGAGTTTGGAGGTACGGGACTGGCCAGTACTATTAATGGCGCACGTAAGCCTTGGACCTATCGTCTTGATCTTCGTGTAGATAAAACAGTCCGCCTGAAAAACAACTTCTCCTTCAATGTATACCTGCGGGTGACGAACCTACTGGATCGCCGTAATATTATCTCTGTTTATCCCTTTACAGGACAACCGGATGATGATGGTTTTCTGTTATCCAGCTTTGGAGAGGATCAGATCGGGCAATTGACGGAACAAGAAGAGATTTACTATCGTGCTTCTTATTCTTGGAGAATCTTGAACCCCAATTTCTATAGTTTACCGCGTCGCTTCTACTTGGGCGCATCTTTTAACTTCTAAAATCATATGTCAGCTATGTATAAATTGTCATCATGGCTATTGACGTTTATTGGAGTTTGTGTGCTGACGATCAGCTCAGCTAACATCAACCCCAAAATTCATAAAAAGGAAAGATCACAAACGCCGAATTCACAAAGTTCTGCCATAGATTTTCGGGAAAACTGCGATAATGCAGTAAGCCGAATTGATATGGAAGTGAACAATGTACGAGCTCGTTTGCTTACCGGTGGTGATGTTTGGTGGGATGGGACCAATGGTCGTTATATCATCCCCAAAGTGCCAGCAGGAGTAGATGAGGTATCTTCGATTTTCGCCGGTGCGGTTTGGTTAGGAGGGAAAGACCCAGGTGGAAACTTCAAGGTAGCTGCTCAAATGTATGGGCGTAGTTCAGGAGACTTTGATTACTGGCCTGGACCACTGATTCCCGATGGAGAGGACCAAGGTACCACCACACAGGAAAGGTGTGCAGAATGGGACCGCTTCTTTGTGGTTACTGGTGCAGAAATACAATTGCACTTATCGCAATTCAAAGCTGCTCAAGAGGCCGGGCTTGCCTATGATCCCAGTACGATTCCGGAAGGGGTACTAGGTTGGCCAGCTCGAGGTAATCCTTACTTTTTTGATGTACATAAATTTGACTTACCCAATACGGCTCAAGGCTTGGCTGGTTTCTGGGATGAAAACTCAGACCTAGAGTATGATCCCACACAGGGAGATTATCCAATTATTGAGATTCGTGGTTGTGATGCCCCTCAGTTTCCAGACGAAATGACCTTCTGGATTTATAATGATGCGGGTAATACGCATGCTCAATCAGATGGATTGCCTATCCGAATGGAGGTGCAGGTACAGGCCTTTGCTTACCAAACCAATGATGAGGTCAACAACATGACCTTTCAGCGGTATAAATTGATTAACCGAGCCAAAGAGGATATTGATAGTACCTTCTTTGCGATGTGGGTGGATCCTGACTTGGGTTGTTATGCCGATGATTACATCGGTTGTGATGTAGAAAGAAGTATGGCATTTGTATACAATGAGGATGCCTTGGATGGGATTAATGGAACGACTTGCGATGCCGGGGTAAACACCTACGGAGATGAGATTCCTTTATTGGGTGTTGACTACTTCCGCGGACCCAATGATGAATTTGGGAATGAATTGGGCATGTCTTCCTTTACCTACTTTAATAATGGAGGTGTAACACCAACCCCTCCGCAGGGTACGACAGACCCAACTACCGTTACACAATATTACTTTTACCTATCCGGCCGATGGAGAGATGGATCGCGATATACGCTAGGTGGGGATGGATATAACAACCCTGGAGGTGAAGTCACTCCATATGCCTTCCCTGATAATCCGGCGGATCCAAATGGTAACTCGATGTGTACGGAATCCCTACCTCCGGGTGACCGCCGTACCGTACAGGCATCTGGTCCTTTTAAGCTAGAGCCAGGAGCTGTTAATGAGCTGATCATCGGAGTGGCTTGGGTACCAAACCAGACCTATCCTTGTCCAGATATTTCAGAGCTGCAAGATGCGGACGATATTGCACAGAACTTATTTGATGAATGCTTTAAGTTGACGCGTGGACCCGATGCTCCTTTTGTGGATTTCATCGAGTTGGATCGCGAGATTATCGCAGTCTTGTCAAATGATACTACGGGCATTTGGAATAATCCTTACGAAAGCTATGCGGAGACAGTACTAAGAAGACCACAGGGTATTGAAGATTCCCTGTATCGATTTGAAGGCTATAAGCTATACCAGCTTTCAGGACCAGATGTGTCCTTGTCACAAAGAGATGATCCAAGTAAGGTGCGATTGGTAGAGCAGGTTGATATCAAAAATGGAATTAGCCGGATCTTCAACTGGAACAAACTAAGACCAGGTGAAGAAACTCCAACTGCACTGGATTTCTTTGTTCCGGAGGTCCAAGTCGAAGGAGCAGACGCTGGTCTTCGACATACTTTCCGGATTACGGAAGATCAATTTGCGGACGGAGACAGTAAGCTCATCAACCACAGAAAATACTACTATGTAGTGGTGGCATATGCTTTCAATGAATATGAAGCTTTCAATCCGAATTCTCAGAATGGACAACGTGAGCCGTACTTGGAAGGGGATAGAAATATTGGCGAAAGTGGAATTGGATTTTATACGGTTATTCCGAGACCCATTGTGGACCGTAAATTGAAAGCGGTATATGGAGAAGGCCCAGAGGTGACGCGTGTGGATGGCATAGGTTCAGGTCCAACCCTGACAGACCTATCGGTGGAAACGCGCTTGGCTATGCAAGATGCTTTTTCCAAAAACGAGGAATATTTAGGTGATTTAACCTACGCTGCTGGAGAAGGACCTATCCAAGTCCAAATATTCAACCCGCTTGATGTGCAAGATGGGGAATATGAATTGAGCTTTACGGATAGTGATATCAACGATGATATTCTTAGTGAAGGCGCGCGATGGGTCTTGCGAAGCTTAACCGATCCTGGAGCAGGAGAGGTAGTGGCAGCACGTACAATAGAGGAATTAAATGAGCAAATTGTTGCCCGTTTTGGTTTTTCTATCACGATTGGTCAAGTTCCAGAGCCAGGTACTGTAGGCTTTAAGTTCTCAGGTAATGGCGTGATCGGATATGAAGAAGAATATGTTGATGAAAAGCCCATTCGCTGGTTGTCAGGAGTGGTTGATGATACAGATCTTGGGGTCTTCCCTGCGCTGGATCAAACCGTCTATAATTTCATGGAAACCGGAACGGCCCAGGTCGATGAATCTTTGGATCCCGCTCAGGATTTCAAACGCACCCAATATTTCTTGCCTTATTACCTGGCAGATTGGCGGGCAAAGGAAAATAGTCAACCTTATATCACACCAGCATGGTCTACTAATAATGATGCGAATGGTTTGATCGTTGACCGAGCAAAGCCAGAGAAAGGGTTGCATCGCTTGAATAACGTAGACATCGTTTTCACGCCTAATAAAGCACTTTGGAGTAGATGTGTAATCGTTGAAACGGCTAGTGAATGGTATCAGAACAATGGCTTACTTCCTGTAGGTAACCGCAAGAGTTTTGATCTACGAGCAGCTCCTTCAGTGGGTAAGGATGCCGATCCTAACACGGGATTGCCCGCTGGTGATGGTGATGGAGAAGGTATGGGCTGGTTCCCTGGGTATGCAGTCGATGTAGAAACAGGACAGCGCTTGAATATCTTTTTCGGAGAAAACTCTGCTTATAATGGATCACTGCTTCCAGACTTAAATAATGGAGCAGATATGATGTATAACCCATCTAGCGAGTTATTCCGATTCCCAGTAGATCAAACAGAATTCTTCTCCTTATACAATTATGTAACGGGTGGTCAGCATTTTATCTATGTGACCGAAGCTCCGTATGATGGTTGCGAATTTATTCGTACTCGTTTCCGTCAAGGACCATCTCTTTTGAAAAATAGAGCGATGGATCAAATTACCTGGGCAGGGGTAGTCACCGCCGCACCAGGAACGGAAATGCTTTCCTATGAAGAGGGTCTAGTGCCCTCGGAAGTAGTGGTGAAACTGAGAGTGAATAATCCTTTCCAAGTGGAAAAAGATTATTACCTAGATGATGATGCAGATATTATTCCAACGGGGACAGGCGAAAATAATTTCCACCCCATGTATCGCTTCAATATTGAAGGCAAGCAGGCGGAGGAATTAGCAGGAAATGAAATTCCGGAGCAGTTGAAGAATGTGAATGTAGTGCCGAATCCATACTATGGCTTCTCTGACTACGAGAACTCAGCGATTGATAACATCATCAAGATTACCAACTTGCCCGCAAAGTGTATCGTTACCATCTATTCCTTGGATGGTCGATTCATCCGGCAATACAATCGCGATGAGCAAATTGGAGATCCTACAGGCTATGGTACAGAAGGACAGCAGATTCTGCCCAACTTGGAGTGGGATCTGAAGAATGCTAGTGGTATTCCGGTAGCTAGTGGTGTATACTTAATCCACGTGGCAGCGGAAGGTGTAGGGGAACGAACCTTGAAATGGTTTGGTATCAACCGTAAGTTCGACCCAGCTGCATTCCAATAATTTCTAAATCGGAAATCCGAAGTCGGAAAGGGGAAAGTACAGTCCCGTGTTTCTGACTTCCGATTTCCGACTTCCAACTTTCAAAAACTAAGGCCTTGTGCCTAACTCAATAGTATATGAAGAATTCTTTATACCCCATTTTCCTAGTGCTGCTTCTTGCTATCAGTCCGATGGTGAGCCTAGAGGCGGGAAACCCGGACCGCCAAGGTGAGGCCGGAGCCTACGAACTCCTCATGGTCCCTTATGCTCGTACGGCGGGATTACATTTAATGAATACAGCCTTTATCAGTGGCGTGGAATCTATCCGCTTGAATGTAGCTGGATTGGCTAGAATTAATAAAACGGAGATCGTTCTGGGCAGTGCTCAATACCTCAAAGGGACAGGTATTAACATGAGTTCGCTGGGACTAGCTCAAAAAGCAGGAGCCAACGGTGCTTTCGGATTCAGCTTGATGGCCTTGGATTTTGGCGATATTCCGGTGACGACTACCTTACAGCCAGAAGGAACGGGTAGTACCTTTTCCCCAACTTTTTTCAACTTGGGCCTTTCCTACGCCCATATCTTTGAAAATAAGATTTCAGTAGGTGTGACGGTGCGTGTCATTTCGGAAGCGCTGGCTGATGTGACAGCTAGTGCGGTAGCGCTTGATGCTGGCGTGCAGTATGTAACTGGACCTAAGGAGAATTTCAAATTTGGAATCTCTTTGCGTAATGTGGGTTCGCGGATGTCATTTGGAGGTGAGGGCTTGAGTCAGCAATTGAACAAGGCCTCCTTTGATCAGGAATTTCCGATCTCGTTTGATAACCGCTCTGCTGCCTTTGAGCTTCCTTCGGTCTTGAACATTGGCTTGTCTTATGATCTTTACCCTGGCGAAAAGCATAGGTTGACGCTCCTGGGCAATTTTACTGCTAACTCTTTCTCAGAAGACCAAATTGGAGGAGGAGCAGAATACTCCTTGGATGACCTTTTCATGTTGCGAGGCGCCTATAAATACGATTTTGGCAGCGGCGATCCTATCACCGAACCGATTTATACTGGCTTGAGTGCAGGAGCTTCTGTTGCTATCCCATTTAGTAAAGAAAATAAGAATGTCAAGATGAGCATTGATTATGCTTATCGTGAAACAAAAATTTGGAATGGCACCCATAATATCGGTGTCAGAATAAATATCTAATTATTTGATTATATAGACATTATCTTGTTCTTGACCAGACTTGGTTGACTTTTTCAAGATATGTCTGTATCTTTACTTTCTTAGAAGACAGGAACGTTTTCACCTAATTAGGCGAGAACGTTCCTGTCTTTTATTGTGCTCGCCTGTCAGATGTTTTGTTAAACCAATTGCTAAAGAGGCGTGTTTAAAAAACATCTCCGAAGGGTTAGTATTGCGCCGAATAATTCCCGTTTCAAGAACAGATTTATCCAGTTTTCCGGATTATGGTATGCGGAAGGAGGGGGGACTTCGGTAATTGTAGAACTGTAAATTTATTATTATGTCTATTCAATGGATGACACCGGAAGGTTATGAAAAGCTGAAAGCTGAGCTTGATGAATTGAAAAGTACCGGTAGAGCAGAGGCTGCTAAGGCTATTGCAGAAGCTAGAGAAAAAGGGGATTTGTCAGAAAACGCTGAATATGATGCAGCCAAAGATGCACAAGGACTTCTAGAGTTGAAGATCAATAATATGGAGAAGGCTTTAGCTAGTTCAAGGATTCTAGATGCGAGTCAATTGGATGCTTCTAGGGTTACGGTCCTCTGTAATGTGACGATCAAAAGCGTGAAAACAGGTAAGCTCGTGACCTACAAATTGGTTTCTGAAGCTGAAGCTGATCTAAAAGCTAAAAAGATCTCTGTTAGCTCCCCGGTGGGGCAAGGTTTATTGGGTAAGGAAGTGGGAGATATTGCAAGTATTTCTACTCCTAGAGGATCAATGGACTTTGAAGTTGTTGAAATTTCAATCGAGTAATACCATGGCAAGCATTTTTTCCAAAATTGTTGCTGGCGAGATTCCTTGCCATAAAATAGCTGAGTCTGAAGACTATTTGGCCTTTCTTGATATTAACCCTATCGTGAAAGGCCATACTTTGGTTATTCCCAAAATGGAAAAAGATTACATTTTTGACCTAGAAGATGAGGTAATTGGAGGGCTAATGGTTTTTGCCAAAAAGGTAGCCAAAGCCCTTGACCAGGCCATTCCTTCCAAGCGTGTGGGACTCATGGTAGTAGGAACGGAGGTGCCCCATGCACATGTCCATCTATTGCCCTTTCAGCGAGAGTCAGATATCAATATTACCAAGCCTAAAATGACTGTAAGTCAGGCAGATCTGGCAGAAATTGCCGCAAGTATACGGGCTTTCGTGGAATAGTTCTTACCGCTTTTTTTCTCCAGTTATTACGCTTTACTACTTCCTTTTATTGAATGCCTACAGCAATTGTCTGTAGGCTTACATACCTTTTTGGGCCACACATACAATTTTTTTCATAATTGTGGCATTATTATTGCAGACTAAAAAGTAAATCTATCGCACTTCTTCTACCTTCTGTGACACTCTAATTGACATTACGTCATAACAACAAATCATTTCTTAACTGTCCTTAATGATAGGGAAAGGCCCAGTTGGTCTTACCCCCCCGGTCACCAATGCGTGACTTATTTGGGAAGTTGTCAGGAAAGCCTACGATTTCCACTGAACATAAAAGTGTTTTGCCTAAGAAGCTGGTGAAAAAAGGGCTGTAACAAAAACAGATTCTTAAATCTAAGTAACAGCCAGATAGACTCAAACGGCTTTGAAGAGGCACCCAATAGAACAAACCCCTTGTAAGTGAGGACTAAAATGGACGACATTATGCGAAGAGTCATTCCAATTCTAATTACGGTATTTTCATTAATTGCTTTCACGCTCAGTGCGCAACGATCTGCAGAACTGGGCGTTGTAATCGGCGCTTCTAGTTACTATGGAGATCTAAGCCCGGAAAATGCCTCAAGTAATACTAGTCAATATCAACCGTCATTCAGTTTCTTTTATCGACAGAACCTAAATAAGAATTTTGGCTTTCGGGCCAATCTTGCTTATGGACGCCTGACCGGTGATGATAGCCTTTCGGATCAAGTTTTTCGACAAGAACGAAACTTTAACTTCGAATCTTCTGTCTTAGAGCTAGGGTTGATTGGAGAAGTGAACCTGTTTGGGTTTGGACCTGGTGGAAATGGGCCTCGATTTTCTCCCTATATTTTTGGAGGATTAGCTGTATTTCGATTTAATCCCCTTACCGAATATCAAGGCCAAACAGTTGAGCTACAACCTTTAGGTACGGAAGGACAAGGCAGTGATGGCTTTGGCAATCCCTATCGTTTGACACAAATATCTATCCCCTTTGGCGCGGGAATCAAGTATGCGATAAACGATCGCATCAATATTGGTTTGGAAATCGGTTTGCGAAAGACGTTCACGGATTATTTGGATGATGTTAGTGGAGCCTATGTGCCTTTCGACGTTTTGCGAAGCAATAATGGAGAATTGGCAGCAGCTTTAGGAAATAGAACGGGCGAATTCTTAGGAACGGAGCCAGTAGATGTACAGGAGGGGGCATTGCGCGGAAACCCAGATCGAGATGATTGGTATATGATGGGTGGTTTCACTTTATCCTATACCATATTCAGTGATCGAGGTGGGAATGGTAAGGTGGGTAGACGCCGAGGAGGTAAGCAGTTTGGTTGTCCCACATTCTAATTTACGCATACAATCCAGTCGCCATGAAAATGGCAATTTGTTATTAGCATATTGTTTTGAAAAGCTTGGTAGCCTTAATATTATGAGAGGTTGCTAAGCTTTTTATTGGAGGTACTCCCCTAGAGCAGGCTGAGTACCTTTTTTTATTTTTTACGGTAAAGGCTCAGGGCCATGATCTACCAGCTAGGTATAGATCCACCCGGCTCCTGCCCGCATGGGACAAGAGTCAGGTGAATACCTATAGCTGATTCTCGGACTCTTTTCTGTATTTATTCCTTTATGTAGTAGCATCTGCTATTACTCTTTTGACTGCTTTCTCGGATCTAACTTCTTCGATCTGAGGAGGGATCAATTTATAGACGACTGTGCAAACCAGAAACGCTAACAAAGTAGAGCTGATTAAGCCTCCTATCAATACCAATACTAAGCCTTCATACAGGGGATTCGATTCCAATACCAGCGGGATAAGTCCTAGTATGGCGGTGGAGGCCGTCAAAGTAATCGGTACAAATCGAGTTTTTGCTGCCTGTTTAATGGCGGGCAGAAGCTCCATACCTTGCTGTCTGAGTTGATTGGTAAAGTCAACCAGCAGGATGGAGTTCTTGATTTCAATACCGGTTAGCGCAATGAAGCCTACGGCAGCTGTAAAGGATAGCGGATTCCCCGATAGCCAGAGCGCTAAGAAAGCACCGATCAATCCCAAAGGAATTACAGAGAGGACGATCAGCGAGCTTTTTAGCGATCCAAATTCTAGGATGAGAATGAGAATGAAAAGCACACCCGCGATCAAACCCGTAATCTCAACACCACTAAAAGCATCAGCCTGATTTTCTAGCTCCCCTGCCGCTTCGTAATAGTAGCCCGGTGGAAATTGAAACTGGTTTAAGGTATCGATCAGGCGCGAATTGAGACTCGCATAGGTGTATCCGTCCTTAGCATAAGCATTCACCGTCGTATACCGGAACTTATCCAAGTGCCGAATGGTCGTATTAACCGTTTCGAATTCTATATCGATCAGTTGATTTAGCGGAACGGAGGTACCTGCGAGATTATAGACATAGAGGTTGTCCAACACATCATAAGTGGCAAAGCGCTCCCTGGGTACAGAAACAATTACTTGTATCTCATCCTCCCCTTCGCCCGGGTTATAGGAAGCCATGGGCAAGCCCGCAATGGCCATCCGAATGGTTTCGTCGATCTTGGCGGTCGGTACCCCTAGCAAGCCCGCCTTTTTCTTATTGATATTGATCTTCAGATCTGTTTTCTGCGTGGCGGTCGTATTTGTAATGTATTGAGTACCGGGGGTAGCCTCCACAATTTTCTCTACGACTAGAGAAAGCGCTCGTAATGTATCTAGGTTTTTCCCAAAAACCCGAATGGCAACGGGCGCTTCCAGTGGTGGCCCTTGTTCATAGTCAATCACCTGAATCTTGGCATTGGGGTGATACGCAAAGCTTTGTCGCAAGTCTTTAATAATCTCATCCTTATCTTGAAAGGACTCAGCAATGGGCTGGACAAACAGCTGGGCAAAGTTCGTTTGTTCTTTTCGCTGTACTACGTTGTAATAAATAGTCGGATTACCCTTACCTACATTGCTCGTGAAATAGCGGATATCGGATCTTTTGCCCAAAACTTCCTCGACGTAGCGCGTCACCCGATCGGTTTCCGTTAAACTGGCGGTATTCGGCATTTCAATATTGATCTGAAACATGGGTTTTTCAGATTTTGGGAAAAGGCTAAAGCCAATCACGGGAATCAGTGTTAGAGAGGCAGCTAATAGCCCGCCGGCCAATCCCAGGGTGACCCAAGGCCGATCCAAGGCTGCATCCAGGACTTTACTGTAGTACTTATCAATAAATCGCTGCAGTAGGCGTAGGAAAACGTTGCCTTGATGTTGCGTACGCGCTTTCAGAATTTTATTGGATAAGAAGGGAACGATGGTCAAAGAAACCAATAAGGAAGCTAATACGGTTGATACTACTGCAACCGGCAACCCACGAATAAAGGCCCCTGATCCGGCCGGAAGATAGAGGAGGGGAAGGAAGGCTACTATCAAAGTCATTGTCACGCCTGTCACGGCCAAAGCAATTTGCTTCACCGCCTCGACCGAAGCTTGTAGTTTACTGGCGCCTTCCCGGATAAACCGCTCGATGTTCTCCACCACGACAATCGCATCATCTACCAGGATACCCAAGGCCACAATTAAGCCTACAATACTCAGTTGATTAATAGAGAAACCCAGCGATTGCATCGCAAATAACCCTATGGCTAAAGACAAAGGAATGGAGATCATTACTACGAAAGAAGCTCGTAGTCCTAGCGGTAACAAAGTGACCGATACGAGTAGGATAGCGATCAGAAAATCTTTGCCGAAGCGGCTCAGGCGATTCTTAACAGTGGAGGACTGATCGAAGTTGACTACTAAGTTCATATTGGGATCGAGTTGCGCCTGAAAATCTCTTATAATGGGCCAGGCTTGATCCCCCATGGAAAAGATATTTTGCCCATCTTGTTGGCTTGCCGTAATCAGGACTGCCCTTTTCCCATTGAATCTGGTTTTATGCCGCTCTTCCTCATAGGAGAGATCGACTTTTGCGATATCCTTTAAGCGTGTGCTCCCACCTTCTGCAGCAAAGACGACGGTATTTTCAATATCTGCCAGGGATTCGAAATCACCACTGGTCTTGACATTAAAGCGGCGATTATTCATTTGGATCGCTCCTCCCGGTATGTTGAGATTTTCACTTTGGATAGCGCCGTAGATGTAATCCAAAGGGATACCCAGTTGAGCAATTTTTTCGATGTTTAGTTCTATCCTTACCTCCTGTTCGGGATACCCCCAAGCCTCCACTTTCTTGAGGCCATTGATCTTTTCCAATTCATCTACTAGTTCTTCGGCGGCCCTTTCCATTTCTGCATAGGAATGCGTTTGTGAAAGGAGGGCCATCTGAAAGATGTTGACGTCTGATGAATTAAATTCCTGGACTTCCAACAGATATAGATCCTTTGGCAGGTCATTTCTGGCGATATTGACTTCCCGGATAATTTCTTGGTACTTTTCATCTCTATCTACTTCAAATTCATATTCAACATCTATGATGGCTAGCCCGTCTTCAATAGTGCTCTTTACTTTTTTGATTTGATCCAGTTCATTAATGCTGTTTTCCAGCGGGTCGACTACCTGATCTTCCAGATCGATGGGAGAAGCGCCAGGGTATACCGCAACGATGAGGAAGCGTGGAAAGTTGACCACGGGATCTTCCCCTCGAGGCATGGTCATTAATGAATTGAATCCCAGCGCAAGAATGGCGAACACCACCACTACGGAAAAGGAGGTATTCTTGACGAAGAATGATATAATGGATTTCATGATGAGTTAATTGTGCCATGATCAGAATAGGTTCGGTATGATCATTACCTGCCGAGGGAAACTTCTCCAGCTGGAGTAGTACCGATCGACTGCTCAGGGGCGTCTTTGATAATTTTTATGTTGGAATAATGCGTGAGATAACCGGAGCCACTGGTAATGACTTTCGATACGTTTTCTAGCCCTTTGGAGATGGCCAGCTCCTTGTCTAGGATCATCGCTATCTCTACGGGTATTTTTTTAACCTTAGAAGTCCCGTCAGGAACAAAAACATAACCACTCTTGCCATGCCCTTCCACCAAAGCTTCTATCGGGATGACGGGATAGGTGACTTTCTCCTTAGGCTGGATCGTGGCTTCGGCATACAGTCCTGCGGCAAAACGGACTCCTCCAGGACGCACTTGAATTTCTACTTTGTAGGTGCCGTTGGTGGGATCCGCACCTTGAGCCAGCCTAATGATCTTGCCGTTAAATTCCTTGTCGGGGTAAGCATCCAAACGGATACTAGCCTGATCTCCCTCATTGACTTTCACCCAGTCTTTATCGGCGAGCCCGATCTCAACTTTCCATTGATCTGCCCCATTGTCGATCATATAAAAGACCGGCTGACCTGGACCTATGAGTTCGCCTTCATTCATCAATTTCTTGATTATCTTGCCTGCCGTGGTAGCTCTGATCTCAGCGTACTTCTGGTTAAATGAGGCAATTCGATACGACTCTTGAGCTAAGTTTAACGCGGTGCGGAGATCCTGTACATTTTCTAAAGTGGCGGCATCATCTTCATAGAGACGCTCTACCCGTAGGAGGTCTCGCTCGGCTTTTTCTACCCCATTTTGAGCTTGAGTAACTTGTGCGTTGATCTCTGTGAGGTCTAGTTTGGCCAATAATTGGCCTTTGCGTACACTTTGACCTTCTTCTACGAAGACCTGTTGGATAATACCTCCAATCTTGAAGGAAAGTCGGGCTTCAGTATTAGAAAAAATAAGCCCTGATCCTTCGATGTAGGGTTGAATTTCTTTTTGTACTACTGCTTGTAATGCTACGGCTACCTCGTGTCCACCCAGGTTTTCGGGTGAATTATCCTGCTCCACTGCTGTTTCACAGGACCAAAGACTTAGTAGACATAAGAGGAGTAGGCCAAATGGCTTATGAATTAGATTATGTTTCATGATCATATTGATTAAGGTTGTTACGAAAATGTACCTATTATAGGGGGCGATCCTATAGGGCTAATACTCTTTCGAGTTGGGCCTGTTTGATTAGTAGGTCGTAATTGGCTATGGTGAATTCCAGTTGTGCGTTGGTAAATTTGGTACGGGCATCAAGGAATTCGACAAAGAGGATGAGGTTCTCCTCATACTTTCGCTGAAGAATTCGGAAAGATTCCCGGGCACTAGCTAATGCCGCCTTCTTAGTAGCCACCTGGCGAACAGCGGCTTCCAGTCCAGCCGATGCAGCTACGACTTGTAATTGTATTTGCTGTTGAAGGCGTTCATATTGCGTCTGGGTATTTTCCAGTTCGATTTGCGATTGCAATATTTTGGCGTTATTTCTGCCAGCAGTGAAAAGGGGGACGGACAAGTTGAGCTGCAGTAGGGCATAATCTTGTTGGCCGTTAAAGGTGTAGCCAAAACCCTGAAAGCCGGCCATGGCGCCCAAATAGAGGGTAGGTCGCTTTTTAGTTTGGTTGAGTTGCACCGCTAATTCTTGGGTGTGAATCGCTGAACGCAGCTGGGCTAGTTCTGTTCGACTGCCCAAGGCCCTTTGCCTTTGTTCACCTACAGTACCATAGAAGACCGTGGCTGCTTGCAGATTCGTATCCACTTCTATGACGGTATCTAGTGATCGATTCAGCAAGAAGTTGAAGTAGCTTTTGGCCGTTTTTGCCTGTTGGATAGCAGCAGCTCTTTTCCCATATAGATTCTCCAATTCAAATGCACTCGCATAGACGACCTCTTTAGTAGCCTTATTATTGGCTACCAGGGTTTCATTGATACGGACTACCTCTTTTAGTAGGGCTTCGGTAGAATCATAAATGGCAAGTACCTCTTGGGTTTGCAAGTATTGATAATAGGCTTCCTTGATGGATTGGCGCAACTCCTGTTCGTAGGTAGCTTTCTGCATATCCTGTACGGAGGTCAGGGATTCCTTGATCTTATAGTTCAAGTAGATCTCTGGATTATAAATAGGCTGTTGTAAAAAGATCCGAGTGTCGTGGAAGTCATTCGGGATGATCGCTTCGCTGGCGTTGGGTATTTGAGTAGGAAATTGGGCTTCGCTGCTTAGCTGGTTGAGGGTTTGGTAAACTGGATTTAGCAGATCACCGATGGGGATATCAATGGTTCTTCCTCCTACGGCACTAGTGTAAGAAGCCTCAAAGGATAGGTTAGGGTAAAATAGACTCTTGGCTTCCTTCAGTGCCGCAAAACGCTTCTTCACGTTCTGCTTCTCAAGCTGTAGAGTCAAATTCTGTTCCAAACCCATTTGGACATAGCGTTCCAGGATAGAGGCTGCGTCTTGTGCTGCTACGGATAGTATAACACTAGCAACTACGCATATTGATAGCCAAATCTTTCTCATTTTAATCGTTGTTTATTTAGTAAACGATGTTTACTTCACGTGCTAAAAAAAATAGGCCTAAGCCATTTGATTAATTGTATACTGGTGGAGTGACTCTTTTGCCGATACTAGCATACAACGTTGCGTTAGTAAACATTGTTTACTAGAAAGCGAAAAAAAAATTACATTTTATCCAGCAGCCCGAGCATCATGGCCGAAGAATCTTGGATAATTCCATCCACTTGATCCGCTGGATACATGCGCATTCTATTTCTTAGTTTTAGGGAAGCAATGCCATGTACATAGGACCATAGGGTGAAGGCAACCGTAGTGGCCTCTTTGCCTTTGAAGTGTCCAGCCTCTATACAGGCTTGTACTGTATCTTTTAGAATGGAGTGCCCTTTTAAGCCAACCTCCCAACCTTCTTTGGCCGGATCAGCATTCATGGGGTTGTTCAGGATGAACATTAGATCATAGAGCGCAGGATTTTCAAAAGCAAAGCGAAGATATCGCTGATGGATATCCTTGAGTCGTTCGATGGGGTCCGCTATTGCCAGGGCCGCTTCGAACTGCTGTGCAAATAGCTGGAACCCTCTAGTGCTCAGGGCATACAAGATCTCATCTTTATCCTTAAAGTATAGATAAATGGTCCGCGGGCTATATTCAATGGCCGAGGCAATACTCCGGATCGTAGTTTTTTCAATCCCTTTCTCTACAATTTGCTGGGTGGCCGTATCCAGTATTTTACCCTTCATCTCCTGCTTCTCTCTTTCTCTTCTCTCTGCTACTCCCATATCATTTCATTGTAATTATTCACTGTGTAGTAAATATACAATGTTTATTCATTATTTATTGTTCTGGGATGTTGTACATCACACTACTCAATCCTGCCTTACAGGCCGAATTCTTTTTCTACTTCAAATTTGCAAGGCTGCTCCATCAACTTAGGTTCGGCACCATCTAGAAACCAATATTCATCCAATAGGGAAGAGTAACAGACCCTGACTTTGAGGTCAGCCAATCGCCGTTCCAGGATCCTTGATTCTGGGGTCCATCGTACAAATATGAGCGTCTTTTCCTCTAAAGGGGTGACCATTTGATTGCGTAGATAGCCATCGGAACTCATGATGTTCCAGTTGATGTTTTTGGCCTCTGGTGCGTAGGTTTTGATCACATCAAACCAGTCTTTGAAAAACACGGTGTCATTGAATACCTGATAAGAGTGAACTTTGGCTAGGCCATTTCCTGTGTTCTCTATCCGCAAGCCAAAGCCATCTGCATTATAGGATTTTCCTACGGTAAGGTATGGAAACATAGCTGCCTTCTGTTGGGACCGCATGATCCGCACCTCCTGCACAGAAATATACAAGGCACAGGCACTGACAAACAGGGCACAGAAGGCAACTACCATGTTTAGATTAAGTTGCTTGAACAGTTGAAGTAAACGATGCAAAAAATTCAAATTCGTGTTTTTGTAGTTCTTTAAATGCTTTGTTCCACCTTATCTAGCCCCTTCAATTTATGCAGCTTGTGGCATACCTCCAATTCACGAACCTATCTATCCCAGCTGAATTTATCTTTTTGGACTAATTAGTTGCAGTAGAGGAATCAATCAATTGTAAAATATGCTCCACCTCCAAGTCTCTTCCCTGCACCAATGCTTCAATGGTGGGTGCTATGTAGATATCGGGCTCAATGCCCGCATTGGGCTTTGGCGAAGTAGGGTAATAGCCAATCAGTGGAATATCTACTTCGACCTTGGAATGGGGGAGGGTAAGATAAACAATTTGCCCACCTGTGATGCCTTGTTGATTCCCTCCACTCGTTTGTCCTACAATGGTGGCCAATCCATTTGCCTTCAGATAATGGGTCAGGAAAAAGGTGCCAGAACTATTGGAAGCATCTGCGATTAGGTATACTTTACCTGGGTAGGCTTTTGATTTTGGAGACATTTTTTGATCGATCAATCCCCCTTTCTTAAAAGTATAGAATCCCTCTTCGAGTGGTTTTGTTTTGTTGGATACGTCGAGATAGTCCTTGCTCCAAGAGCCAAGGTACGGCCGCAAATGCTCGGGTACTCTATTGTTTCGTAGGGTTTGCTGATATGGACCACGTCTACTTTCTTTAAAGGTTAAGTATTTATACAACTCCTCTTGTACAGCGCTATCGCCACCCCCATTTCCACGGATATCCAAAATTAGATTCGCGATGCCTTGTTCCTTCAAGGTTTGAAAGGCGTTCTTTAGGAAGGCGCGCCATTTTAAGGTCATCCTCCAAGTAACAAAAGTTCCGATAGTTAACTTGGCTACTTTCGGGCTAAGTACTTCAAATTTCCAATAGTCATCGTAGGATTCGATTTGTTTCCCATAGCGCTCCTGTAGCCGGTCAAAGCGCTCCTGCCGGGTGATGAGTTGGACTGTAGCCGTTTTTTCTGCCTCCGAGCCGTAGGCCTTTAGTTGTAACTCAATACTATTATCTAGTTCAAAGGCTAAAGGGAAATAGATGTCAAAGGCTTCGTAATTATTACTCCCAAATACCTGCATACGGAAAAGTCGTTGTCCATCATTGGCTCCATCGCTCTTCATATAGGGATAAAGGCTTTCCATGATGGATGCTCCTGAGTGACCATTGATGCTGACAATCTCATCACCCGCGGCTAGTTCTTTTTGCTCGGAGAGATTTTGATAAAGGATCATTTTGCCATTCAGAATGCGGAAGGTAAAGGGGACCTTATCAGCTTTGTCTTTGAATACGGCTTGCAGTGCTGGGCCTTGGTTCCAGAAATTACCGTAAGTATGTCCGCATTGTACCTTGGCTGCAAATTGGGAGATATGAGCATAGGCGGTTTCCAGGTCCTGATCTTCGCTTAATTGTTCTTTTAGCCAGTTGAAATGGCTTTCCATCTGCTCGGGCGTATTGTACTTATGTAGCGCTGGATGTAGTTCGGTGAGGGCTTCCTTTAAGATCTTCCAGTCTTTTTGTAGTTCTCCAGCCGATATGGGTGTCTGACCTGAGGTAGCAGTGAAAATAGTTAGACAAAACAGTAGGGTGGCAACTCCACGTGATAATTGAAGGTGTGTTAGAATCATGAAAATTCAAATAGATTTAGAAAAGATGTTTATGATACTGAAATGGAATAGAGTTTGGGTTTGTTGAATGAGAGGCTACTTTATTCAAACAATTGGACCAATTTATTTTCGTCCTTGGCTTCAATCGTAGCTACTAGCGTTTGCTGGCCATTTTTTACACGAAAGACTTCAGAGCCAATAGTCCAACGTTCGGATTTGGTTTGTCCAGGTAAGAGTGCGAAGCCGTAGCTGAAAGACGTGCCATCGCGTTTCGGCCCTTTGACAACGAAGCTTTTGCGCCACCAAGAATTGTTCCTAATCTTGAGGTTGATATAGCGTGTGTTTTTTTCTATCGGATTGCTAGCTTTGGCTAAGACGGCCTCCGCATCACCCCGCAGGACGGAAGGCCTGCCCAGGATTTTTAATTGACCTTTTTGGTCAATGGAAGTGGTCAAGGTATCTTTTACGTTGATGAAAACCGTACCCCAACTTCGGATGCTTATTTCCGCGTGTTTCGCTTCGAAATCAATGGCTTCGATTTTTGCACTTTTATTGTTGATCATCAAGTGATCAATCTGGCCTTGTAGGTCGATGGTACCGATGTTGGCAGTCAATTGGAAAGTAGCCTGATCCATATCCAGTAAGGTGGTCTTAGAGTGCGCATCATTGGTGAGTTGGCGCAGGGCTGAGGCACCAATGACTACTCTAAGGTTGCTACTAGGTTGAATCCATTCTTTCTGTTGAAGATTCATGTAGCCTTGGCTAACACTGAAGTCGATTTGATCGATGAGATTCTCATCAGTGGTAATCGTTACTAGATCTTCACCTTTTAGGTCAACCAGGATACGCGCATTGAGATTAATTTCCAGATGCTGTACTTGGTCAATCGAGAAGGATTTAGTGACAATGTTTCCATTACCGTTGATTTGTGCCTGTAATTGGAAACTTAATAGCAGTAAAAAAAATAGTACGTTCTTCATGATGGCGGTTTCGATTTAGCTTAGAACAAAGTTCTTGAAGAAACACGCCAGATGCGCTGCAATAGATGGTAAAACGTCTCAAATCACATCTGAGACGTCTCAAATTATCTATAATACTTTCTTTTCCAGATCGGGGAATACCTTAGAAACTTTGCCCAGAAGGTAGTCTCCATAGGTACCCTCAAAGCTGTGAACACTGGTTCCATCCCAGCGTTCCGCCGAATCATCGATGGGGAAGGGGACCTGACTGAGGTCAATAGGTTTGATCTCTGCCTTGAAATTGGGGTCGAAGAAGAAGGGAAAGGACAATCTGTCTTTTTTTGAGCTGTTCAATACGCGATGCGGCGTGGATTTATATAATCCTTTAGTGAGCCGGTCCAGCATATCGCCGATATTGCATACAAAAGAGTTCGGCAGAGGGGGCGCTTCGATCCATTCGGATTGTGATTTGACCTGAAGTCCGCCTGCGTCGTCTTGCTTTAGAATCGTCAATACACCGTAATCAGTATGTTCTCCTACTCCCCAAAGTGCTTGTTCTTTGGCGTGAGTGGGTGGATCGGGGTAGTTAAAGATGCGGAAAAGCGTCAAGGGCTCACCGGTATAGTTTTTAGCAAAGAAGTCTGCTGCCAATCCGAGACTCAAGGCGATGCCTTGCATAAGAGTGTGACCAAGGTTGGTTAGTTGGTCCATGTACTCCAAAACTGTTTGCCGAAATTCGGGCATAGTCGGAGGGAATAAGTTGGGGCCATGGAGTGGGAGTCCCGCTTTCACCCGCGGATCTTCCTCTTTGAGTTCTATCCCAAAGTAGAGACCTTCTTTTATGTCCGGTTTGCCAGAAGTCAGTTCGCCACCAACAGGGAAGTAGCCTCGCCATGCCTTGCCTGCCATGGACATAGGGATTTGGTTTTTAACCCCAATATCTTGGGCAAAAAAAGCTTTGCTTTGCGCTTCAAGGCGAGCTTGCAGTTCTTCACTCACACCATGTCCAATGATGTAAAAGAAGCCATAGGTCCGGCAGGCTTGCCCAATTGCATCGGCAACGGACTGCTGATCGCCGGCAGCATCTACTAAAGGAGAGATATCTATAATGGGTACGCGGTTGGCGGGCTGTTGCATGTTTCAATCAATTCTTGTGGATAAACTTATTAAAAATAGTTTAATTACAGCAAAAACGTAGAACCATGCAAGCTCCCTTTACCCATCTGTTGAAAAAAGTGCTTCCCATCTTTTTCTTATTAGCAGCCATCTTCTTTTTGAATAGTCCACTAGCCTACGGACAAGCCGCCAAGTCGAATATTCCCAGCGGTGAAATTAAAGGCCCTTTCTCGTGGACAAGTAATATCTATCCCGGGACGGAACGCAACTACTGGATCTATGTACCACAGCAATATGATCCCAATAAAGCAGCTTGTAGCATGGTGGTACAGGACGGCCTAGGCCGGGCCAAGGGATGGCGATTGCCGCAGGTACTGGACTCCCTCATTGCAGCGAAAACCATTCCTGTAGTCATTGGCATTTTTGTGGATCATGGGAAAGTTGCGCCTGAGGGTTTAGGGCAACACCCTCGCTACAATAGAAGCTTTGAGTACGATGGCTTAGGAGATCGATATGCGCGATTCTTGCTGGAAGAGTTACTTCCCGAAGTAGGCAAAACCTACAATCTAAGCACCGACCCCAATGATCGGAGTATTGCAGGGGCGAGCTCAGGTGGGATTTGTGCCTTCAATGCCGCCTGGGAAAGACCGGATGCCTTTAGTCGAGTGTTGAGTACTATCGGGACATATGTAGGGTTACGAGGGGGTGATGAATTCCATAGTTTGGTACGGAAGAGTGAACCTAAGCCGATTCGTGTTTTTTTAGAAGATGGCAATACAGATCTGAATATCTATGCTGGCGATTGGTGGATGGCTAATCAAACCATGTTACGTGCCTTGACTTGGGCGGGATATGAGGTACAGCACAAATGGGGAACAGAAGGCCACAATAGCAATGGGGCAAGGAAGATCATGGGCGAGGCACTAAGTTGGCTTTGGCAAGATTACCCAAGCCGGGTGGATATACATTGGGATCAATATCAAGGATTGAAACTGATGGATGCGGAAAGTAAGTGGAAGCCCTTGGGACAAGGGGCGCATCAAATAGCGGTTAATCGAGATGGGGAAGTGTTCTTTACAGATAAAAGCCAAGGCAGGCTTTATCAATTGGAATCTTCTACGTCTCCACGGTTGGTCAAAGCGTTTTCATTCCGCCTTGGGGCGATGGCTTTTGACAGGGCGGGCCGGCTTTTTTTGGCTAATCTCGATCGAAAGCAAATTGTGCGGCTTGATCAAAATGGTAAGTTGAAGAAGGTGCTTAAGAAAGTTGAAGCTGCTGATCTGCTGGCGACCGAAAAGGGGCTGTATTTTACGGAAACGAACCATAAACGCATCGGCTTTTACGCCTTTGCGGATCAATCTCTTCAGTACTTTCCTATAGATAAAAAACCGCTTGGGCTGAGCCTATCCGCTGATCAGACTTTTCTTAAAGTGACGATGGAAGATGATGTCCTCGGACATTCCTTCAGGTTAGGGCAGAAGGGGCAGCTGGAATTTGGTCAATCCTATGTGCATTACCATATCCCGTACGGAGAAATGGGACCTGGAGCGGCAGGGATTGCAGTGGATAGCGACAATCAAACTTACACAGCCACTAAAATGGGGATTCAAGTAGCAGACCAATTGGGAAGGATCAATTTTATTTTTACGCAAGCTGGGAACCGAACTTCGCAAGTCGCTTTTGGAGGTCCTGCCCTGGATCAATTGTATACGATTTGTGATGGGCAATTGTTGGTTCGGTCTTTGATCGTCAAAGGCGCCTTGCCATTTCTAGCTCCCATTCAGCCACCAAAACCTGGCTTGTAGAGATGCTAAGCCTTCACAAAGACCGGTCTAGAGCAATGGCTTCTTGTAGAAGTTTGACAATGGCTGCTTCGTCAATATCTTCTGGTGATTGGTAGATTCGGTAGAATATCTTCTTGTTGGTGCCATGAATGAGATATTGATCTTCATCGGGTAAGCGGTATCCCTGCCAAAAGCCCAGCAGCACGCCTTTCTTGATGCCTCCCCGAGGGATGGCAGACGGCCAAACAATACAAATACCTCTATTCCCATAAAAGAAGGGCACATTGTAAGAAATTTTCTCCTGGCAATAAGCCGGAAGCTGTTCTAAGATAATTTGTCGCAGGATGTCAACCAAGATGCGTTCTTCTTCCGGTATGACCTCAAAGAGTTGGATAAGAGAACGAATGCGAGGAGATGATCTCGGTTTCATAATGAGGTTGGTATGGATTACTACTTGCAGGAAAGCTACAATTAAGAATTTCTTTACGCAAGTACTTGCGTTTTTCCTCTAAACTTTGTGTAGTTTAAAGATAAGCTTCCTTCATCAATAAATCCTACCCTTATGTTGCGAGACGACCGCTTAGCCTTCTTACTCAAGCAAAGTCGAGACCGACGAACTTTCCTTCGAAATGGCTTGTATGCCATGTCTGCTTGGCCGTTGTTGGTTGGCCACCCTTTATCCCCCCTAATTCGCAAGCGCACTCCTTTTGCTGATTATCCCTTTCAATTAGGCGTAGCCTCCGGGGATCCTTCGTCGGATGGCTTTGTGCTTTGGACCCGCCTGGCCCCAAAACCCTTGGAGGATGGGGGGATGCCCATGGTAAATATTGCGGTGGATTGGCAAATCTCCAAAGATGAGAAAATGACAAAAGTGGTGGCTAAAGGGCAAACCATAGCTACCCCAGAACTTGGACATTCCGTCCACGTGGAGGCGAAAGGATTGGAGCCAGATCACTGGTATTTCTACCAATTTAAAGCAGGAGGAGAACTGAGCCCCGTAGGGCGTACCCGGACCGCGCCTGCCAAGGATGCGATGATGGACAAGTTTCAGTTTGCATTCGCTTCCTGTCAACATTTTGAGTCAGGATATTTCACCGCTTACGAACATATGCTGAAGGAGCCCTTAGATCTCGTAGTGCATCTAGGGGATTACATCTACGAATACGCCGGGAAAGATAATCGAGTACGCAAACACTTGGGGCCAGAAATCAACAGCGTGGAAGATTATAGAAGAAGGATTTCACAATATAAAATGGATCCGGCCTTGCAAGCCATGCACGCCGCTGTTCCATGGATTTTGACTTGGGACGACCATGAGTTTGATAATAATTATGCGGATGCGATCTCAGAGGAGCCTGGGGTTGCCAAGGAGGCATTCTTGCAACGCCGGGCTAATGCCTACCAAGCGTACTATGAGCATATGCCATTACGAAAGGCTGCTATCCCTCGTGGGCCGGATATGAAACTGTACCGGCAAGTGCAATTTGGTAGACTGATTGAGTTTGATGTGCTAGATACCCGCCAATATCGAACAGATCAACCTTGTGGAGACAAGAGTGGCCCCTTATGTGAAGGTGCTTTTGATCCTAAAGCTACGATGATGGGACGAAAGCAGGAGCGCTGGTTGGCCAAACAACTACGTCGGTCAAAAGCAGAATGGAATGTGCTGGCTCAACAGGTCATGATGGCCAAAATAGATCGAGATGCAGGCGAAGAGAAAAGGTATTCGGTAGATCAATGGCCCGGTTATGAAGTGAGCCGTCGGAAATTGATGGAGTTCTTGGCTAAAGATGTAGTATCAAATCCAATTGTATTAACAGGAGATATCCATTCCAATTGGGTCAACGAATTAAAGGTGGATTACGATCGTGCGGAAGCGCAGACGGTTGCTGCTGAGTTTGTCGGTACCTCGATTACATCTGGAGGAGATGGAATCTTTGCGCCCCAGAACCTGGATGGAATATTGAGCGATAACCCTTGTTTGAAATTCCATTCTCGCGAACGAGGATATGTAAAATGCACCGTCACACCGGAAGCCTGGAGAAGTGATTATCAGGCCGTGGAATACGTGACGAAGCCAGGAGCACCGCTGATTACCCGGGCTAGCTATATGGTAGAAAATGGACGGAAGGTGATTGAAAAGGCTTGAAATAAAATAGTTATAAATAATGGCAAGGCCATAGAACTTTTTACTATAGTAAAGGCTTATTAAGCAAGGACCTAAGTTTGGGCCAACTCAAAAGCACCTTACACCCTGTATGCAGAAAAATGAGCCTTCAAAGCCTTTCACGCCCTATCAAAAGTTGATAGTGGCAGTTATTACTTTTTTGCAGTTTACTATTGTCTTAGACTTCATGGTGCTATCGCCACTCAGCGCGATACTTCTAGATGAATTGAATATTACCACAACACAGTTTGGCCTAGCGGTTTCAGCGTATGCCTTCAGCGCTGGGATTTCGGGAGTCTTAGTAGCCGGCTTTGCTGATAAGTTTGATCGGAAACGTCTATTGCTCTTTTTCTACTGTGGTTTCATAATAGGTACCTTCCTTTGCGGTTTTGCGCCGAACTATGAATTCTTGCTAATGGCGAGGATCGTGACGGGTTTGTTTGGAGGAGTGATTGGAGCTGTTTCGTTTGCCATCATAACTGATCTTTTTCCACTAGAGAAAAGGGGGGAGGTCATGGGATATGTGCAAATGGCGTTTGCGGCTAGTCAAGTTCTGGGAATTCCCTTGGGTTTATACATGGCTAATAAGTGGGGTTGGCATTCTCCCTTTCTACTGATTGCTTCTATAGGCGCTCTAGTATTTATCCTCATTGCTGTCCAAATGCGGCCAGTCAATGCTCATATTACCTTATCTAATAACACCTCGGCGCTCCTCCATCTATGGAGAACCTTGAGCAAACGCCCCTATTTCAACGCTTTTATGGCGACTACTTTGCTGGCTACTGGTGGATATATGCTCATGCCTTTTGGGGCAGCTTTTAGTGTAAACAATCTCGGCATTCGTTTGGAGGACTTACCGATGGTATATATGATTACGGGGATCTTTACCTTAGTGAGCGGGCCTTTGATAGGCCGTTTAAGTGATAGGACAGGAAAGTATAGGGTTTTCTTTTGGGGCTCAATACTTACGATGGTAATGATCCTGATCTATACTAACCTAGGCATAACGCCTTTGTGGTTGGTCATCGTCCTTAGTTGTCTGGTATACATTGGCGTGACTTCTCGAATCATATCTAGTTCTGCTTTGATGACGGCTGTTCCTTCAGCAGATGATCGGGGCGCATTTATGAGTGTATCGAGTTCGATTCAACAATTATCGGGTGGGATTGCAGCGGCAGCAGCGGGGATGATTATTTTCCAGGAGGAGAGTGGTTATATTCAACATTATCCGACCTTGGGAATCGTGGTTGCGATTACCATGACTTTAACGATACTACTTATGCTATTGGTTAATCGCTATGTGCAAACAAGGGAGCGAAAAGAAGAAGCCCCCAAAGTAGTGACACCTTGAGGGCTTTGGATATTTTACTGCTTGCTAAGCAAGTCGCGAATTTCTGTAAGTAGATCCTCCGCGGTTGGGCCTGGAGGAGGAGCTGGTGCTTCAGGTTCTTTGTTGCGCTCCTGCATTTTATTGTAGGTGCGGACCAACATGAAGATGATAAAAGCGATGATCAAGAAGTCAATGACTTTCTGAATGAAGGCTCCGTAGCGAATCGAAACGGCTTCTTTAACAACTTCCCCAGCTTCATTGGTTTCTGCTTCCTGCAATACCATAGCTAGCTCAGAAAAGTCTACTCCACCCATTGCCATACCAATAGGAGGCATGATAATGTCATTGGTGAAGGAAGTAACGATAGCACCAAAGGCACCCGCTATAATCACGGCAACGGCTAATTCTAGCACATTACCCTTCATGATGAAATCTCTGAATTCCTTTAACATAGTTGTGTTTTTAAGTTGATGCAAAAAAAGTGTTCGGCCCTTCAAATATTCAAGGCCCTTTTGCTTTGTTTGTTAGGTGAACCAATCAAAAGATTGGCATGACAACAATAAAAATACAATTCTATAATTGAATCACAAAAAGGGATAGGGTGACCGCCCGAGTGGAAGGGATAAAATGGCGAGATTAGGTGAGGAAACTTGTCTTCCAATAAGAAAGCCCCCTGAAGAATGACTCCAGGGGGCTGCTCTATTTCTATTTAGCACTGCTTAAACAGCACCGATTTCTTCACGAATCTTGTTCAGAGCAGATCCTGCTCTAACCCAATCAATTTGTGCTTGATTATAGGTATGAGCTACTTCGAAGGTATCGGATGTGCCATCGCTGTGATTAAGCAAAATGGTAAGGTTTTTACCCGCTGCCATTGTGTCGAAGTCTACTATGTCGATTTTGTCATCTTGACGCACTTTTTCATAGTCATCAGGATTGACAAAGGTAAGCCCTAGCATTCCCTGCTTCTTCAAGTTGGTCTCATGAATTCGAGCAAAGGACTTCACGATCACTGCGGTTACCCCTAAAAATCTAGGCTCCATAGCAGCGTGCTCTCTAGAGGAACCCTCTCCGTAATTCTCTTCACCGAAGACCACCGTGTTGATACCGGCTGCTTGATATTTCCTTGCACTATCGGGCACTGCCATAAACTCGGCCTCCGTATCACTATCTACATAGTTGGCTACCAAGTTCGTTTTATCGCTGAAGTAGTTGACTGCTCCGATCAGACAGTTGTTGGAAATGTTTTCTAGGTGACCTCTATATTTCAACCAAGGTCCCGCCATAGAAATATGATCCGTAGTACACTTTCCTTTTGTCTTGATCAACAATCTCATGTTCTTAACTTGCTTTTCGCCCAATGGTTCGAAGGGAGTTAAGAGCTGAAGCCTTCTGGAAGTTGGTTTTACAACCACATTAATAGAACTACCATCTTCAGCAGGAGCATGGAAACCTCTTTCTTCTACATCAAATCCTTTCGGTGGCAGTTCAAATCCAGTTGGTTCGTCGAGTTTTACCTCTTCACCGGCTTCATTAACCAATGTGTCCGTAACGGGATTAAAATCCAATCTTCCGGCAATGGCAATAGCAGCTACCATCTCTGGAGAAGCTACAAAAGCATGCGTATTTGGATTACCATCTGCTCGCTTGGAGAAGTTTCTATTAAAGGAGTGAACGATGGAGTTCTTTGGTGCATTCTTTGGATCACTATACCTCGCCCACTGTCCGATACAAGGACCACATGCGTTGGTGAAAATCTTGGCATTCAGTTTTTCGAAAACTTCTAGAATACCATCACGTGCTGCGGTAAATCTAACCTGCTCTGATCCCGGATTAATACCAAACTCAGCCTTTGTCTTTAGCCCTTTATCCAGTGCCTGTTGAGCAATGGAAGCAGCTCTGGTCAAATCTTCGTAAGAAGAGTTGGTACAAGAACCGATCAATCCCCATTCTACCTCTAATGGCCAATCATTGTCCGTAGCAGCTTTGGTCATATCAGTACCGGCATTAGTTGAAAGGTCTGGCGTAAAGGGACCGTTCAAAAGCGGCTTCAACTCAGAAAGGTTGATTTCTATAACCTGATCAAAATATTTATCTGGATCAGCGTAGCATTCCGCGTCAGCTGTCAAATGTTCCATGATGGCATCGGCCATATCCGCAATATCGGCTCTTTCCGTAGCTCTTAGATATCTTGACATGGACTCATCGTAGCCGAAGGTAGAGGTGGTTGCACCAATTTCAGCCCCCATGTTACAGATCGTACCTTTACCCGTACAACTCATGGACAATGCCCCTGGACCAAAGTACTCTACAATCGCCCCTGTTCCACCTTTTACGGTAAGGATATCAGCCACTCTAAGAATGACATCCTTTGGTGCTGCCCAACCAGATAGTGTACCGGTTAGCTTCACACCAATCAATTTTGGCATTTTCAACTCCCAAGCCATTCCTGCCATCACATCTACTGCATCAGCTCCACCAACACCGATAGCTACCATTCCCAATCCACCCGCATTTACGGTATGAGAATCCGTACCAATCATCATTCCTCCAGGAAATGCATAATTTTCTAGTACTACTTGGTGAATAATACCTGCACCGGGCTCCCAGAATCCAATACCATATTTGTCGGACACGGACTGCAAGAAGTTAAATACCTCATTAGACGTATTCATCGCTGCTTGCAGATCCTTATCTGCTCCCAACTTAGCTTGGATCAAGTGATCACAATGCACCGTTGAAGGTACCGCTACCTTGTCCTTGCCTGCCATCATGAACTGCAACAAAGCCATTTGCGCCGTTGCATCCTGCATGGCTACGCGGTCAGGTTGGAAGAATACATAGTCGCCTCCACGAGTGAAATCTTGCAAGGGAGACTCGGCATGTAGGTGGGAATAAAGGATCTTTTCACTGAGGGTTAAGGGGCGGCCCAACGCTTTCTTCGCCTCGGCTATTTTGCCTGGTAAGGCATCGTAGTGAGCCTTAATCATATCGATATCGAAAGGCATAAACTGCTTGATTTTTGGATTAATGATGGATTACCTGCTGGTAATGATTGATTGCCATTACTAAAAAGTCAACAAATGTAAAAAACTTAATGTTTTATTGCCAATATTGGACATAAATCCCGCTTCGGAATATGAGTGGGAGCGGTACGCGAACGCTCTATCATTTATCAAATAGCTATTCCGTGGCATTACTTTGTTACCTATAAATACTACAACCTAGAACGGATTCTGTTCTAACTCTCTGTGGAAAGCTTCAAATATTTCAGCATCCTATTGTCCATAAACCTATCTTTGCGCCGAATTTTCTAAAGAAAGCTAAGTAAAAATCATGGCTTATAGACGCCTGGTAGTTAAGGTAGGAACCAATGTATTAGCCAGAGAGGATGGATTGTTGGATATCACCAGCATAAGTCAATTGGTTGATCAGATCGCGACCTTGAAGGCAATGGGAGTAGATGTGATCCTCGTATCTTCTGGAGCAGTTGGAGCAGGACGCAGTATGATGCAGGTGCCCGAGGGGTTGAACAAGGTCGTTCGACGTCAAGTGCTTTCCGCGATTGGGCAGGTTCGATTGATGGAGATCTATCGCCAGCTGTTCGCCAATCAGCAGTTGTTTTGTGCACAGGTGTTGGCTACGAAGGAGGACTTTCGAGATCGACAGCATTATATTAATATGCAAAACTGTTTTCTGGCGCTGTTGAGAGATCGTATTGTTCCGGTGGTAAATGAAAATGACGTAGTAGCCGTGACAGAACTTATGTTTACCGATAATGATGAACTGGCTGGCTTGGTTGCAGCTATGACGAATGCAGATGGCCTGGTCATCCTAAGCAGTGTGCAAGGCGTTTTTGATGGTCCTCCCGACGATAAAGAGAGTCAGGTAATTCCTGAGATTGATCCACAGGATAAGAAGTGGCAAAAGGTAATTCAGCCTTCTCGCTCTTCCTTTGGGCGCGGCGGCATGCACACCAAGTTTCGCATCGCGCAAAAAGCCGCCAAGGTAGGGATCCCCACTTTTATTGGCGACGGCCGACAGGCGAACGTTTTAGTAGATCTTGTGGAGGGCAATTTCAATGGAACTCGATTCACCCCCCAATCGGAATTATCCAACGTAAAGAAATGGATTGCTTATAATGAATTACCCCAGAAAGGAGCCGTGTACATCAACCAGGGGGCAGAGACGGTTTTGCGATCTTCCGAAAAAGTATCGAGCCTGCTTCCTGTAGGTATTGTGCGTATTGAAGGAGCCTTTGAAAAAGGGGATCTTTTGCGCATCCTTAATGAAGAAGGAGAGGGGATTGGTCTTGGCATTGCACAGTACGGACTTGAAAAAGCAGAGCAATACCTAGGGCAACAAGGCAAAAAAGCCTTGGTGCACTATGATTATTTGGTGATTGATTAGTCCGGATAATTTCAATGCTGGATTCAATCATCTGGCATTTTAAAGATGATATCCAAACGACGATTACAACGTCGCCCTTCCGCGGTATCATTGGGGCAAAGCGGAACGGTATCTCCATGACCGATCACACGGATTCGATCTTCTGCAAAACCACACATATCGGTAAGAAAGGCCTTAATGGTATTGGCCCGTTGTATCGATAGGTCCAGATTCTCCTTTTCTGTTCCTGTGTTATCCGTATGGCCATGCAATTCCAGGTCAGCACCCATACGCGTGGCGATTTCGGCCAATCGAGTAATTTCAGGATAGGCCTTTTCAGGGCGATCAAACTCTGCCTTGCCTTCGAAGAAGGTACTATTTTCTAGCTTGAAATTCTTACGAATGTAATCGAATGAGGTTAGAGTGAAAGTATCACGGATAATCTCGCCTAGTGGCGCACTAGAAAGGTAGTGGGTCGTATCGCGTTCGGAGTAATAGCCGGGTACTTCAGGGAAAACTCTTACCACCTCAGTGCTATCGGCTACAGTATAGGAGTAGGTGCCTTTGATGGAGATGGGTTGGGCATGTACGTTTAATTCATAATTTGGAGTAAACTCGACAAAGCCTCCTTTTCCAATGGGCTTTCCCTTTTCGTCTAATACGACTCCCGCCAGCCGTAAGGCATTAGCAGGGAAGATTCCTGGTCCCAATTTAACTTTCCAGATGTCGAAATTATTAGTACAGCGATTTCGACGATGGAAATAGGCTTTCCCGCTATATTCGGAGAAATAACTGACGCCCGGATCATGGAAGTAGCTATTGAGCATTAGGCCGAGGTTAATGGGGTCTTCTAGGCTTGTCCAGTCCCTGGGGTTGCGCAAGGCGATACTGTAAACGTCTTTACCGCCTAAACTGCCCACCGCATTAGAGGTATAGAATAACATTCTTCCTTGTAAGCCCATGACTGGATTTTGTTCATAGCTCCTAACTCTATTGATTTTCGTGCCAACGGACATGGTATGATGGTATGCTCCATCTTCACCTAAGTCAGAAGTGGCAATATCAATCTTAGGGACTTCCCGCGGATGCCTTCGCTCCGAATAGTATTCCACCAACATGAGAGAATCATCTGGGGAAATCCAGGCAGAACCAGCAAAGGGAGGTTTCATTGGAAAGACTTCTGGAGCGGTCCAGGGCCTGCCAATGTCTACTCGGGTGGAGGTATATAATCTCCCTTCAGATTTCAAGAGCATCTGTCTACCCCCTGAACTAATCGATAATGGCATTACATCATCCGCAAATGATAATTTTTCGACACGTACAGGTTGGCTCCACTCTTCCTCCTGCTTAATAGAAGTCATCACCTGCGCCGTTCGATTTTGCCGATTTTTTCTTACAAAAAAGACCTCATCCGTTTCACCCCAAGAGACCAATGCATATTCGTCGTGAGTAAGCGTATTGAATGCATCCAGTGCTTCAGGAAAATTTTGCTCGGTCTCAGCTTTCTTGAGTAGAGATCCAAATAGATTAAACCAACTTTGCTTTTCTGTTTGAAAGTAGAAGTCGGTTTTACAGGATGAGGTATCTGGAAAAAGAGGCTGTAGCTGTTCCAGACCTAAACGAGCTGCCTTAAAGCGATACTGTCCCGCAAAAAAATCTAAGGTAGACACAGCTAAGTCAAAAACTACTCGATGGTGAGGGTAGTCTTTCGCCAGATAGGCTACCTCATTAATAAAAGCAGCGGAGTCCAACTTTAGGTTACACTGCAGGAGTTGGGCTTGTAGGTCATACATTAAGGTAATATCCTCCAATTGTTTTTGCTCATCTGCATTTAGCTCTTTGGCATCTTCAGCAAAGTTAGCGATGCAGAGTACTTGTCGGCAGATATCGGGGTCAAGGACTGTGTGGGGATTGTCTCGGTGGTAGGCTAACAAAGGTTTTAGCTGGCTCGTGCAAAGGGCTTCTTTGGCAGAATCAAACCAACAATCTTGTGCTGTAGCGGTGATAGGGAAGTCCACTTTGAACTGATCCATATTGCAATACGACTCGTGCACTTGGAAGATATCCCATGCATCCCTTTGTATCTCCCAATAAGTACCGAGATTGGCGGGAAGAACCACCTGCTCATACCGATGCGCTAGTGCTCGAACTTCTTCATACGTGAGGTTCCATTTGTAACCAAACTCAAAGGCACGACAGGATCGCCCCGCTTCTTGCTCAATTTCTTCTACACTAGGTAGTTTGATGGCTCTACCTTCCCACTCGCTATCCAATGTATTATCAAAAACTACTTGCTTCCGATTGATGGACTTATTTACAATAATCATCCTTAAGGTATCCATGGTACCTTCTGGCCAACAACTTGTATTTTCTTCTAGTGCAATTAATTGCATGATGGAGCCTCTGCGAGAAAGATCTTCGACAATGCGATCTCGAAGGTTTCTTCGAGCTATCCTAATGTCTTTCCTTCCAGCTCTATGTCGATTCAGTTTTTTAATTTGCTTAAGAGGCAAGCTGCCAATTTCTTCTTCTAGTGCGCAGAAATTTTCATGGATTTTGATCCAGACTACAGGGTTTTTACTCCGATTAATGGCAATCCTATCTAAATAGAAGCGAGCTCCAGGGTCATAAACCTTGTGACCACGAGATTGCTCGAATTTTGGTTTGGCTTTTGAAACCTGCTGCTTATCTAGGAGTAACTTAACGCCTTTGGGAAAACTGGCACATCCAACAATGGTAAGCAATAAAAAGAGCAAAGAAAGGCCATAGCCGAACCGGCCAAAGCGGGGGGAGGGGGTTTTCATGGTGTTGTAACGCTGTTTATTTTAAAATGAGGTCCTCACTAATATATGCAAAATAATCAGCATGTGTTACATGGGGTTAGCTATTATTTGAGTTTTTATTTTTTATATAAGTGTTTTATTGAAATGAATATAAGGATGGGAAGTTCTAGAGAGTTGATTTGGAATTACTACTCCAAAACTAGGTATGCTAAGTTTACTTCACTCATTTGGGATCAATCAAGAGGGGGAAATCATTCGGAAAACAAACTCCTTCTTTGGGAAAGGATTAGCCTTCTTTAGGAAAGCTAATCGTACATCGTAGTCAAATAGCGTACATCTTTGTGATAGCGGGGAACTCCCAAGCATTTAAACTCATTAAATCCTAGATCATGACCAAAACACTTCAATTCGCAGAAATTACTTCTTACCCTACTCAGTACAACATGGGCAGTATTATAGCTAGAATGCTGGACGGAGCAGGATTCAGGTATTACTGGGCTACCGAGGGCTTAACAGCAGAACAACTGATGCAGGAACCCGGGAATGGCAGCCGCAGCTTGTACCAGATCATGGATCACATTTACAACATGGTCGATTTCTTGGGGAATAGCTTGGAAGGCACAACAACTAACTTTCCAGAGACGGCAAATGGACTGCCATTTGAAGAATTGAGAGACAAAACCTTAGCTAGAATTGAGGCTGTGAAGACGGCTTGTACAAAGATGGATGAGCAAACATTGGAACAGCAAAAAATACAACTGACAGTTAATGGTCATGCCATGCAGTTTGACAATTGGCACCTCTTCAACGGACCACTTCCCGATGTATACCATCACATTGGACAATTGATGCTAGTGCGTCGAATTTTAGGAAACCCAATTCCCACTGGCGTAGAGCCTTTTATGTGCAAGAGAATGGAAGCCTAATTTATGATAACCCTTTAATCGAACCTAAACTATTATGAATCCACTTAGAGCCTATCTCAACGTCAAAATTCAAGACGGAAAACTCGACGAGTTCATCACCACCATTCCAGAATTTGTTCAAATTGTAGAATCCACCGAACCCGAAGCCGTACAATTCGAAGCCTTTGTCAATCGAGAGAAGAGGGAGATCGTATGGTTAGAAAGCTACCTGAATGCCACAGGAGTGGATAAACATCTTGGAAATCCTGCCTTAAATGAATTAAAGGCCAAGATGATGCCGATGCAGGAGGGAATTAATGCCATGTATTTTATGGGAACGCCCTCTGACCAAACCTTAGAGGGACTACAAGCCTATGGTATTTCAGCCGGAGTACTCGAACCCTGGAAAGGGATGAATAGGCTGACGGAGGAGCGCAAAGAGGATAATGTGCAAGTACTTAGTTTGGCGACGGTTTCGGATATGGAGGCTTTTCGAGATTACGCACAGCGCTTGAGAAAAGCGGCCAGTAATTATCCAGGCTTCCTATTTCAAAGAAGCTATCAACTCAATGAATCACAAGTGGTCAATCAAGCTGAATGGGCTAGTGAGGAGGCCCTTTTGTCTTGGTCAGCAAAGTATAATGAGATATTTGGACATGAAATTGCGGGCTTGCTCAAAGACCTAGATATGGTAGGGGCGCTGAACGAGCCTTCGGATAAACTAA
>JAHQWA010000049.1 GCA_019634045.1 Saprospiraceae bacterium
AAAAAGCATCTATGAAATCCCCTCTACCGCTTATCATTTTGGCGTTGACGCTCTGTTTGTCATCTTGTGTCGAAGGTGACCTATCTCCCGGCAATGGCATCTCCGTAGAATCCTTTGCTGGCCGATGGGACAATATTAATGCTCAAACTAACAGTCTTTCTCGCGTTACGATTACTCAAAAAATACCGGGTCAGGTATCTGTACAGCTGTGGCGAGTTTGTGGCCAAGATCAATGCAATCTAGGTAACTATACCAGTACGATCAATGATCTTCAGGATGGCAAGATTTCTTTGTCCCTGAACTGGAATGATCAGCCGCTCGCCCTTGGTTTAAGTTTGTACGAGGGCGGAAAATTACTTCTCAGTGCAGAAGAAGAAGCTGGCAATAATATCTTTGACGATCAATTCTTTTCAAGACCAGCGACTAGCTCGTTTTTTCAACAGATCAATGTAGATGATGCTCGTTCAGTGAGTTTGGCCAAATTGCGAATCAACGGTAGCAATAATGAACTTAACTTTCTCCGACCAGGAACCATATTGATCTATCAAACCAATGAAGGTCGGTACGGAAAGCTTCAGGTGCGAGGCAATGATGACATTTTGACCCTGCGCTGGACTACTTGGGAAATAACCGGAGAAGTATACCAAGAAAGTGACTACCTCCCCTTAAAGGGCAATGCCTATTACGATATGGATCGAGGACTAGAAGATACCGGAGAGTCAAAATCTTTGAGTGATTTCCTCTGGATTGACAAAGGCAAACCCCAACGCTGGCTTGAGCCAATCAACACCGCCTTAATTGCGGTATATCACCTGGGATAAAAGAGCCTTTTATATGAGAAATAGGAACCAACTCCTATTTCCACAAAACAAAAACCAACTTACAACAAGATGAATAAGGGCAGTCAACGGCTCCTATCCCTAGATGTCTTTCGGGGTCTAACCATGTTCTTGCTCATGGGAGAGGCAGCAAGGGTCTATGCATCGCTCAGCACAGCAAGCGAGGGCTCTTGGCTACAGCACATTATGATCCAGTTCCACCATCACCCATGGGCTGGCCTGCGGTTTTGGGACCTTATTCAACCCTTTTTTATGTTCATCGTGGGAGTGGCCATGCCTTTTTCCTACAAGAGTCGAATAGCAAAAGGAGATAGCCAGGCTACCGTTCGAAATCATATCCTCTATCGTTGTTTTCTACTGTTCTTGTTTGGTACAGGTCTGCATTGTGTATACAGTCACCAACTTGTTTGGGAGTTGTGGAATGTGCTAACGCAATTGTCCTTTACGATTTTAGTAGCCTTCTTCTTGATGCGTTTCTCCTGGAAATGGCAGCTCGGTGCTTCCCTGGCCTTCCTAATACTTACAGAATTACTCTATCGAATATATGACCCAGCGGCGCCCTTTGTTAAGGATGCCAACTTTGGCGCTTACCTAGACATGATATTAATGGGCAAGATCAATAATGGTGGAGGATGGGTTACGATCAATTGTCTTCCCACTGCCGCTCATACCATTTGGGGCGTAGTTTGCGGGCAACTCTTATTGTGCGAGCGACCTGCACAACAAAAAGTACGGTACTTCTGTATAGCTGCCGTCATTGGATTGTTCATAGGCTACGCACTACATTTCCTTCAGATCACCCCCATCATCAAACGGATTGCTACCAGCAGCTTTGTACTGGCATCCGGTGGTTGGGCAATTTTGGTTCTAGCCCTTTTCTATTGGTGGGTTGATCTCAAGGGAAAGCATCTAGGGGTAAAATTCTTTAGTATCGTAGGTATGAATTCCATTTTCATATACCTTTTTGCCGAAACTATTGGACACCAGTGGTTAGGCGGGTTTACTAAAACCTTTAATCATGGCTTCCTCGGCATGCTCGGCCTTCCTGAAACAGTACTCGACATCACTAATGCCCTATTAGTTTGGAGCATCCTGTGGTCTTTGTGTTTTTTCCTATATCGGAAGAAAATTTTCTTCAAAATATAATTCATGAACGTACACACTCACACACCCAAGTTTTGTCTTGGCCTAGTCACCCTTTGGTTCGCCCTTTTCACCACCCAAGCTGCCCTTACTGCCCAACCCGCGGCCGCCACTATCGTAGAAGCCAAAACAAGCCTACTGACCTATCCCTTCTCAGATCCAGACCCGCTCCCCATCCTAGTGCATAATCCGAAAATATACCCGTATCATAGATTTGATGGCTACAGCCTGGAAGGCCAAGATCAAGAATGGACCACGGTGACCTTAAGCAATGACTATGTTGAAGTCTATGTTCTACCTGAGGTGGGAGGTAAAGTTTGGGGCGCCATTGAGAAAGAGAGCGGAGAGGAATTTATATACAGAAATGAGGTAATGAAGTTCCGCAATATTGCGATGCGCGGACCTTGGACCTCGGGCGGGATAGAGTTCAACTTTGGCTTAATCGGGCATCACCCCGGAACGGCTACTCCCGTAGATTATATTTTGCAGGAAGAGGCTGATGGCAGTGTGAGCTGCACGGTAGGAAATATCGATCTTCCTTCCCGAACACAATGGCGAGTTAAAATCCGACTCCCGAAAGACAAAGCCTATTTCGAGACGCAAGCTACTTGGTACAACCCAACACCGCTCCAACAGGCCTACTACAACTGGATGACGGCTGCCGCGGCTGCTCGACAAGACCTAGAGTTCTTCACCCCTGGAAATCAATATTTGGAACATGGTGGACGAGCCAGGTCCTGGCCGTACGATGAAGAAGAACGTTTTCTGCCAGCCTACCAGGAAAATGATTTTGGGCCCAGTAAATCCTATCATGTTGTCGGTAAAGATCACGACTTCTTTGGAGGGTACTTTCACGACCAAAACTTTGGCTTTGGACATTGGGCAGAGTACGAAGAAATGCCTGGGCAAAAGTTGTGGCTATGGGCACTGTCTCGATCAGGAGGTATCTGGGAAGACCTATTAACAGATACCGATGGGCAATACATTGAATTTCAGGCCGGACGGCTATTTGTTCAGTACTCCCCGGGAGCGGACCAAAATCCGGTTACGCAAGCCAATTTCCCACCACACACAACAGATCAATGGACAGAGAAATGGTTTCCCGTAAAAGAAATTGGTGGCTTGAGTGATGTATCGGACAAAGCGATACTACATGCTCAGGATACGAAGGAAGGCACAGTGATCGGCATCAACGCCCTTAGCGAGGTCAATGGCCGACTTGAACTAACCGCCAAAAGTGGCAAAACGTTTGAGGCTTCCGTACAACTCAAACCGATGGGCGTATTTCAAAAGACCTTTCCCCTACCCTTAAAGGAGGTGGAGTCCGTCAAGGTAAAAGCCATGGATCTGGAACTCAGCCTGGCAGCAGAAGCCGGGCTCCTGAAGCGCCCCTTCTACTCTCCGGTACAAAGTAATGCACCCGCAGCCTCGGCCGAGAAACATTTTCGGTCAGGGATGGAAGCCATGAAATACCGGGCCTTCGAAGAAGCCGTGCAGCAGTTTGAGGCCTGCCTAAAGCTGGAGCCACAACATTTGGAAGCACTGACTCAAATGGCTGAACTTTACTATCGAAATGGACAATATCAGCAGGCAATCACCTATGCTCATCAGGCACTGCAATGGGACACCTATCACCCGGGAGCAAACTTTGTAGCAGGTTTAATTTATCAAGCGCAAGGAGATCTCCTCAATGCCAGAGAGAGTCTAGGCTGGGCAGCACGCAGTATGAGTCATCGTTCAGCCGCGTATGCCGAAATGGCCGGGGTATACCTGCAGGAAGAAGATTGGCAGAAAGCCCAACATTATGCACAAAAATCGCTTGATTTTAATCGATATAATCTCTCTGCTTGGGAGAGTATGGCCATCGCAGCGCGGCAGCAAAAAAACAGTAAGCTAGTAGAAGACGCCTTGGCAGCCATTCTTGAAGTAGATCCACTCAACCACTTTGCCTTTTTTGAGCAATATCTCCTGCAAAAATCCGAGAAGAACAAAGCGGCTTTCCTCGCCAGACATCGGAGCGAATTGCCCGAACAAACCTTTTTGGAACTAGCCCTTAGCTACTATCGAAAAGGTCAGATCTCAACAGCCAAGGAAGTGCTCCAACTCGCCCCACAAAAACCATTGGTCCAATTGTGGATGGCCTACCTGGGGAAAGATGTAGCGGCGCTAGCACCTATTTCTGCGACTGCACCCACCTTCACCTTTCCCTATCGCCGCGAAAGTTTAGAGGCGCTGGAATGGGCTATACAACAGTCTGAGCATTGGACCTTCAAGTACTACCTAGCCCTAAACTACTGGGGAAAAAATCGAAGAACGGAGGCCCTTGGTCTGATGGATGCTTGCGGACAGCAGCCTAGCTTTGCACCGTTTTATCTTAGTCGTGCGCACTTATCGACGCTGGTCAAAGGGGAAAACGCTCAAGTAGATATGCATCGTGCGCAAGCGGTAGGATCAAAAGATTGGAGAGTGCAGAGAAGCTTTGCTCGCTATCTGATCGAAACTGACCAATCAGAAGAAGCTATAAGATATCTGAAGGGGGCGTGGATGCAGCATAGTGACAATTATGCCATAGGAATGGACCTTGTGCGACAATTGGTTTATACCCAGCAGTATCAAGCTGCTCTTGCCATTCTCGATAAGCTGGAAGTCTTGCCTTTCGAGGGTGCTTCGGAAGGTAGGTTGCTTCATCAGCAAGCAAACACAGGAGCGGCTATAGAATGGATGGAAAGCGGACAGTGGAAGTCAGCGGTGAAACATTTGGAGCAAGCTAAGCAATGGCCAGAAAGACTTGGCGTCGGCAAACCCTATGATCCGGATGAACGGTTAAGTGATTTCCTCTTGGCACAGTGTTATGCCAAGCTGGGAGACAATCAGAAAAGTACGACCTTTTACGGAAAGGTATGGCAATACACTGAAGATAAAGGGGACCACATTTCCCCTTATCATGTACTAGGACTACTTTCCCATCAAATTCTAGGAAGGGAAAAGAAAGAAAGCCCTTTGACTGCTCATTTGCAAGAGCCAAAATACCAGCAGAATCCAGATGTCCAGTGGATTCAAGCTATGTTTGCCGGAGATGAAGCTGCACTAAAGCTGTTAGAGCTACGCTATCCAGATCGATGGCAATCCATTCAGCTGCAATTGTTGGAACAAGCGGTAGATATGGTAAAGAAGTAGTACGAATCTAAATCGAATCGTTTCAGCTATATTTGACATCCATTCAATTGCAAATATGCGCTGAAAACATTTCTGACTTGTTCAGATCATCTATACCTATTCGTTATGCAAAATCGGTCTTATTTTTTCTATATTTCCCTGCTCTCCTTCGGCATTTTTACGGCCTGTCAAACCAGCGAACCACCATTGCCACCGAACATTATCTACGTCATGGTAGATGATCTAGGAGCAGCGGACCTAGGGTGCTATGGCAGCAAGGATATCCTGACGCCGAATATTGACCAGTTTGCAAAAGAAGGGATTCTTTTCCAACAGGCTTACTCCGGAAATACCGTTTGTGCACCTGCTCGAAGCACGCTAATGACCGGTTTGCACAGTGGGCATACCCAAGTCCGTGGAAATACGGGAGGGATAGCCTTACCGGATAGTGCATTTACGGTGGCGGAGCTCTTACAGGCTGCGGGCTATGCCACGGGGGGATTTGGTAAATGGGGGCTCGGTGATCAGGGTACTGAAGGCGTACCGGAAAAGCAAGGCTTTGATCAGTTTTTTGGATACTATCATCAAATTCATGCACACAATTATTATCCGGAATACCTTTGGGAGAATAGCCAAAAGGTAAGCCTGCCTGCCGAAGAGGGTAATGCCGATGCTTACACCCAGTATCAAATCTTCAATAAAATGAAGTCCTTCATTCAGGAACATAAGGACCAAGCCTTCTTCTGTTATGCTCCATGGCCGGTGCCTCATGGAAAATACGTAATCCCCGAATCAGATCCTGCAGTCGCCCTATACCGAGATAAAGACTGGTCAGAGAAACGGAAGAGTTATGCAGCGATGACCAGCCTTTTTGATCGTCAGTTCGGTGAGTTGATGGCTATGTTAAAAGAACTAGAAATTGATGAAAGAACCTTAGTCATCTTCTGTTCGGATAATGGAGGAGGTCGTGAATTTGCTGATGAAAAAACCAATGGTGAGCTTCGAGGCTTTAAAAGGGATTTGTATGAAGGCGGCATCAGGATTCCCTTTATTGCACGTTGGCCTGGAAGGATCAGTCCAGGTCGCACGACCCGAGAACAGATCTATTTCCCTGATATTCTCCCCACCTTGGCAGAAGTAGCGGGGCAAAGGACTGCGATTCCTCGCCAACTGGATGGTATCTCTTTATACAAGTTGCTTACCGATAACAATCACGCCCTTCCAGACCGGATGCTGTACTGGGAATACCCGCATTTCAATTGGAAAAACAAGACCTATCCTCCTGAACAGTTCAAGCAAGCCATCCGCTACAAGAACTGGAAAATGATCAGAAACGGAAAAGACAAAGAATGGGAATTCTATGATTTGCGTGAGGATCCTTACGAAACGGATGATGTAGAAGCTTATCATCCAGGAAAAATGGAGAAGTTCCAGGAGTGGATTGCCAAGCATAGAAACGAAGCCCCCCCGCAGATCGAGCCTGATCAGCAGGAGGGCCGTTCATTCAGATAAGGTCGAAATTAGTTTCTTGGCAAGGAGAAACAAAAGGTACTACCTTGGCCGAGTTTGGATTCTACCCAAATTTCACCGCCATGCCTTTCTACGATTTTTTTACAGGTGGCCAAGCCGATACCGGTACCTTCATATTCCTCCATTTTGTGTAAGCGACTAAACATCCGGAAAATCTTTTCCCTGTATTGCTCTTCAATCCCAATTCCGTTGTCCCGAATCTTGAAAGTATAGTTGTGCTCTTCGGGCACACAATCAATCGAGATCTGTGGACTCTTCCCATTTCTGAACTTAATGCCATTGGCAATAATGTTTTGAAATAACTGGGTTAAATGAGCTGAGTTGCCCTTCACGCGAGGCAGAGCATTTTCATTAATTCTGATGGCGGCATTCTCATTGCGAATTTGGAAATACAAATTGGACAAAGCATTGTGTACCACATCCTTTGTCTCTGTCCAATCTGATTCCTGTGGTTTATTTTCGATCTGGCTATAAGTGAGCAGATCGTTAAGCAATTGATCCATCCGCTTCACTCCGCCGGTTATAAATTCCATGTACTCTTGTCCATTTTTATCGATCGCGTTAAAGTACCTCCGACGAAGTAGCCCTGTGAAGGATCCAATCGTACGTAAGGGCGCTTTCAGGTCATGAGAAACGATGAAAGCAAACTTTTGTAGGTCTTCATTTTTTCGTGACAGATCCGTGTATTGTTGATTGATCTCCTCATTTTTCTCTTGAAGTTGAATTTGGAATCGATGCTTAATCACTGATCTGTAGGACATCCCCATCAAGCATACCGTCAAAAAGCTCATTGCCCAGTAGAAGGTGCTCTTAGACTTCTTGAAACGGTTCTCTTGTTTGAGTAGCTGGATTTCATTTTCCTTTTTGCTCAATTCATATTTGATACGTGCGTTGGAGGCATTCTTTATCATTTCTTCATTCAGTAAAGTTTCCTTGAGGTCAATGTATTCAGAATTCATGCTAAATGCTCTTCGGAAATCCTTTTGCTCAGAGGCCACCTTAGCCAGGCGTTTATACAAAGCAACCCGTCGGCGATCAGAATCGATTTCGTCAGCCAAAGCCAGGCCTTCCTGGTAAGCTGTATCTGCTAGGGCAAGCCGCTTTTGTTTCATGTACACATCCCCTAGATACATATGGCTTCCAATCAACCCCCATTTATCCTGTAGCTCCACCTTGATGTGATAACTTTCCATCAAGGCATTCAGGGCCTTGTCCAGTTCTTTCTTCTTGAGGTAATGTGCTCCTAAATTATGCAAGGCATAGGCTTCTTTGGAGCGGCTTTTCAGCGACCTGGAAAGTGCCAATGCTTTGGTGAGGTATTGATGCGCCTTCAGCGTATCTCCAAGTCCGGCATAAGTAGGTCCAAGAGCACTATAGCAGGACAGCATCGCTTTATCTTTCTTCCGTTCCTCAGCTAGTGCCAGCGAACCCTGGTAATATTTTAGGGCCTGTTTATAATTTTTTTGATAAAAAACGATGGTACCAAGTTGATACAACGCACGACCAATGCCCGCAGAATCTTGGATGCTCTCCAAAATCTCCAAAGCCTCTAACTGAAGGCGATAGGACTCTTCCTCATTTCCAATCCGTTGATGCACAGCAGCAATATTGTTCAAGCCTTTGGCTTTGTCTTCTGAGGAAGATTGAATTTGCGGAAGTTCGAGATAAGTGTGATAGTAGTCCAGCGCTTCGTAGTAGCGCTGAAGCTTGAAGTTGGATTTCCCCAGTTGTAGAAGTACCTGGGGATAAGTCTTACAGTTCTCTTGGGGTGGTAGTTTATCCAATACTGCTTCGTAACGTTCAATGGCAGATTCAAAATCTTCTTCCGCGAAAAAATCTTCTCCTTCTTCCAGTAGCGCTTTTATATTCGGATCAGTTTCCTCCATTTGATTGCTCATTTGCAGGTAATCGCAAGCAGTAAATAGGAGTGCAAGGCAAAGAAAAAGTAGGCTATTAACTTTCCATAGAGTCTTCATTTTTTGGCATTTTCCTAACGAAGGTGTTAGTCGGTGAATTTAATTGGGCTAAAGATAGTCTCAATGTGTCGCTGAAAGTCAGGGGTTTAGTACCCGATCATGGTGGTTTGCAGTCGTTCGAGAAAGGCTTGCTAGTGGAGAGGAAACCCGGAAATCTTGTAAGCGTGGTAGATAAAAACTGTGGTGTATTACTTCGATATCTGCTGGATTTCCATTTTCTCCACTAGGC
>JAHQWA010000633.1 GCA_019634045.1 Saprospiraceae bacterium
CCATACACATCCTCATCAGAAAGATGAGGCATTTTGGCCATCATAGGTAGAGCAAGTCTCCCGTTCTTTTTAATCCCCGTCCGTAGGAGTCGGACTAACTCCCCGTCCGTATAGTTTCCAATGCCTACTTCCTTATCCTGGGTAATGTTACTGGAAAAAACTTTTCCTAGACCAGGATCGTCAACGAATAATCTTCCGTCTAGCCGATCTGCCTTTCCTTGGTGACAAAAAGTACAAGTCCCGTTTACGATTTTGGCTCCCCTAGCAATCCGGGTGGAGTCTAGTTCTACCTGGATGTCGGGCGCCGGAACTGTATAAGTCGGAAGGGCGGCGCTGCTATTGTAAATCGCGGCAATACCGATTAACAATGCCACAACTCCTAATACAATGCCAAGAATCTTTAGTGCTTTCTTCATGGTTATGGTGACTTTTAGACGATTATGCAGCCGCATAGCGGTTGAGAACAGCTGATCTACAATCAGCCTTTCTCCAACCACTATGGCCTTAGTATATTTCTGATGCAAAGATGCTGTCAGCCCTGTAACCGTATTTGTGGATTTGTTGCAAATGCTTGCAAATTCGTAGCATTTCTCCTGCTGGAAGACCTGAGAAAGGTACTGGTGCACACTGCCAGAAGGATCAGCGGTGTTATCATAGCAATTATGAATAGCTCCAAGATCGGTCGACAATGCAGCACCGTACCTAATTGAAATGGGAGAATAGCGGTAAGCAGGAAGTGAAAATTGGAGGAAGAAAACCTGCAGATATAAATTTGATAGGAAGACTTAAAATAGCTACTTTATTGAGGTAGTATCTGTAACTTGACTTTACTCTTCGAAAAATACAACAATTAGTGGATAAGATCAATGCTAAACTAAACAAGTAATGAAAAAAGGTAATATCATATCATCTATAGCTGTTGCTACCCTTCTCCTATTTACACAATTTAGGCAGACTTCTGCCGAAGTAGATGAACGTCCGAATATCATATTAATTATGGTGGATGACTTGGGCTACGAAACCGTTCAAGCCAATGGAGGAACCTCCTACCTCACCCCTAACCTGGATCAAATGGCCGAAGAGGGGATGCGTTTTGAACATTGTTATGCCCAACCCCTATGTACGCCCAGTCGAGTGCAAATCATGACCGGTATTTACAACGTTCGGAACTACATCAAATTTGGACTGTTGGACACGAGTCAAACCACCTTTGGGCACCTTTTTCAAGAAGCCGGGTATCAAACTTGCATTGTAGGGAAATGGCAATTGGGAAAAGATCCAATGAGCCCACGTTGGGCCGGTTTTCAAGAGCATTGCCTCTGGCAAGTGCGAACGGGTAGAGTAGATTCTACGGGTAGAGATACAAGATTCTCTGAACCCATACTGGAAACCAATGGTACGCTCAAGACCTATGGGAAGGAAGAATTCGGACCTAGAGTGGTCGCGGATTACGGCATGGACTTTATCGAAAGAGCTGCCAAGAAAGGCGATCCCTTTTTGCTCTACTATCCCATGATCCTAACCCATTGCCCCTTTAGTCCCACCCCTGATTCCCCGGAATGGGCCGTTGATGATACGACTGTCATGAAATATAAAGGGCAGGCGCACTATTTTGAAGATATGGTGGCTTATACGGATCGAATCATTGGGGAAATAAATGCTAAGTTGGAGGAGCTAGGTATCGCAGAAAATACCCTAGTGATCTTTACAGGGGATAATGGAACGGATGTACCGGTCGTTTCGGAAATGAGGGGCCAACAAGTAGCTGGCGCTAAAGGGGAATCAACTGATGCAGGGACGAGAGTACCGCTTTTGGTGAAATGGCCAACTCAGATTCAGGGAGCGCAGGAAAATAGAGACTTAGTAGATTTTACAGATATGCTACCGACCATTTGTGAGGCCTCAGGAATTGCTATTCCCGACAGCTTGGACCTGGATGGTCAAAGTTTTTTACCGCTCTTGAAAGGAGAAGAGACGACGACACGTTCTTGGATCTACAGTTGGTATTCTCGAAGTGGAGAGCTAGAGAAAGCGCGCGTATTTGCGCGTAATCAGCAATACAAGCTATACGATAGTGGTGAGTTTTATGAGGTGCCTGCTGATTATTTGGAGGAAAACCCCATCCCCTTAGATAGTTTAAATGCTGAACAACAAGAAATCGCTACAGAACTGAAGGCCGTGCTGGATCACTATGCCGCCAGGCGTTTGGCTGATATTGAATAAGGGTGTTTTTCAGAATTTTTTTGAAGTGGGAAGAACTTACGATGTGAGGGCAGAACTCACACAGTTAGGGTGAAAGCTTTCAAGCAAAAATCACATTATTCTTTCACCTTAAGTAGCTTGACAAGAATAGTCGTCAGATTTCAGGTAGTGAATTTTGCGAATACAAGAGGTAGTAAAATTGCGCACCTGTCAGGCCAGGCAGGATAGCCGTAGGCTAAGTAAGATTTTTACTAAGGAAGTATAAGCGCAAAAGGCACAACTGAAAATCTATTGTCAAACTACTTAGAACTCCAATTTTAGAAATGAAAACCATCCGATTGTTTGTGCTAGGGGGACTTGCCCTAGCCAGTCTACAAGCTTGCCAAAAAGACGATTTTGGCCAATTTGAAACTACTGAAGCTTCTGCCTTCGTTTATGATGATCCAGAACTAGAAGGCAACGATGATCGAGACAACGCTCCACCCGTCCAAACCGATTTCTTGTTTGATGTGACTCAAGACACCATTAACCTAGAAGGAAAGGCCGAATTGATCTTTTTTGACGAAGACCTGGTCAATCCAGTGGAAAACCTGCTTGGCTTCACGCAAAGCATTAATTTTTTTGAACCCAGCCAGCCAGAACGAAAGGTAGCTAGTGCTGAAATTTCAATCACACAGATTGACCCCATCAGACGCGACAGTACCATCGCCTATACACAAATCCGCTTCGATTTTGGTCATGGCTCACTTTTTACAGCGGCACAATTTGTAATCCAGCCTGCTGCCATTGAAGGAGCAGCCGATCTTCAGGCACAAATGCAAGAAATCATGGTATTGGAAGGTACGCGATGGGTGGCTGAGCAAGCTAGGAAGTTTCGATTTGAGTCAATCCGATTTGATTTTCAGGAGGTAGCAGATGATAGAATTCAGTTAGCTAGCTACATTAGCTTTGACATGAAGAGAGAAGGAGAAATTGAGATACCTTCTGATGATCCACAAGATGAACCTACGGAGACCGATAATCCGGGCGAAGAAAATTAGGTTCACACAAGCATATGCTTATTCCATTTTGCACGAAAGCCTGCCGGGACAATCCGGCAGGCTTTCGTGACTATTACCTTACAATGGTATGGGTTCTTCACTATGCAGAAACATCTGCCATCTCTCTTCATAGATTGATCTATAAATAACTTCTATGTCGAAAGGCAAGTTGTCATTATCAACCTCTAGGTAATCTCGGAAGGCTTCCACCGTCTTAACGGGAGCAACAATGGTGAAAAAATTTACACTCTCTCCTGCTGTCAAGGTGCTGCCTTTTGAAAGCCGCGTATCGGACTCCATTGCGGCAAATTTCTTGTACTGAGGGAAATGTTCCTCAAAGAAATCGGAGAAACGCAGGTCAATCCGTTCGCCTTTGTAAATGATCGTAACAGATTCAATGATCGCTGGCCCCAAACCCTTATTCACCATATTGTTTTTGTAGGTATACAGCGAATCATTAATGTTTTCTTGCTGATTAAAGCTCAGCCTTGGCGTTACCGACAGTCGACTTTGCTTTCGCATGATGTTCGTCTGATATACAAAGATGATTAGCGTTAGCAGACTGATCATCATCGCTGAAAGACCTAATATCCGATCCGTGTTCCAACTTTTCTTCATGCTATTTGGGTTTGTGCTGGCGAACTAGAATATAGGGTAAAGCTAAAACACAATTGGCTAATATCCTGCTGCTTGACCGTCTTTTCTTGATTCAGAAGCCCCGTAGTATACTTTGTTTTTGGCATCAAACTTAATGGCTTGATATCCACCGGAGATACCAACAGCGAAGGAAATGGTATGTCCCTTCTTACGCAATTCCCGAATGGATCTATAGTCGAATCCAGATTCTAAATTCAAGGTTCCGCCACCTGTCATGATGGTGCCAGTAGGTTGGGAGGAGCCGGAATGTCGCATCCGAGGGGCATCTCCAGCTTCTTGTAAGCCCATATCGAAATCAATCAAATTTACTACGATCTGGGCATGACCTTGGGGCTGTACTGCACCGCCCATTAGACCAAAACTGACCCAGGGCTTCCCATCCTTTGTAATGAAAGCGGGAATAATGGTATGGAAGGGGCGCTTGCCTGGTTCCAATACATTGAAATGATCTGGATCTTTCACATTAAACATTTGCCCGCGATTTTGTAGTACAAAGCCAAGATCATCGGGTACCATCCCAGAGGCAAAGACGGCATAGATACTTTGAATCAAAGAGACCATATTACCATCCTTATCCGCCACTGTCAAATAAGTGGTATTGCCTGCTTCAATTTCCCCAGCCGGGTAAGCATCTGCTGCTTCAGCCATGGAAATAAGCTTTCTGCGTTCATCGGCATATTCCTTGGAGATGAGTTCCTCGGTGGGAAGTTGATTAAACTCAGGATCTGCATAGAACTTCGCTCGGTCTTCGTAGGCTAACTTCTTGGCCTCTGTCAATACATGTAGGTATTCCGGCGATCCAAAGCCCATGGAACGAACATCGTAAGCCTCTAGAATATTAAGCATCTGTAAAGCCGCCGTCCCTTGTCCATTTGGCGGAAGCTCCCAGACATCATATCCTCGGTAGTTGGTGCTAATAGGCTCCACCCAGTTCGAACTATGGCTTGCCATGTCTTCATACCGGAGCATGCCTCCATGCTTCTTCATGTATTGATCAATGGTCTTAGCAATATCTCCCTTGTAAAAAGCATCACGCCCACCTTGGGCGATCTTTTCGTAGGTATTTCCCAAGTCAGGGTTCTTAAAAATCTGTCCCTTGCGCGGCGCACTTCCGCCTGGCATATAGGTCTCTTTAAAGCCAGGTAGGTTTTGCCGTCTGGCTGTGCTGGTTGACATTTCGTAGGCGATCACTTCTGAAACAGGGAAGCCGTTTCTTGCATATTCAATAGCTGGGTGTAAGATGTCTTTCATATCTAGTTTCCCAAACTTCTTGTGCATTTCAAACCAGCCATCAACACAGCCTGGCACGGATACAGGTAAGGGCCCCGTAAAAGGAATATAATCCATGTTGCGCTCCACGAAATAATCTCGGTCGAGGGCTTTGGGGGAACGCCCACTGCCATTAAAGCCGTACAACTTCTCGGTTTTGGCATCCCAGACAATCGCAAAGATGTCTCCACCAATCCCACAACTAGCGGGTTCGACGAGTCCCAAGACAGCGTTAGCCGCAATGGCGGCATCCATGGCGGAGCCTCCTTTTTTCAAGATGTCAAGCGCCGCCTGCGTCGCCAAAGGTTGACTGGTGGCTGCCATTCCATTTTGTGCTAAAACCTCCGAGCGGGTTGCAAAAGTTTGACCCGTAAGCCGATCTTGTCCATGTGCCATGAAACATTGGAAAATGAATAAGTAAAGGAAGAATTGTTTTTTCATAATAAGTGCTTTGTGAGTAAACCAGCCTAAGTCCTATCCTAATCTTGTAGTTTCCAATTATAGTGAAGATAGTTCAATAATTAATGCTACCGTCACTTCATTAATCAAAATCAAAATGTCCATGAAAATGTTTAAACTTTCTGCGTCAGGCAAAACTTCCGAAGTTTTCCTAGGCAGGACTGAAGGAAACTTCGGAAGTTTGCGCGCTTGCCATTGCTGCCTTACTTTTGCTACGTGAAGAAAAGACTACTCATCCTATCCGATCTTTGGGGCTTTACTCAAGCCAAATATCTAGACTTCTACCATAAGCAGCTTGAGTCTGTCTTTGAAGTACAGACCTATGATAGCTGTCTCTTGGCCGATTTGCCGCAAGAACAAAAGAGTCAAGCGGAACGGCACGAGTACTTTGTTTCAGGGGGTATTGAAGTAGCAGTGAGCCGCTTGATAGAAACTGAAAAGCAGACGACAGCCATCCTAGCCTTTAGCGTAGGCGGGACCATAGCCTGGCGAGCAGCCCTCGCTGGCATGCCCGTTGACCAGCTATTTGCCATTTCGGCGACTAGGTTACGCTATGAAGAGCAACGACCTAGTTGCGATCTTCGGCTTTGGTACGGAGCACTCGATGCATATCAGCCCAAGAAGGACTGGTACGAAAAAGTAAAACTTAGGGCACATCAATGGCCAAATCTAGGCCATGATATGTATAAAATGCCGATCGTCATCGAAGAGATCTGTCGGAAACTTGGTACTAAGTAGTTCCTTCAAAGGGCGGGAGAATACGTTCGTAATTAGGTAGCAATTGTACAAGATGGTGTTCCAGATGAAAAATGTAGTCCCAAATTAGGTAGGAGAGTGAGCTAAGAGAACCTCCCTCGGGTCGATTCATACCTATGATATGGAAGTTATGATCGCTAGTTTTATTTTCCAGAAAACCCGGGTCGATGCTCGCCGTCACATGCCCTAAATGGCGATTGCTTGCCTCCCATAATTTTACAATTGCTGTCCATTCTCTATCCTGATAAGCATTTCGCTTCACCCAATCTACTTGATCATAGCCATTGAAAATCAGATTTCCTTGTGCTTCGGCTCGTATGAAGCGCTGATGGTTGTTGTAAGCGGAATCGACCAAGTGTCCCATGATCTCTTGCTTGGACCACCTGCTGGGATCCGTTTTGTGTTGCATTTCTTCAGGGGATTGGGCTAGGAGTTGAGGGACAGACGCCTCTAGTATGTGCACTAGGGTTTGTTGATATGACATAATATTTGATTTATCTCGCAAAACGATAGGTGGTTTTAATCAAAAAGGTGTTGGCAAAGGGAAGACCAAAGATCTCCTGCCCAAATCGACGCTTTTCCTGAAAGCTAATCTGCTCAAAATCGTTGGCGCCTTGCGCCCAAACAAAGAAAAGCATAGAACCAGGAAGGTACTCATATCTCAACACTAGATTCGAGCGGAATTGAGCAAAAGAAAAATCTGGATTTGGGAAGGAATAATCGTCCAATTGATCTAGATTTTCATCTACAACATAATGTTGGCCATCAGAAGTTCCTCGAACTTGAGCAGCTTGGAAAAAATGCAGCTGCTCTCCCTGTTCCCTCGACAAGGGATCCAATAAGTAATTAAATGCCTGGTACCGTCCTTTGGTAAGGAAAGCCTCTCCGTAATATTGCAGGGATAGATCTGCGTGGAAAGTATAATTGAGTCGTAGCGCTAAACTAAAGGTGTTTTGGTCTAGGTAGGACAGAAGGTATCGCTTGGACTGTTGATAAACGGCTTCGTTTGTATACTGCAAACGATCTCTAATTAGGGTGAATCTAGGTTGCAAGGAGGCGCTAAATTGATCAATGGGTTGATAGGTGAGTTGTAGACCTGAATCCAACAATCTATAACTTCCCATACCTCCTGTCTTCGTCCATCCATTCAAACCCAAGTATAGCTTCTTTCGAGGATCGCTACCGAAGGCCCACCAGGCACCATATTGATCAGGTAGGAAGATCCTGGGCCCTCCCATAAGCAGTGATCTAGAGTAGATGTGTGGTTGTGAGAATAGCCCAAAGGTTGCTGACCAATTGTTTTGGAAAATTCCGTTAAACTCCACATCCCAATCAATATAATTCAGTTGTCCTGCGAAATCCCATACCACCCAATGTTGATACACAATGCTGCCTTGTCGAAAGGCTCCAAAAGGTTGTAGCGACCGATAGCTAAGCCGCATATAATCTTGGATTTCATCAGCGTTGCGCATAAACCCGAGGTCGTTAAGTTCTAGGCCAGGAGAGCGCCAGGTGAGGCCGGTTTCGAGCGTGATATGACCCTTCCCTGCTTTGCCTAGGCGGATGTCTCCACCATGGCCAGATAAGGAGGTCAGCGTACTATCTACCGCGAGGTGTAAAGCATCTGGCCGTTGGAAGAGGTGAGCGATGGAAGTTTGGGTTTGATAGATGGCCTCGGGGCTCCCTTGGATCTGACTCATGACCAGGCTTCCCTGTACATACCAATTTCGCTCGTTCCACTGGTGTCGAAAATCTAGCCCACCGGTAACGGCAGACCGATGTAAGAATTGAAGATTTGGGTCAAGGTCGCGGTTTGTGGAGGTTAGCATTCCCCCAATAAAGGAATTACGTTTGTTAAAGTCCTGCTGGACTCGAGCCACGAAGTAGTTGGTTAAAGGCTCTACTCGTATTCGTCTATTTTCTTCTCCCTGGTTAATTGCTGCATACTCATTGCTGGTAAGGCTTTCCATTATTCCAAATGAAAGCCCCTTTTGGGTTTTGCCGCTGAGTTTGAGGGCGCCCAGGATGGTCGTATTATCGGGTACCTGACTATACTCACCGGGCTTAGTTTGCGCGGAACCCTGCGGCCTTCTGCCGATCCTTCTAGAATAAAACAGATTGTCACTGCTAAAGGTCCCGCCCATCTGTGGATTAGAAAATTGATAGTTGAACAGCTGTTTGTTTTCGATAAAGAAAGGCCGACGCTCCTCAAAGAACAATTGAAAGCCATCAAGGGCAATGGCAGCGGGATCAGCCTCTACTTGCCCGAAATCTGGATTCACAGTAAAGTCTAGCGTAACATGGTTGGTGATGCCAATCTTACCATCCAGACCGGCACTAAAGGTCTGGCTAAAGGGGTTGCCCTTAGGATTTAAGGGGGCGTCGGCTTGGGTTTTTAAGGAAGAAGTGACAAAGGGTTGGAGTTCTATCTGTCGTTGGAGGCGAGGTTGTAGATCATGCAGTTCTCCAAAGGAACCAACCCAGGTCGGTGCATCTAAGGGGACGCGCTGCCAAACGGAAAGTTCGGCCTTGCGGAATATCTTCCGTACGACCTGAAAGCCCCATATTTGCTTCTCTTGATCACTAAAACGCAATTGATTCAAAGGAATCTTGATCTCCGCGCTCCACCCGAGACTGTCAATACGACTTTTCCCATCCCAGGTTGGATTCCAGGATGGATCTTCTTCTTGGCCGTCCATCGCCAGCGTCCGATCCCCCTTATCCCCAGCAGCGGTGAGGGTAAAGGAAAAAGCGGAGCGCTGATCGTGATAACTATCAAATAAAAGTTGTATCCAATCCCCCTCTAGTCCATCACGGGCAGACTTTCGACTATTGATTCCTGTCGGATTGGGGTCTAGGCAGTGAATGCCGATATAGAGGTTGTGGGCATCATACTGGATCTGAAACTGCGTTTGTCCCGTGGGAGGCTGATTCTCTTCCGGTTCTCGTTGTATGAATTGTCCTTGCCATTTGCCCTCCAGCCATATTGGGTCATTCAAAAGCCCATCAATAGTTGGGCTTTGGGTAGTAGGGATGGCCCTTGGGCTAAAGCTCTTTTTATGTAGAAAAGGCCCACCTTGCCCGTAAACCACGGAACCGATGAGCCCAAGCTGTAAAGCCAAATAAATTATTTTGATTTTCATGATCTCGGGTTATTATTGGAATGAGGCTCAAAATTATCTGGCTCTTCCTCGGCTTCCTATTTCTATAGTTGAAGGCTTTTGACGGCTTAATTGAAATCTTTTCAAATTGCGGCATGGGTAAGTCCCGTATCTTTGAGGTATGGAACTCAAATACTTCAGACTGATTAAGACCATTACCGAGGAAGGGAATATTGCGAACTCTTCAGAGCGTCTATTTCTCACGCAGTCAGCTCTTAGTCACCAATTGAGAGAATTGGAAGAAAGACTTGGCTTTAAGGTGTTTTTGAGAACGCGAAACAAATGGCAATTGACAGCAGAAGGGCAGGAGTTGTACAAATTGGCGAATGAGCTATTTCAGGCGATTGATACTAGCTTTAGCACCATTCAGCAGATTAAGGCAGGATCAAAGGGGAAAATCAAATTGAGTACAGAATGCCAGTCCTTCTTTCATGGCTTACCGGCTTTTGTACAGAAGATGGCGATCCTGTATCCAGAGATCGAAATTGATCTGATCATTGGTGCGAATCACCAAACGATCTCCAAGATTCTATCCGATGAGATAGACATTGCGATCGTAACCACCAAGCCCGCTTCCGATGCTTTGGCCAGTATTGAGATATTTGAAGATGAAATTTTTGTGCTGGTTCACCAGGAGCATTACTTGAATACCTTGCCGTACCTAGATGCTAGTCATTTTGCGGATGTACATTTGATCATCAACTCCTTTCCGTTGGAATCCGTGTCCGTCTATGAGCATTTTCTCCGACCCAATAAGATTACTCCCATAAAGATATCAGCCATCCCCTTTACGGAAGTATCGTTGGAAATGGTAGAGGCGAATATGGGAATCATGTGTCTGCCTCGCTGGGGGCTAGACGCCTTCAAAATCCCTGAAGAAATCGTGTTCAAAAGAATAGGGAAACATGGTCTCAAACGGACCCATTACCTGGTCATGAAGGAGGAGAATAAAAATAAACCCTACATGAACCATTTTATCGCCAACTTTCGAGAAGATTTTGTTGATCGCTAGTCGACAGCTACCGTCACGGGCCAGCCTTGAAATTGCTCAGCTCCATCTTTGGTCACGTCCACTTCCCTTGGCCAACACTCAAAAGTAACCTCCTGTTTGTCCTTCTGGAAACGAATTAAACCGTAGCCGGAGCCACTTGAAGGGCTCTCAGGGTTGACGTAGGCGTCCATGGTGATTTTATTAGCAAAGCCATCGAGGTAACGTCCTGTCCAAGGAAGCTTGTCGTTGGAATTTTTACCGGCCTTTTCATCTTCTGGCCACCACCATCGGCTATAGTAGTTGTTTACGATAGCGGGCACTACGAAGGCCCAAGGCCCATCTTCCCATTCATCACTACCGTGCTGGATGACGGTAGCGAGGTGTTGATCTCCGGCGATATGTACCGCTTTCGCTTTTTTGATTGCTTGAATGGCCTTGTTTCTTCCTGTTTGTGGCCAGCCATTAGAATCCATATCCGCATGCAAGCGATTCTCCTTTTTGCCGTGGAGATGCGCCCCCCCACAGAAGCCCGTCTGAGAAAGGACCGCCTTCATAGAAACGCCATCCCAACTCTCTCCCCACTTATCGAGGAAATCCAGCTGCCGCTGCCCCAGTAACTCTAGTCCTTCCACATCTACACTTTTTGGGTCATAGTCCGGATTGCGGATATGGTCCGGACGAGGCCCTTGCTGAGGAATTTTACCTTCCGGTCCCGACTTGAATTTGCGATCTTCAATAATGGCAAAGTCTACGCCACCTATATTGAGGTTAGTATAGTATACACCAATGCCTTGCTGGATCGGTGTTGGATCAAAGGCATCCGGCAGGTGGGAAGTCTGACAGCGTTCCACCATTTTTACATACTCATGGTGATAAAAATAGCCACCATCAGGGCCAGCGGCAGTTGAAGCCTTTTTACCATATTCCCCCCAAATATTCCCTTGCCCAATATCATGATCATCGGGGATTGTAATACAGGGGCGTTCTCTGAAGATATCTCGGAATTGCAGGCCAAATTTCAGCCATGCGGCAGTGTGTTCCTTATGGTCATAGGATTGATCGCCCGCAAAGAATAATAGATCGGGATCGTGGTGATTTACGTTGCGAATATAATTGGCTCGATCTCCCCGGTCCTTGTTGCTATTGCAAGAAAAGGCGGCTAGTAGAATCTCCCCTTTATCCTTTGGATCTTTGCGGATCAAGCCCTCGAAACTGGCGGCTTCCCCGTGAAGAAGGCGATAAGGAGTATCTTGGCTGCTATCCCAGCCCTCCACACGAAATAAGGCGGACCAACCTAGATCATTCACGTCTTGTTTTTGAATTTCCTCCCAAGTTCCTCCCTTCTTCACTTCTAGTCTAACGGTTCGCGTTTCGTCGGGGTAAAGGGGGAAAAGCTGTGCACTCAATTTTAGTACACCTGCAGAAACGGTATACATGCCAAAAGCAAGCACTTGGTCACGCTCGACCTTCATATTGATGATTCGACTATTTCCCCGATTCCACCAATCGTTGGTAGCTAAAGTGTCTAGTTTTTCGAAAGGAGCTATTACAGGAGGTTCTTTTTCAGTCTGTTCAGCAGGAGTGTTATTGCAGGCTATGCAGGCCAACAGAAGCAAGAAAAAACTGATCTTATTCATAGAAGTGGCTTGATAAATGTTGGTTGATCGTAATGGTTTCGAGCTAGAGCAATTCAGCTATAAGCTCAAAAGTGAAGGTACTAAAAAATCTTCCTTTTGAATGATTTACACTGGATAAGGACCATCCTCAAAAGTCTGATCATGATAACCTTTGATCCCAATGCTTTGTGCCAATGGGCTGCGATAATCTTCTCCCTTAACTAGTGATGCTAAAATATGGCTAAAATCATATTGCGGCCGCCAATCCAATGCTGCTCGAGCCTTATCGTTGACGTATACTCGATTGATGCCGGGGAACATATTCCAAGCCTTATGGGCATAGATCTCTGGATAAGATGGGAATAGGGCAGCCAGCACTGCGGGTGCATTTGTACGAAGCTTGGGTAAATCTGTCCGTGTAAAGGGCGTAGTGGCGGTGATAATGTATCGGTCAAAACCGATCTCTGGAGCTTTTTCTACCGCCAGGAGATGAGCTTCAACGATATCAGCGATATCTCCCCGTCGATATAGGAATTCATTGGCTTTAATATTGTCGTCAACGTACTGACCGCGCATGCTTGGATCGTCATCCATTTCTAAAAAGAAGCGCGAAGTCCGAAGGACCAGGCAAGGAAGGCCTTGGTTACGATAGAAGAGCTTGCACAAATTCTCCGCTGCGATCTTGGTCACGCCATAGATGTTTTTCGGCACGGGGGAGAGTTCTTCGGTCACCCAAACGGCGGGGTCACCTGGCCCCGGAGCCATGGCATCTCCGAACGTACTGGTGGTAGAGGTAAAGATGAAGGATTGCACTTTGGCCAAGACTGCTTCTTCCAGCAAGTTGAGGGTGCCAGTTGTATTGGTATCGATGAAATCTTGGCGGGTATGGGTTTTGATGTGTGGCTTGTGGAGCGTGGCGGCGTGCAAGACGACGGTGATGCCTTGCATACAATCCTTGACAAATTGCCGATCGGCTACGGACCCTACGCGATCTGTGAAAGGGGAGGGAAGAATGTCGATGCCGAGTACCGGTTGATTTCGCTGGCGTAAAGTGCGGACCAAGGCTTCTCCGAGATGGCCACTGCTTCCAGTTACTAGGTATTTCATGAAGGGGGTTGATTGGATGATGAAATAAACGCAATGGAGCAACAAAAAGAGCCGGTTTTGAGTTCCTCTTTTGCATTCAATAGCCTCTAACTATCTTTGAGGGCAAAGATACTTCTTTCCCTCACGAAAAAATGACCCAAGCTATATGACCAAAGGAAAAGACTTTACGTTAATCGGAGCTGGAATTATGAGCGCTACCCTTGGCGTATTACTGAAGGAATTAATGCCGGATGCCCAGATTCGTATTTATGAACGATTAGATCGCGTAGGTGCTGAAAGCTCAGATGCCTGGAACAATGCTGGAACGGGCCACTCTGCTTTTTGTGAATTGAACTATACACCCGAGCGGAAGAGTGGGGTAGTGGATATCTCGAAGGCCCTCAAGATTAGCCAAGCCTTTGAGGAGTCCAAGCAGCTTTGGGCCTATCTAAAGGAAAAAGGGAAAGTTCGCACCGGAAGTCCTTTCATCAACGATATTGACCACATGAGTTTTGTGTGGGGCAAAAAGAATATTGAATTCCTCCAGAAGCGGCATACGGCCTTGAGCATTTACGGTATGTTTGAAGACATGCAGTACTCGGAAGACTTCAACGAGATATCGGAATGGCTGCCCTTGATGATGGATGGCCGCAATCGCGGGGAAGAAATTGCGGTGACCCGGATGGCGATTGGGACCGATGTGAATTTTGGAGCCATCACTAGAGGTATGATTGAATACCTACAGACCTGCGATGGGGTAGAGGTGCACTTGGGGCATCATGTAGAGGACATGAAGCAGGAAAAGGATGGTCGCTGGCGCATCGAAGTAGAGGATTTGGAGACGAAGGAAGAAAAGGAAATCTATACTGATTTTGTATTTATTGGCGCGGGCGGAGGTGCTTTGCCTTTGTTGGAAAAATCGGATATTCCAGAAGGCCGGGGCTACGGTGGATTCCCTGTGAGTGGACAATTCTTGTACTGCAAAAACCCAGAGGTGGTGACCCGCCACGAAGCAAAGGTGTACGGTAAGGCGGCCAAAGGCTCGCCGCCTATGTCGGTCCCGCATTTGGATACTCGGATGCTGGATGGAGAGCGTTCTCTTCTGTTTGGCCCTTATGCGGGATTCTCCACCAAATTCTTAAAAAATGGCTCTTTCCTAGATTTACCTTTATCGATAGAGGTACATAATGTATGGCCTATGCTATCGGCTGGTATCCACAATATTGGGCTAACCAAATACCTAATCAAGCAGGTTTTCCAATCTCCGGAGGAGCGCTTTTCCTTTTTGCAAAAGTTCTATCCAGAGGCAAAGATGGAAGATTGGGAATTGATTACTGCTGGGCAGCGGGTCCAGATCATCAAGAAAGACAAGGAAGACGGAGGCGTCTTGAAGTTTGGGACGGAGATCGTATCCAGCGAGGATAAAAGCCTAGTAGCTTTATTAGGCGCTTCACCTGGAGCTTCTACGGCAGTGACCATCATGCTAGATCTACTTAAGACCTGCTTTCCGGATAACATCAAGAGCGGAGATTGGCAAACTACATTGACCAACCTCATTCCATCCTATGGCCAATCGCTGATTGCTGATCCAGAATTGTGCAAACGAACGCGGGATTACACGACTAAGGTATTGAAGTTGCAGGAATGATGTGGGCGGAAGCTTTAGATGGATTGGCTAAACCGAAAAGAATATTGATGAGTCAAAAAATAATTACTGCAGTCCTATTTCTATTCATTGGTTTGAGCAGCTCAAGTGCTCAAAGTACGGATCAGATTACAATAGGAAGCAAACACTTCATTCAATCTGAAATATTGTCAGAAGAAAGGGAATACTGGCTTAGCTTACCTTATTCATATGATCGAAAAGACCTTTCCTACAAAAAGTATCCTATTGTCATTCTACTCGATGGGAATGTACATTTCCACTCGGTTTCAGGGATGGTGAATTTCAGGAGCAGCGGAAATACGGATAAGCGGGAAATACCGGAAATGATAGTAGTTGCCCTATTGAACGTAAACCGTGAACGAGATTTCACACCTGATAAAGTCATCACTAGGCGGGTGAATCAAACCGGCGGTGGAGATAAGTTCCTGGCGTTTCTGGAATCGGAGTTAATACCCAAAATAGAAAAGGAATACAGAACGATCCCTTACCGGATGCTAATCGGACATTCTTTAGGTGGTTTGTTTGCAGTACACGCCTATATGAAGGAGCAGTCTGCATTTAATTCATTCATCTCGATTGACCCCAGCTTTGGGACTTGGGATAATGATGTGATGGATAAAAAAGTAAATGCAGTGGAGCAGAAAATCTTTAATCGCCCCCTATTTCTAGCTACTGCCAACTGGGGGAAGAGAAATCTAAGGAACAGAGATCGACACATTCGATATTTTGAATCCATCAATCGAAAGTGCGTAGGTGAGTTGATAGCTGAACAGAAATACTATGAAGAAAATAATCATAGTTCTGTGCCGCTGCCCGCCATTTACGATGGCCTTTCTTTCATTTTCCAAGGATATAACTATTCTTATCGCACGGCCCCGAATCGCGAACATCTTGTTGAACACTTTGAACAGTTTTCGAATCGACTATCCTATGCTTTCCATCCACCTGAAGAGCTAGTTAATAGAATTGGCTATAGATTTCTACGGAGTAAAAGCCCTGAAGATCACAGTAAGGCTTTATCGTTTTTTGAGTTAAATGCTGAGAATCATCCTGCGTCTTTCAATGTGTTTGATAGCCTGGGAGAGGCCCAACATAAGCTGGGACAGCAGGAAAAGGCGATCCAGAGTTTCAAAAAATCCTTGGAACTAAATGCTGACAACTCTAATGCCAGGAAGATGCTGGATCAGCTATTAAAGGAATGATATAGTCCACTACAGCGGTTACAATCTTACCACTTCACAGACTCATTATCTCATTTGAAACCAATTTCAAAAAGGGTAAACGGAAGCTTATTTGCCAAGCTGTTTTTGGATTGAGAATGGTAGGAAAAACTGCGTATACTTTTCTAGAGAAACTTAGTCCAAAAGACGCAGCTGGAAACAGGCGTATTTATTGTCACATAGCTTACGGAATTTTTAGATAAATTAGGACGGTAGTTTTTTTTACAGCTCAGCAGTTTCTCAAGTAGAGTGCTTTCGTTAATTGGACTACAGATCTCTGCACTGTTAGCCGGTTTGTGAAATCGGAAACCTGCCTGGCGTTCGCCAGAACAGACAGGTACGAAGGCGGAAGGCGGAAAACCCTCCGATTTAGGACCTTTTTCCGATTTTCGACTTTCAACCAGGTTTAGCCTGGAAAACAAGAGTCAAGAATATGTAAACACCTTACGTGCGAAACTGCTGTTTACAGATTATCGTTAGCACCAATCCATTAAAAATCAAATAAAAATGAAAGTTACAGCCGAAAAAAATGAAAAGGTTGCCAATATGATATTTGCATCCATTTATCCACTTTACCTGAATAGATTGGAGAAAAATGGAAG
>JAHQWA010000634.1 GCA_019634045.1 Saprospiraceae bacterium
AACAAGGAGACAGCGAACGGAGTTGGCGGAGCAGGTTGAGCTGAAAACCAGTTCGCTGAAGGCGGCAACGTTGGACGCTCAAGAACAGAAGTCGCGAGCCGAGAACCTGCACGAGAAACTGCAAAACGTCCTGAGCACGAGCTCCATCGGTATCTGGGAATTTTCTTACCTGGATGAAAAACTCGTCTGGGACGACAAGATGTACCAAATCTATGGCGTTGATCCGAAGGACTTTGGCGGCGCCTACACGGACTGGCTGGACCGGCTTCATCCGGACGATATCCAACGCGTGTCCTCCGTCGACACCAGCCGGCTGGAAAAGGACGAATACGCGGCGATTGAATTTCGTATCGTTCGTCCATCCGGAGAAATTCGACACATCTACTCCAACGTCTACATGGAGAAAGACGAACACGGCAAACCGATTCGCACCACCGGTGTGACCATGGACATCACGGAACGTCGCACTACCGAGCTGGCGCTTTTCGCATCCGAAGAGACGTTCAAGCAGCTTGTTGAAGAAGTGGCCGAAGTGATTTGGTCGACAACGTGCGACGGAATACTCACCTATCTGTCGCCGCAATTTATGAAACTGGTGGGCTACGCGCCTGAAGAACAAGTTGGCAACAGTTGCCTGGAGCTGGTGCATCCTGAAGATAAGCCTGAGGTTATCAAGAGTATTGAGCTGTTGCTCGCATCGCCCGAGTCACCAAGAACCGACGAATTCCGCCTTCAACACCGCAACGGCGATTACGTCTGGACCACGGGTACTGTTAGAGCCGTGTGCGACGACGAGGGTCGTCCGGTGCGAATGCAAGGAATTCTGCGCAACATCCACGATCGTAAAACCGCTGAGATCGCACTCGCAGAAACAGAAGGCAAGTTCCAGCGGATTGCCGAAAACGTTCCGGGGATGGTTTACCGCTACGTCATCCATCCGGACGGTTCTGACGAACTGACCTATGTGAGTCCCGGCAGCCGCAACGTCTTTGAAATAGAACCCCAGGAAGCGCTCGAACGTGGAATCAGTACGATTTGGGAACGGATCCACGAAGAAGATCGAGACTGGCTGACGGAAGAAATCGCAAAGTCAGGCGAACAACTGGAGCCATTCCTGCATGAGTACCGTCTCGTTCTTCCAGAAAAAGGACTTCGCTGGGTGCAGTCGTTTGCCCAGCCCATTCGGACAGAAAGCGGCGATCTCATTTGGGACGGTGTCGTGCTGGACCACACCGATCGCAAAGTCGCGGAACTCGCCCTCCAGGAAGCCCAACTCAATGTGGAAGATGTCGATTACCTGAATGCACATGCTACTTCTACCCCAGTCGGAGATCTAAGTGAGGTAAAAGCCATCACTAAAGTTTTTGGTGAGCAAACAGAAAATTTAAGCATCAGTGCAACCAAATCGATGACGGGCCATCTTTTAGGTGCTGCTGGTGCGGTAGAAGCTATCCTTAGTATCAAAAGTATGCAAGAGGGAACGATTCCTCCCACCATCAATGTCAGCGAATTGGATCCAGCGATACCTGCAGGATTCCATATCGTTACTGAAAAAGCAATAGACAAAGACATTGATGTTGCCATGAGTAACACCTTTGGATTCGGAGGGCACAATGCCATTGTAATCTTTCGCAAGATGTAGATATTGGAATGTGGCCGGCAGCAACTATAATCTAAAACCACCTTCATCAACTATGCCGAATCGCACCCTTTGGGTTGACTATCTACGTTCCTTCATCACCGTTTTGGTGGTAGCTCATCATGCCTCACTTGCCTATACCACCTTTGCTTATTTTGATACGGAAGTGTATATCCGGTCTTCTCATCCCGTAGTAGACACACAGCGGTGGGTAGGCTTGGATATTTTCTCTGGCTTCAATGACACCTTTTTCATGGCCCTGATGTTTCTCATTGGCGGCTTGTTTCTGGTGAGAAGCATTAGTAAGAAGGGAGTATTGGCGTTTTCTTTGGACCGCCTGTATCGGCTTCTTATTCCCTTTCTCCTACTTGGGACATTGCTCATGTTACTGGCCTATCTTCCCTCTTTCTATTTATCCAAAGGCACCTTCGATATCAGCGGACATATAGCGGACTTCTTTACCATCCAAGCTTGGCCCGTTGGGCCTCCTTGGTTTCTTTGGTTGCTTTTCGCTTTTAACCTCGCGTTTGCGGTGACTTTCCCTTGGCTCCAGCAGACCTATTCGAATTGGGGTCAGCGCTTAGGTCGCTTACAAAAAAGTCCCTTCCTCTTCTTCGGCTTTTGGTGGCTATTGACGATGTTCTTGTACGTCCCCATGGCTGTAGCGGTGGGTGCAGAAACCTGGACGGGCATTGGCCCATTTGATTTCCAGTTGAGTAGGCTATTTCTGTACAGCGGATATTTCTTTTTCGGCGTAGTGATGGGAACCATTGATTTCAATGGCACCTTGTTTGCGAAAGAAGAAACGATCGTCCGTCAATGGTGGGTTTTGGGTCTGATAGCGCTGCTATCATTCGGTCTTTGGGTTTTTCTTCCTACTTATTTGAGGAACTGGGTTGAAAATGGCCATTTACCAGCTACTCTTGGCTGGATTACCTATCATAGTCTATTTGCCTTAAGCTGCACCGCTAGTTCTCTAGTTTTTTTGAGTGCATTTAAAGCCCTGATTTCCAAGCCTTCCGGATGGTGGGATTCCCTTTCAGAAAATGCCTATTTAATCTATCTGCTTCACTATGCGTTTATTAGTTGGAGCCAGTTCCTATTACTAGATATCACGCTTTCTCCGGGGCTCAAATTCATAATCGTTTTCGGTGTTGCACTGGGAGGGAGTTGGTGGTTAAGTACTTGGCTTCGGAAAATTAATATCATCCGAAAGTATTTGTAACACCATGAACCTCGACACCTATCTGTCAAGGATAGAATTCCTTGAAAACCCTACCGTAGAGCGTGAAACACTCATTGCGCTGCACCGCCAGCACGTGCTCAGCATTCCCTTTGAAGACCTAGATATCCACTGGAAAATCCCTTTACATATTGATCGAGATGCGCTAGTTGATAAGGTAATAGAGCGAAAACGTGGCGGCTTCTGTTATGAGCTGAATACCCTTTTTTATCACCTACTGGTTTCCTTAGGATTTCCTGCCCAACTGGTTTCCTGTCAGATCTCTCAGGGAAATGGCAAATTCGGGCCTAGCTATGATCACATGGCCATTTTGGTAGAATTGGAAGAGACCTGGCTCTTGGATGTCGGATATGGAGACCTGTTCATCGAACCCTTGCGCTTACATGAGGAAGGTATACAAAAAGACTGGTTCAAACTCTTCCAAGTACAGAACCACGGAGAATACTTTCTATTGTCTGAAGCTAGAATTGGGCAACGATTCGTCCCCCGATACAAAATCCGCCCGGTACCGGAACCCATCCAGGCTTTTATTCCGCAATTACGTTGGAAAGAGCGTCATCCAGATTCTTATTTTGTGCAAAACCTAATCTGCTCCTTGCCTAGCCGTAACGGCCGTGTCACCTTATTTAATGACTTTCTGATCATTACTAAAAATGGCAAACGGCGCAAAAAAAGAGTAGGGGATGCCGTGGAAAAGCAAAAATATTTGCAGCACTACTTCGGCATAGAATCCGGCTTGGGCGTTCAATAGATAGCAGAACCAACTCAAAGGTATTATGGAGAAAGCAGCTTTGGTTTTATTGGTCCTATGGGTTTTCAATATCGGATGTAAGTCAGCATCCAAAGCTGATCATTCAGTAAATAAATTAGCCAGTTTGACTGAACAGCTAAACCCTGATCTTCCTTACCAAAATTTTTGCCGCGGATATGAGACCCTGGATGCCTCAGCTATAGCCGAGACCTACACCCAAGAGGCGACCCTACACAATTTATACAATGGATCATCCTCTAATTCTTTTCAAGGACGCCATAAGATAGATTCCTTCTTTACAGCCACCTTTGCTTCGGCCAAAGAGAGGGCCCTAAGCTTAGAAATCGTATTCAAAGTTTCATCCAGGCAAGAACAAAAGAATCGAATTTTGGACAATGGCCTCTACCAGCTAAACGTTTCTTCTCCGAGTCAAGCCAGCAATCACCGCTACGGAAAATTTGCCATTGTTTTGCAAGAAGAACTAGGCCAGTGGAAATTTGCCGTCGATGCCAACGCATCGGCCACCGAAGAAGAATTCAAAACGGCGGAAGGTATCATGATTGGGAGTAATGGGCGGCAATAAATTACTCCGCATAAAAGCCAAGTCGAAGTAGATTAATTATTCAATATGCCCCAAAACTTAAACCACCTCTTGAAGCGTAGCCTTTGGCTACTCCTCTTGTTACCCTTTTCTTATTTGCACTGGCTTCCCCGGGATTATGTGGATCGGAGCATTTATGACCTTTCCCATACTAATCCTTATGTAGCCACCAAAAAGCAGTTGGATAATATCCTACAAGATTGGCCAAAGCTTAAAGGAAATCAACTCCCCGCTGCTTACCTCAATGACACCCACCTCAATGATCCCAACTTTATATCCATTAAGAAAAACACCGCTTACTACCTCCTACGTAAGAAAGACGTATATCGGCGGGTGGTCGGAAAGGTTCGAATTAGGGACCTAATGCCACGGGACGAGTATTACCAAAGCACTTTCCTATTCAGTCCAGATAGCTTGTATTGGGGTATCGACAAGCGCATTTTGCATCGCTTATTAGACTTGCAGGATCTACTGGAGCAGAAAGGCTATGATCGGGATGCCTTTTGGGTACGACACGGTCATCGTCATCCCAGATACAACGAGGAAGTTGGTGGTGCGGGAAAAAGCAGGCACCTCTATGGAGATGCCATTGACCTCGTGATTAAAGACATTAACCAAGATGGAAAATATACCAAAGACGATAAAGACATTGTCCTCGATTTGTGTGAAAAGTATATCATCAAAAATCAGGGTGGGATTGGACGGTATCCGTGGTCTAGGACAGTTCATATAGATTTGAGGGGGAAGAGAGCAAGATGGGATAGCTATTAACGCGTAGCTCAAAACTGTAACTTTAGCTTATGATACAATGTAATCTCTTGGTGATCAAAACCCATCAATTAGAAATTACTCGCCAATTCTACCAATCTCTCGGCATTCCATTCCAACAACATCGACATGGCAATGGCCCCATACACTACGCAGCTGAAATGGGAATCTTGGTATTTGAAATCTATCCCTTATCTGACCAACAAACGATAGTCGATAGTAGTACGAGACTAGGTTTTGAGGTACTGCAACTAGACAATTTGATCGCAGCCTTGTCCGTAGATGTCATACTCAAAAAACCATATCAATCTGAATGGGGATACCAAGCCTTAGTTCGTGACCCAGATGGGCGGAAAGTGGAGTTGACGCAGTCCTTAATCTAAGAACTGATTTAAACATTCATCTGGACTGCGACCTAAAACCTTGAAGGAATGAAGTTGAATTAGATCGTGATTTCAATCCGATTCTTTTCAGGATCAAAAACAACACTTTCATAGTAACCATCTCCTGTCCAACGAGCTTCCCCAACTATCTCGAAGCCATCTCCACGCAATTGTTCCGTAAGCTGATCCACTCGTTCCTTGCTACCAACGGAGACAGCAAAGTGAATGATGCCCGTATACTGTAGATGTGGATCTTGCATATTGCTGGGAATGTTGGGCATCTCCATGAGTTCCAGCCGAGCTCCTTCCTCAAAACTCAGAAAGTACGATTCGAAATTCTTCTTGTCATTGCGATATTTGTTCCCTGCTGTGGCAGCAAAGTATTGCTCGTAAAAGGCTTTCATCCCTTCCAGGTCCTTGACCCAGATAGCTAAATGTTCAATCTTCATAGACTCTAGTTGTAGCTACAAAATAAGGCTATTCTCGATTCTTGCCTACCAGAATATTGGCCGAAAGGCATGCGAAATCAACCTGCCTGGAAATAGTCAGCCTATGTTTGATCAAACATATTCTCAGGGACAATCTATAAGCGCTCCATCCACTTCCGGAAGGCCGCCGTTTTAGGGCCACTTGTTTTCAGTTTTTCTTTCTCCCCTTGTATTTGGATAGCTAGTCGGTTCCCAAAATAACCTTCCATTTTGACGATATAATTTACATTAACTATCTCCCCGCGATTAATGCGGAAGAACTCCTTTTCATCTAGTACTTCTTCCAATTTGGACATCCGGTAGGAGATGATGTGCTTCTGCCCTTTTTGATCAAAAGCAAAGACCAGATCATCATCTGCTTTAAAGTATTTGATTTCGCTAGTATGTACAAAATAGATCCCACTACTTTTTTTGATGACAAACCGACGCTTGTAATCCTTGTCAGCATTTCCTAAAGCACGTGTCAGTTGATCAATCACTTTTTCCGTCATGAGATTGGGCATCTCCTTATTGAAAAGTTTCAGGTATTTATCCAATGCCTGTTGCAATTGTTCTGGAGCGTAAGGTTTCAATAGGTAGGCAATCCCATTGGTTTGGAACGCATCCAGCAAATACTGATCATAGGCGGTTACAAAAATGATCGGGCTTTGCACATCATATTGTTGGTACAATTGAAAGACCTTGCCATCCAGCAGTTCGATATCTGAAATTATAAGGTCGGGGTCAGGGTGTCCACTTAAATAGGCTAAACCTTCTTGTACACTTTGTACCCAGTGTATTTGTACATTTTCATTGAAATAGCCCTTCAACAGGCCCATCAGCTGATGTGCGGCTAGCTTTTCATCTTCCAGTAGTAAGATGTTCATTACCTTAGACTTTTGTGGTCGTTGATAAAAAAGGGGATAGTGCTCTACTATCTAATCTAATTTTCGCAATAGGGGAATCTTGACGATAAAACGATCATGGCCTGGTGCTATCACTAATCCTCGATCCGTAAGCAATTTTACCCGTTTCTGGAGGCCATCCAAGCCGGTACCCATGCTATCCTTGGGATCATTTTTAAGCTTGACCGTATTGGCGATACAGAACAGGTCTTTTTCCATATAAATAGACACCTGGATCGGGGCATTCGGCAAAGCCGTGTTATGTTTCACCACATTCTCCAATAGCGTTTGAATTGAAGCAGGAGGAATATAGAAGTATGGTAAGGCCGGGTTCTCTAGGTCGATATCGAAAAGGAACAAACCCTCAAAGCGTTGCTCCAGCAAGTAAATGTAATCTGCGGAGAAGTTCCACTCAGCCTCCAGCGAGACTAACTCTTCATTTTTATGACGGATCATGTACCGATACAAAGAGGATAAGCGCTTAGTAAACTCACTAGCTTTAAGAGGATCGGTCTGGATCAAGATATCCAGAATGTTGAGATTATTAAATAAGAAATGAGGATCTACTTGAGCTTTCAACAACTTCAACTCATGGTCTTTTTGATTTCGTTCCAGCTCCACAAACCGAGTTTGAGAAGAGTAATATTGCTTGGCCATTAGAAAAAGACCGACCGGAGCCATATCCGTAAAATTATCAATCATTCCCCAGAGTGTATCGCCCAACCAATCTCCCGTCAAGTTATAGCGATAGAAGGGAAGCAACAAGACTTGAAATCCAAATTGGATTATCAGTATGACCAAGACGAAAAAGAAAGTCTCAAAGTATCTTCCATCATGAAAGAAGGAATTGAATACCCAAAAAACGATCACCACTACTGCCAATATATTAATGACATAACTAATCACCATATGCTGTAGTAGTGGTAAGACTTGCTTACTCAATAAGGGTATATCTTCCTCCGACCATTCTGCGAAGAAGGTAATTAGAAATGCGATAGAAAAGTAAATACCTAGCAAAGCCCAATCGGCTTTGTCCATCTTCTTGATCCAATTTAGTTCACTCATTTGGTGGATAGTTCTTATCGATTGATACGCTCAAGATACAGGAAATGAGGCCAAGAAGTAGATCGCTTCAGGCGAACGCTAGAAAATCCAGGTGAACAGCTTATTTTCTTCAGTAAACATTAATTCTGCACGACAATAGCTCGGGTTTGACTCCCGTCTGGCACTTGGATTCGGCACCAATACCGGCCAGCGTTTGTCAAATGAAGAGGGAGTGTATGTTGCCCTGCCCCTAAATTTAAGCGTTGCGAGGAGAGTTGTTGCCCTAGATCATTGTACACGGAAATAGTAACAGGGGAACTGGCGGCCAGCGAAAATTTTAGCAGGGTTTCTCCCGTGCTGGGATTGGGGAATAGCTGCATTTGATCAAGCAGTGCTTGTGCTTCTGATGTTGTGGAGAGTTCGTCAATGACTAATTTAACCTGTCCAAGTTCCAAGCTACTACTAATATATTCCGCCGTAATCACTTCTTCGGAGATGGCAACCATTCCGTCCAGACTGGCGATAGGCTTCTCGGTTTTCATGGTAATGGAAAACAAATAACTATGGTCTTCCATAGTAAAGGAATTATCGTTGAAATCGGCCCAGGAAAACCTTACGGACCCTTCCTCTACGTTCTGGAAACCAAAGCTACCCCAACCAATGACCTCTAGGTCTCCGAATTTGAGTCCAACAAAAGACATCATGGAGGTATCAAAGCGAAAATCAAACTGTAAACCGACCACTTCTTTGAAGTTGCGGACTTGAAAATCAAGGGTAATGGTATCACCTATTTGTCCCTCCAAATCTGGTATGGCAATATAAAGGGTATCAAGATTGGTATTATCCGCTTGTAAAAGATGGGGAAGAAAAGTAGAAAAAATAACGAAAGCACAAGGCAGAACGACTTGGTGTAGGAATTTCATTGTTATGGGATTCTGATCTAAAAATTTCACTCCTTTTTACGCACGTAAACATAATAAAAAACCGGTTCTCTGACAATTTTGTGTTTTGAGTCAGCGCCTTAACTAAAAGCCCTGCTTCTTCTAGTCGCGATCCTTCCAGCTAAAACGCTGCCTGTCTAGCTAGCCAGATAGAACCACAAAAATTGTCAGAGAAGGAAAAAACCTTCATAGATTGTCCTAAGAAGTTGAGATAGCGAACTTTCGACTCCATCACAATGTTCTTTCCCTGTACGCCAATTCGAACTACAAATCCCACACCCACGATATGTCTACCCAGAAGAAAAACAAAGTGACCATTGGTCAAGCCTTCCGCGAATTTATATGGCCCCGTCGCCGATTGGTTTTATTAGGTTTAGCACTTATAGTCATTAGTCGTTTGGCGGGCCTGGTCCTCCCTGGTGCGAGTAAGTACTTGGTAGATAATGTTATTGTCAATGCCGATATGCAAATGCTACGCCTACTTTTGATGATTGTAGGAGGGGCCATCTTGATACAAGCACTGACCTCTTATTGGCTTACGCAGCTACTAAGTGTCGAGGCCCAGTATCTGATTTCCAAGCTACGTGCCAAGGTCCAACAAAAGATACTTTCCCTACCGATCAGTTATTTTGACAATACAAAATCTGGCGTATTAGTTTCCAGAATCATGACAGATGTAGAAGGGGTTCGAAATCTAGTCGGAACGGGACTGGTACAATTGGTCGGCGGCAGTTTAACCTCAGTCGTCTCCTTGATCTTACTAATCCGGATTAGTCCGATGATGACTTTGTACGTCTTGGTCCCCGTTAGCATCTTCGCTTACATTGCCTTACGCGCCTTTGGTTATATCCGACCGATCTTCCGCGAAAGAGGCGTGATCAATGCCCAGGTTACGGGGCGCTTGGTAGAAACGCTCAATGGGGTTAGAGTAATCAAAGGGTTTAATGCGGAAAAGCAAGAAAATAAAACCTTCGAAAAAGGCGTAGACACACTGTTTCAAAACATCAAAAAAAGCCTCACCGCAACGGCACTGATGACTAGTTCTGCTACTTTCCTGCTCGGTATGGCTACCACCGGCATCATGGGTATCGGTGGGTATCAAATCATCCAGGGCAATATGACCTTTGGAGACTTTTTGTCCTTTACCCTCTACTTAGGCTTCATGATTGCTCCAATCGTCCAGATGAGTAATATCGGTAGTCAACTAACCGAAGCCTTTGCCGGACTTGATCGAACGGAAGAGATTATGAACATGGAGCCGGAGGATGATAAGTCCGTGCGCACTATCGAACTAGAGGATATTGAGGGCGATATCAAATTCGAAGATGTATCTTTTTCCTACATAGAAGACAAGGAGGTGGTGCATAATATCAGTTTCGATGCACCAAAAGGATCGGTAACAGCCTTGGTTGGGTCTTCCGGTTCCGGAAAATCTACCATTGCAGGACTAGCGGCTACTTTTCTCACGCCTGATAGTGGACTAATCACCATTGATGGAACAGATTTATCCAAGGTGAGCCTAGACAGCTTTCGGCGTAACCTGGGAGTCGTATTGCAGGATGATTTCCTATTTGAGGGGACAATTCGAGAGAACATCCTTTTTCCTCGTCCGGACGCCTCAGCGGCAGATTTGCAAAGTGCTGTTGAAGCCGCCTACGTCAATGAATTCACAGATCGGTTTGATGAGGGTTTAGATACCTTGATTGGAGAACGAGGCGTGAAATTATCTGGTGGCCAGCGGCAGCGGATAGCCATTGCCCGAGCGATTTTGGCGAATCCTAAAATCATCATCTTAGATGAAGCCACTTCCAATTTGGATACTGAAAGTGAATCACTGATCCAGAAGAGTTTGAACGAATTGATGCAGGGGCGTACAACCTTCGTCATTGCTCACCGCTTGAGTACCATCCGTCAAGCAACACAGATTTTGGTGATTGAGAACGGTCGAATTGTGGAGCGCGGAAATCATGAGGAGTTGATAGCGAAGGAAGGACGCTATTTTGAATTGTATACTTATCAAGCTAGAATCTAGCGTTCAATCAGTGGCTATGGTTGGTTATCCTTTGGTGCTTGATCTTCTTCGCCTAAGATATGGTTCTCCAGAAATTCATGGATTTCAGCAATAGAAGCATCTTCATCAAAACGTATGGGTTCATTGAATTTCACAGATAAACGAACCCCTCGTTTGCGCAGTTGCAAGCCTTTTTTTCCAAAAGCTTTGCGGAAGCCATCTATTTCCACGGGAACCACTAATGGTTTATAGGCCTTGATAATACTAGCCGCCCCCTTTTGTACTGGAGCCTCTGGTGTTGTGGTGCCCTGAGGGAAAGTAATTACCCAACCAAAACCAAGGGCTTTTTCAATTTTTTCAGGCGCTTTGAAATCCGCACCACGTCGTACATCTTCGCCCTTATACCGCCAGGAGCGTTTTACCGTCACAGCCCCGGCATAGGAGAATAGTTTTGGCAAAATCCCACTCTCCTTCATGGTCTCTTCAGCCGCTATGTAATAGGAGTTTACCCTAGGAACCAATAGATACAAGGGAAAATTGATGTTTTTGAACTTCCACTTCACGCTACAAAAAATATGATATAGCGCAATTACATCAGCATAATAGGTTTGATGATTGGAAATAAAGAGCACATTTCTTTTGGGGAGTCGAAGTAGATGATTTGCGCCCTCCACCTTCATTTTATTGACGATGGCTAGACCAGGATAGGTAGCTAGACCGATGATACCTGTCAGCGCTCGTTTCAATATCAAAACCTTTCCGAAGGGGTCCTTTAAACGGACCCGGAGGCGAGGGAGGCCTTGTCGTCTTTCTTCTCTTCTATTCCTTTTTTTGCGCCGTCTTTTACGTGGAGCCTTCCTTATTTTTAGAACTTTAGACATAGATAATCATAGCACTTTATCGAAATGAAAGGGAAAGGGTTGAGCGCAGATTCTTATTTCCCCAAAGTGCAATGTAGGAATAAAGCCTGTTATTTGATATGATTTAACAGTAATTCGTATGTATACCTTTTAGCAATTCCTATTCATCGCGAAGGCAGTCAACAGGCTGCAGAAGCCCTGCTTTATAGATCTGCCAAGCGATAGTTCCTAGCGCAATTAGCAATGCCGCTAACCCAGCCAATACGAAATGCAGCCAGGATAAATCAATATGATAGGCAAAATTATTGAGCCATTTGCTAGCCAATACATATCCTATCGTCAAGGCAATGAGAACAGCCCAAAAAACAGTACTCAAGAAGTCCTTCGAGAGCAAAGTAAATATATTGATACGAGTAGCGCCAAGGACTTTACGCACGCCAATTTCTTTCACCTTCCGTTGTATCGAAAAGGTCACCAAACCAAATAAACCTAGGCAAGAGATTACAATGGCAATGCCTGCAAAATATCCGGAAAGATTAGCCACGCGCTGTTCTGCTACATATAACGATTGGTACTCTTCATCCAGGAAGGTATAAGGAAAAGAGAGCCCGGGGTAATACCGATGATATAGGTCTTGCATAGCCGCCAGTGTCTCTTCTTCCGTGCCGCTTTGAATTCTGGCCATAATGGTATTGGTTTCTTCTGGATCAAACAGGATTGCCATGGGCTTAATGGCTTCGTGTAGAGATTGTCCATGAAAATCTCGACATATACCAATGATCTCTTTATCGCTCCCCTTCCAGTTAATCACTTTTCCAAGTGGGTCCTCTAGACCAATAGCGCTTACCGCTCTTTCATTCAAGATGATCTTATCCGATTCTCTGCTTAAGGTACGGGAGAAAGGCCTACCTGCCTTCATTTCAATGGATAGTGTTTTGAAAAAATCGTGTCCAACTACCGCTTCGTATAAATTGGGTTTTGCCTCGTAAGATAGCTCCGCAGGAGGTTGATAAGCTTTAGTCCAACCCGAAATATCCGTTATTCTATCTTCGATAACAGAGCTAGCAACTACGCCGGGGATCTTATTTAACTCCTTAGAAAAGAAATCCAATTTTCCCAAGAGTTTTTCCTCCCTTTCAAAAACGATGACATTATCTTTTCGGTAACCTAGATCTTTTGATTGTACATATTTCACTTGTTGAGAAACCACCAGTACCCCAACGATTAGCAGGCTGGAAGTACCGAATTGAAATACGACTAAGCCTCGCCGCAACCATGATTTGCCCGCAGCACTTTTCCGATTCCCTTTCAAAATATGTACTGGATTAAATCGAGAAAGATAAAGGGCTGGATAAGTCCCAGAAAGTAAGCCGACCGTAGTTACGAATAAGAAGCCGACCAGCATCATATCCGGTTCCCAGCTAAGCTGCAATTGCTTTCCTGTGATGAGATTAAAGCTCGGGATTAAAAGGTAGACAACACCCATAGCGATGACAGCGGCGATAAGACTAATCGATAAAGCTTCTCCCAAGTACTGAAACACGATCGTTTTCCTCCCCGCCCCTACTACCTGTTGTACGCCTATCTGTTTAAACTTTCTGGAAACCTGAGCTGTAGAGAGGTTCATAAAGTTGATAGAAGCGATTAGGACAATAAAAATGGCAATCAAAGAAAAAAGCCAAATGTATTCTATCCTGCCTCCTGCCACTACCCCATTTTCAAATCGGCCCTTTAGATATTTGCTAGCGTACGGCCGCAGAAATAATTGCCCTACCCAGTCCATACCTTCGGGTTCTCTATCAATTTGAAATCTCGACCGAACGAAGTCTTTGATTTTATCATTAAAATCTTCCATATTCACGCCCTCCTGTAAGCTTAAATATACCTGCACGGCATTACTCCCCCAATTGACATAAGCAGGGTTCCGTTGACTCAAAAACTGCTCATTCGGAATCAAATAATCAAACTCCTCTGATGACCGATACCCTGATTTCCCGAAAACACCCGATACTGAATAAACGCCTTCATAGTCCTCCTGATCCAATTCAATCAATTGATCTAAAGCCTGTTCGCTTGACCCAAAGAGCACAGCTGCGAGTTGATCGGAAATAACAATCTTATTTACCCCAACTAAAACATCAGCTGCACGCCCAAGCAATAACGGGAACGAGAAGGCCTGAAAGAAGTCTTGCCCTGCCGCCAAACCATGTGCTCTAATTTGCTTGTTATTGGCTTTCAAAATACCCTTTGTATCTGGATACGCTACGGGAACAATGTGTTCCACTTCTGGCATTTCGGATTTCAAAGCCGGCGCCAAAAGATCAGAATTGGAGGCATGGGTCGTCACCTCTCCAGGGCGAGACATCGTATTTCTCATCACTTGATAAAGGCGTCCCTTGTGTTCATGAAATTGATCGATCCG
>JAHQWA010000635.1 GCA_019634045.1 Saprospiraceae bacterium
CCTCGCAACCGCTTGAGGGCAGGATAAATACTACCTGGACTACTGCTGTAGTTACCCATTTCGCTAGTCTCAAAGATTTGGCGAATCTGATAGCCAGATAGTGGCCCTCCAATCAATAGCCCCATAATGGCATAATCCAGTCGGGTTGGTGATGTTTTTTTCATTTAGTACGATTCGTACTATAAATATAATACGAATCGTACTAAAATCAAAATATATTAACTTTTACTGTAGATTTTGATTGAAATGCTGTGGGGAAACTGCTATAAAAGTGGTCATCCATGCAAAGGGATAAATAAAGAAGGAGGATCTATGTAGGGCAGGTATAAACTATTTTTCAAAATTTACACTCGACGAATGTAGGCATCTCTGCTCACCATACAGCAGGCTCATGCTTTCTTCGACGGTTCTTAACCTTTCACCTCAACTTTGCTGTTATGCTAACTAAAAAGACCATGGATAATCAGGGATTTGCCATTCAATTTTTAGACCATGTAGCTATTCGGGTAAGTGATTTAGAACGATCTGCCCAATGGTATGAGCGCGTTTTAGGCCTTAAACGCTATACGTTTGATGCCTGGGGCTCTTTCCCCATTTTCATGTTGGCAGGAAAAGTAGGGATTGCCCTATTCCCTCCATCTGGTGAACAAATCGATCAGAAACCTGGTCTGCGAATAGACCATTTCGCCTTTAATGTAGATCGGGAAAATTTTGCAAAGGCACAGCAACATTTACATCAATTGAGCATTGATTTCAGTTTTCAGGATCATACCTATTTCCATTCCATCTATTTTCGTGACCCTGATGGTCATCAATTAGAACTGACAACACTTGTCGTCGCTGAAGGGGATTTTTATGGAAAGAGCTAACTTCCTCATCTTTTTTTGACCAAACAGTAGTCGACAACCTTATCGAAATACAGTGACACTGCCCGTCTTAACATCCTCTTGCCCATTGCAAACGAAACGTATCTTATATAGAAAGACACCTGGGTTGACATCTTGACCTTTATGTGTACCATCCCACTGTTGGAATCCATCTTCTGAATAGTATACCCGACCGCCCCATCGATCAAATATTTCGAAAGAAATGAGTTGTTGTAGGGCAAAGGGATTGCTAATCCCAAAAGTATTATTGCTAACCGGGCCAGTGCCGTTCGGTGTAAAAGCTTTGGGTAAAAACAACACTTCACAATCCAATTCATCGGGATCGATCACTGTTATTCGAATCGAATCACCTGCAATGCAAGAAGAAACGCCATCGCTCAGTTGCAAATTGTAGATATAAGTTCCAGCTGCAGTGGGGGTGATCGTTGGTTCCGCCTCAACCGAAGAAAAGATATCAATGTCTGGCGTCCAATTAAAGCCAGTACCACAGGAAGAAGTAAGTCTAATATCAACAGAAGTACCGAGAAAAATCACGGTATCTTGATTTGCAATTTGATCAGGCTCAAAGTATAAGCCCGCAATTTCTTCCTCATCGAGCGCACGATTGTAGATTCGAAACTCATCCATTAAACCATGGAAAAGCGGCTCGCTCAACATTCTACAATCTCCACCGCCAATCATCAGCTTACCTACATTGGTCAAATCAATCCGCCCCTGAGTACCCAAATCGCGCGCAAAACGCCCATTGATGTAGAGCTTCACCCGGCTGGCATCGCGTACTAAGGTGACGAGCTGCCAGCAAGCAGCATTAGTTAAGGGCTCCAATAAAGATACACCTCTACTCAAATTTTCTATCATTACGGCATTTACAGAGCGCGAAGCTGGTGAATAGCGAATTTGGAAAATGTTTTCGAGGTTGGCGCAATTGGTATCTCTCTTTGATACCAAATTCGGAGTACCATTAACTCCTATAGGTTTGAAGTAAAAACTTACCGTAAAATCTTCGGTATCAAACTCGTCATTTACATTATTATCTCCTGGAACTGTCAGAAAAGTAGATACGCCATCGAATAATATGGCATCTCCTCTCACACCACAACGATACTCGATCGCACCATTTCCGATAGCCGTGTTACTGGTATTTCCAGTATTATTTTCCAGGCTGCCATCAAAACTATAATAGGCTTGCAGCCCCACAGAAGTTTGCGCAGAAAGTTGAAAGATAGCAAGGCCTGCTATAAAGCAAAAGATTAGTCGCATGGGAATTTTTTGACAAAGCGGATAATCAACGTATGTTTAATTTTTACGATACCTCAGCTACTCAAGCTGGTATCGAGAAAGATAACGTGCCAAAAGAGGCAATATTTTGGCAATTCGTACAAAAACGATTGGAAGTATTCAAGATGTGCCAGTAACAAGCTAAGCTATAGCTCAATTACCTCACTGACTCATTGATTTTACAGCACCTGCCATTGAGCGAAAAAGCCACGAATCCACGGAGCAATGAAGCCATACCTCCACGATCTTTTATATGGCTATTACAATCCTGACCACGAACGACCTAGCCACCCAATAAACCTCCCATTCCTGGTGGGAGCATACTACTTATTAGTTTTTGCGATTCGGCCGCCTCCTTAGTCGCTGCAGCTTCCAAGGCTCGATTGATAGCTACCAACAGCAAATCCTCTAATTGCTCCGGATCTTGCGGATCAATGATACTGGGGTCAATCTTGATATTTGTAATTTCACGAGTGGCGTTAGCAATTATCTTTACTGCACCATCCCCTGCTTCCGCTTCAACAGAAATACCAGCAAGTTTTTCGCGTAGGGCTTTTTGCTGCTCTTCCATTTGCCCGAACATATCTCCAAACATATTGCTTAATTTTGAGGGTAAAGTTAAGAAGTTTTGCCTATCGATAAAAGCTCAGCATGAAGTACTTCGCCAATCTGTTTCGTCGACTGGATCAGACGAATAAAACAAATGAGAAGGTAGCTGCCCTGGCAGATTACTTTCAGGAGGCGGATGATCAGGACAAGTTGTGGACCATTGCGCTGCTATCCCACCGCCGCCCTAAGCGTTCTGTCAATACAAGCTTGCTGCGCACTTGGGCAGCAGAACGCAGCAGTGTTCCCACCTGGTTATTTGAGGAATCTTATCATATAGTCGGAGATCTCGCCGAAACGATCAGCCTAGTCCTGCCAGCGCCCACCGAAAAAAGTGATCACAATTTGACCTATTGGATCAACTTCCTCCGGGACTTGAGTCAAGTGGATGAAGCCAATCGAAAAGAGGCGGTATTCAAAGCCTGGACTCAACTGTCTTCTAGTGAGCGTTGTGTCTTTAATAAACTCATCACTGGTGGATTTCGCGTCGGAGTATCACAAAAATTGATGGTTCGGGCTTTGAGTAAATTTACTGGAATGACAGAGCATGTACTAGCACATCGACTAATGGGTGGTTGGACGCCCGACAACACCACCTTCCAGCAGCTGATCCTCACAGAAACACCAGAAGATGATATTTCTCGCCCCTATCCATTTTACTTAGCCTATGCCTTAGATACGGAAACGACCGAACTGGGAACACCTGCTGAATGGCAAGCTGAATACAAGTGGGATGGCATCCGCGGTCAATTAATTGTGCGAGATGATACCTTATTCGTATGGTCTAGAGGAGAAGAATTGGTAACTGATAAGTTTCCCGAGTACGCTCCACTGACCCAACAACTTCCCAATGGAACGGTGATCGACGGAGAAATCCTTCCCTTTAAAAATGGAAATCCCCTACCCTTTCAGGTATTGCAAACTCGAATTGGCCGAAAGAAAGTAGCCAAGAAACATCTGGTAGAAGCCCCAGTCATCATAATGGCGTATGACCTCTTGGAATACCAAGGGGAAGATATCCGAGAAGCACCGCTTGCCGAGAGACGCGCACTACTGCAAAGCCTTAGTCAAAACCTCCCAAGTGACAATTTACTAAAGCTCTCTCCTTGTATTGCTTATCAAGAATGGTCTCAATTGGCCAGTCTACGAGAAATATCTCGTGAAAAATTCGCTGAGGGGATCATGCTCAAACGATTGGATTCACCTTATTTGTCTGGTCGAAAACGCGGAGACTGGTGGAAGTGGAAAGTAGATCCGTTTACAATAGATGCCGTCATGATATACGCCCAAAGAGGTCATGGGAGAAGGGCCAATCTCTACTCAGACTTCACCTTTGCCGTATGGAAGGGAGAAGAGTTGGTTCCTTTTACAAAAGCTTATTCCGGCTTAACTGATGTGGAGTTTGGCCAGATCACATCTTGGGTAAATCGAAACACCCTTGAAAAATTTGGTCCGGTACGACAAGTTAAACCACATCACGTTTTTGAAATTGCATTTGAAGGCATTCAACGCTCCAAAAGGCACAAAAGTGGCGTAGCACTTCGGTTCCCCAGAATGTTGCGCTGGCGAAAAGACAAGCCAGCTACCGAAGCCAATACCTTGGATGATTTAATGGCGCTATTACAAGCCTATCAGCCATAAAGTACGCAAAGCTTAAGACCTGTGCCCTACTTACAGGTAGCGGCACAGGTCGAGGAGTCTAGCAGCAGCCAGTTTGGCCACCACAGCAATCATCATCTCCTCCACAACAGTCTAAAACAGAACTTAAGAAATTAAGCATAGTAATTGGTTTTAAAAAAATGAAAAATTATTCATCGTAAAAAAACGATGGATGTGTGTAAAAAAATTTAAATCAATTTTGGCTAGCAGCAAGTTCTAACTTGTTCAAACAAATGCCCCAGTAGTTTCTGAGCTTCTAAACAAGCACTGCCATTCACACAATAACAAGAAAATTTTCCGTCAATTTCTCCTTTAATCAATCCGGCAGATTTCATGGCTTTTAGATGTTGAGACACGGAAGCTTGTGACAAGGGTATCTCAGCTACTATATCGCCACAAAAACAATTCCCTTTCTGCACCAATACCTCGAGGATTGCAATCCGTGCTGGATGTGCTAGTGCTTTAGCTATTTCAGCCAAGCGATTATGGCGTGCAGAAAAGTCTTCAGGTTTTGTATGTCCCATATCAATCGTAAAATTACGATGAATAAATTAAAATTCCAAATTAAAATTAAAAAGACCTTCTAAGTTTATGGAAACTAAGAGTATGTTTAAAATTTGTTCAAACTGAGGATCAATGATTTATGGTTCCAGCTATAGCTCCTTGAGGGCATTTAGCGGGCTAAGTAAGGGAGAGG
>JAHQWA010000636.1 GCA_019634045.1 Saprospiraceae bacterium
ATCATCTTATCCCCGCTACGCGCCTCATGCCCTTCAAAAGAAATCCCTTTCCGTGTCGGATAAAGAGAATGCATGGATTCCTCCCAAATGACATCGGGAGAACCTTGATTTGGGGACATCCACTTCTGGCTGATATTGTTAAAATGCCCAGCATGCCCCGACCAACGAACGGGTTTCTTATAACAGGCTTCGAACCCAGGATTTGGAACTAAGTTTTGTGTGAATGAAATACTAGAAATCAGTAGATACATGTAGCAGAGCGCGCGTTTTTTCATGAGGCGTTTTATTTCCATAATGAGAATTGGTTCATTTGGTTACACCTCATTTTTCATCAAATCTCGCTCAGTAATCAATGCTGTAAAGGTCCAACATTCGCTTCTCCGCTATAGATTTTGGAGTATTTCTCAATAGGAAATTACGTAGTCCTTGCCCGAAGGATAGATGCGCCACTTTTCCGATTTGCCAAGAAGTTTTGACCACCTGTGTCACTTTCTTTTGGCGTTTCTTCTGAAATTGCTGAAACGCTAGCCGATAATCTTTTTCTTCTCCTAAAACCCTGCTCAGAAACCAGGCATCTTCTACTGCCTGTCCCCCGCCCTGTCCCATATTTGGAGTGGTAGCATGTGCAGCGTCTCCAATCAAGCATATCCGCCCCTTATGCCAATCTCTAATCGGTAGCAGATCCGTAATATCATTTCGGATAATGCGATGCGAAGGGGTCGCTGAAAGGATAGAGGGGATCGGCTCACTAAATTCAGCATACATGCTTTGTAACTTCTCTTTGATAAAAGAGCGATCATCTTTTTCGCCGCGAGGAGCCTTAGCTACGGCAAACCAATACACTTCTTTATCAGATATTACTGAAAGACCAAAACGGTATTTCTTTCCCCATGTCTCCACACATGCCCGCTCGTACGGAGCCTCCAAGGCGATATCAGCAATTCCACGCCAACAGGTCTGCCCCGAGTATCTGATTTGGCTCTTCGGGAAAAGCTCTTGGCGAACGGCCGAATGTATACCATCTGCACCAATTAAGATTTCGCCCGAGACATGAGATCCGTCGGTAAAAAAGGCTTTAACAGATTGACCATTGTCTAGAACCCGATCTAAGCGCTTAGCGGTGTGGACCGGCTTCCCATAATGTTCAACCAAGGTATCTCTCAATCTACTACGAAGAATTGAGGTAACCGAAAATCCATACGCTTCTACAAACAATAATTGAGAGGTAGCTTGAATAGTTTTTAGTCTATAATCCGCTATCTCAATCTTATCTAATGGCATTCCTCGCTGCTTGATATCATCGGCTAACCCCAGACGCTCAAAAACCTGCATGGCATTTGTTGCCATCCAAATCCCTGCCCCTGCCACACCCAAGCTTGATTGGGCTTCGTAAACATGCGTATCAATACCTTGCTGTTCAAGAGCAATGGCCGTAGTCAAGCCAGCTATTCCTCCTCCTATGATGATTGTTTTCATTTCTATAATTTAGGTCAAAGTTACTAAAAAAGATAATTTAGGTCAAGTTTACTAATTTTAAAATTCTACTTTATATATTGAGGAGCATATCTTGAAAAGATGAAAACCAAGGATAGAATACTACATACCAGCCTGGGATTATTTAATGAACGTGGCTTATCTCAAGTTACCTTGAGGACCATTGCTAAGGAAATGGGCATTAGCCAGGGAAACCTCAACTATCATTTCAAAAAAAGACAAGACATCATCAAAGCGCTATATCTACAGTTAGTGGAACGTATGGATAATATTTTCCGTGATCTACTGGCAATGGAGATGGGATTACCACTGATTTTTCAATCCAATGCAGCCATGATTGGAGCCTTCCTAGACTTCAAGTTTTTTATGCTTGACTTCGTACAGATAATGCGGGAGAATCAGGAAATACACCAGCACTATTTACAGCTTCAGGAGATTCGAAGACAGCAATTTGGAAGCATCGTAGTGCTCTTACAACAACAGGGGCTTGTTCGAGCAGAGGAGTTTGAAGGAGAGTTTAGCAATTTGCAGAAACGTATGAGTATTGTAGGCGATTTCTGGATCTCTTCTTCTGAAGTTTTAGATACAGATCACAGTAATCAAGCGGTACAATACAAGAACATTTTGTCGGAATTTATCTATCCCTATCTCACACCTAAAGGCAAAAAGGAATTTCTATCCATCAAGGCGTCTCAATAAGTCCCATCTCTTCTACTGCCAAGAAGCTGTTTGAGTTTGGCTTTTGGAATTCGTTATTGGTCTATTTTTTGCCAAGTGAGGCTCTTTTTGAGGAGAAAAGCAGGGCTATGTGACGATAAAGAGCCGAAAAGTGGCATTGTTACACCTATCTAGCAGCCAGATGAGCTCAAACAGCTTCTAAGAACAATATCCTACCAGCTACTCATTAGGACCACCAACCACTCAACTCTATTGGACTTACCCCCTGTTCTCCCAATACATTTGCATCAACAATTTTGCAAAGAAGATTTTCTAGCAACTATCCAGAAAACAAGTATTACAACACCTTTAAACCTAAAAACAAATGAAAACGATCTTTACCCGTCTACGGGTACTTGGCCTATGCCTATTTGCCTTACACCAAACTCAGCCTCTACCAGCAATTCCTACTGATGACCCCAATTGCAGTACAAATATTTCGCTAAAACAATCTGAGGGTTCGGGAGGTGATTGTCCAGAAGAAGCAATTCTCGTCATAAAGCCGGCGGAACTTAACAGTCCGTTTGGGCAGGATCTTTTAGTTAGAATACACCCTGGTAATCTGCGGGTACGGTTAGACAAAGATGCCAACAGTTTTACCATGCCGATTCAGCCAGGGAAATACACTTTTACGACCTCCGCAATAGGTTCACCCTCTTGCGGCACAACGACACAAGAACTTGAGATTATCAAAATCACTACTCTTTACGATATCCAATTCGAGCAATACAACTTCAGCTGTACAGCCCAGGCACCTTACAAAGTGGGCATCTCTCCTGCATTTGATAGAGAAACCTTTGGCCTCCCCATGAAGATTAGCTTGCTACCAAGTGGTCAAGTATTTGGTGTCACAGCAAACAGCAATGCGTTTTTATTGGCACTTCCTGCTGGTCAATATCAATTAATAAGTGAATCGCCAACGGATCCCAATTGCCGTAGCGTGCAAAATATAGAGGTAAAAGAAAGCAATGGAATGGATGATCAAGCTCCCATTTTCAGCTCTTCATTTTGTGATTCTTATAGTTGCTCTACGACTCCTACCTGCCTGAATGAAATCCATTATTTCGTTGAAGCCACCGATAACTGTGGCCCCGTAACCATTACGAACAACCTAAATGATCAAGAGGGATCTTCTTTTGCAGATCTATTCGGATTGGGAAGTCACGAACTCATATTCACGGCTACAGATCACGCCGGCAATCAATCTCATTGCAAGGTAAATTTCAGCCTTTCCTTTGAAGGGACCCCTAATGCCTTTTGTGTAGCCAATACCGTAGTTAAGGTAGGAGAGGAGTCCGAAAGATACCTCACTATGGATGAAATAGCTATCACTAATCCCAGTGGAGAATTCTGTGATGAGTTATTTGTAATAGATCCTCCCTACCTAAGTTGTGAAGATGTAGGTACTCAAACGATCAAGGTGTTCCAAAAAGGAAATCCTACTCCTCTTTGCGAGACCAACATTTCAGTAGAGTCCAGCTATGATTTTGTGCTAGACTGCCACGCAAGCACCTATGCAGCTAACGAAAATCGGGATGGAGTATGTGGTACTGAAGTTTTAGTGGAGATAGATATAGAAAGCTCAGGTTGCTCGCAAGGTTTCACCATCCGTAACGATCGCAACTCGATAGAAGGGAGTGAATTTACTGAATTCTTCCCCATCGGTGTGCATCAAGTCACTTTCTACTTGGAACAGGATGGTGCTCTAATCACTTCTTGCACCAAAACTATTCAGGTACAGGAAGATCCTACCGGATTAGCCTGCCTGCAAGCCTGTCTTCCCGAAATAGACAGAGAAGGAAGTACTTATGAATTTAATGCTGCAAACGAAAGCTGGGAACTTGGTAGCCAAGAAAATGCCTTGCTAGCACAAGAGGATGACATTACATTTATCTCCTTCCCGATGAATGGTGATGGCTCCATAGTAGCCAAGGTAAGTCAAATGAGCCAAAAAGCTAGGGCTGGAGTTATGATGAGAGAAAACTGTAACCCTGGTTCTAGGTTTATCGCCGCACTCCTTAAGCCTTTCTCCAGAAATGCCTACCAACGTCACAGAAGCGAAGCCTACGCTAGCTCGCAACAGCTGCAAAAACGAATGACAGGTGGCTATCCCAAATGGGTAAAACTGAAGAGAAAAGGGAATAGCTTCTATAGCTATGCCTCTAAGAATGGCTATAGTTGGAGACTGCTATTTAAAACTACTATGCCAATGGGCGAAGAAATGCAGTGGGGACTTATGGTAGAAAGTTCAACAATAAACACTTACGCTACGGCCACTTTTGTGGATATCGGGATTAATGGACAGGCCTCTGGGCGCTTCGCTAATTCCAACCCAAACTTAAACCACGCTAACCAAGGATACCTGCTGGGAGTGAAGAATGAAAAAGAGCAAGAACAACTATCTGTTTATCCCAACCCCAGCAATGGCCAAATCAGCCTCAAGTTTCCTAATTGGAAGGGTGAGAGCGGTCAAATAGAAGTGCTAGACATATCCGGAAAAGTGATACGACAAATACCCGTAAATGAGCTGTTTGGCCAGACAACCTCTTTTGACTGGCAAAACCTGCACCCTGGTATTTACCTGATTTCACTGAAGCAAAATGGACGTGCCATCATTACCAAACGCCTACTTATCCAGCCATAAAATGATGTCTCCTTGAATTGTAGTGGACTACAAAGATCCATCTTATTGGGCCAGTCTTGAATTATTCAGGACTGGCTTTCCTTTTGTCTTCTGGTGGGTTCTACTCATGGACAGTTTTTCAAAGCCAAATGATACATCCTACTTCTAACTATTATTCAGTATTTTCACGTAATTCAATTCAGCGGTAGGATGAAGTCCATCAGGATATATTTTTTATTTGTCTTTTTCGGGGTACAAACTCCTTTAACTATAGTTTCGCAGATACTTGACAGGAATTCCAACCTAAAGGACTTAGGATTGCCATACATGCAAGAGTATTCCCCAAGAGATTATAAGGCAAATCGAACTAACTGGTGCGTAACCGTAGATAAACAGGGCAGGATTTTAGTCGGAAACTCCGAAGGCCTGCTGAGTTTTGACGGTGTTAAATGGAAATTATCTTCGATTCCAAATGGTACCGTGTTGCGTCACCTGGCCTCCGAT
>JAHQWA010000637.1 GCA_019634045.1 Saprospiraceae bacterium
CGCGCTTATGCCCACCTAACTCCTCTACAAACATTTCGAAGGAAATTCCATCGTGCAAGTCTTCTCCTGGGTGTAACTCATAGCACACATCCACTCCCACTTCTTCGTGGGCATCCAAAATCGGACGCCATCTATCCGCTAGCTCCTTGAATCCCATCTCCACCAAACCTGCCGGGCGTTGTGGCCAAGGATAAACGAAAGGCCATAATAGGGCTCCCGAGAAAGTTACATGAGAGTCCAAGCCCATATTCCGGCTGGCCTTAGCACCTAGGGTCACCTGATTCACCGCCCACTCGGTACGTGCCTTCGGATTATTGTGTACCTCCGCCGGAGCGAAAGCGTCAAACATACTATCATAGGCCGGATGCACCGCCACCAATTGTCCTTGCAAGTGCGTGGCTAATTCCGTGATTTCTAAGCCAAATTCCCCTACCTTTCCCTTCAATTCATCACAGTAAGTCTTACTCTCGGCCGCCTTCTCTAAATCGATCAAGCGATCATCCCAAGCAGGGATCTGTACCCCCTTGTATCCATGATTTGCCATATATTGGCAAATTCCCTCTAGGCTATTGAAGGGAGCTTCATCGCCCATGAATTGAGCTAAAAATATTGCTGGTCCTTTTATCGTTTTCATCAATGCTATTTTTTATGCTAATAAAACTAATGCGAAACGCGCACTCATCAAGAGCAGCTTAGACTTTGACCCACTTTTGGTCACTATTGCTAGATTCAACTACCTTCTGGATAAACTTCATTCCACGTACCCCATCTGATACAGTTGGGAAATCCTCATACAATGGATCCACTTGCTTACCTCCAACTCTGGCTTGGATGCAGTAAGCCACGTTTCGGTATAAACTGGCAAAGGCCTCCAAGTAGCCTTCGGGGTGCCCCGCTGGAATTCGCGTATGAGCGGTAGACGCTGGAGACAACTCCCCCACCCCTGTTCTAAGGATCTGGGTTGGTTTATCCATCCATTTGGCAATTAAGGTATTGGGTTCCATTTGATGCCATTCCAAACCTCCTTTTTCACCATACACTCGAATGTTGAGAGCATTCTCCTCTCCCACCGAAATCTGGCTCGCATGCAACACTCCCTTAGCTCCATTGTTGAAGCGGAGCAGCACATTCCCATCATCATCTAATAGACGACCATCAACAAAAGTGCTCAAGTCTGCACATAGTTCAGATATCTCCAGTCCGGTGATATACTCTGCTAAATTTTCAGCATGTGTACCAATATCCCCCATCGCTCCAGCAATACCAGAACGCTTTGGATCCGTACGCCAGGCAGCTTGCTTTTGATCGGAATCTTCCAATTTGGTGGCTAGCCAGCCCTGCGGATACTCCACTACTACCTTTCTAACCTCTCCCAATTCGCCATTGCGAATCATCGCTCGAGCATGCTTCACCATCGGGTACGCGGTGTAATTATGCGTCAAAGCAAAGATCAGTCCGGTTTCCTTGACCAGGCGCTCCAATTCCAGGGCCTCCTCCATATCAAAACACAAAGGCTTATCACACACTACGTGAAAACCATTTTCCAATGCCATTTTGGCTGGGCCAAAATGTACATGATTTGGCGTTACGATGGAGATAAAGTCCATTCTAACATCCTCAGGAAGGTTCTTTTCTGTTTCGATCATTTCGGCGTAGCTGCCATAAACGCGATCAGAAGGGAGGAAAAAATCTTCTCCAGAAGCTTTGGATCTTTCTGGATTACTGCTAAAGGCTCCGCAAACGAATTCGATCTGTCCATCTAGTGCGGCTGCCATTCTGTGGACGGCACCGATAAAAGCTCCTCGGCCACCGCCTACCATTCCCATACGGATTTTACGGCTCATACGTTTTGTTTTATGCTCTGACAGTTGTTCTCCTTCGTAGTCAAACACTACCATTCAGATTGGGTAGCCGACCAGTAAAGTCGTCAGAGAAGATATTTAATTTTAAGCGTTTCCTTAATAGTATAGTTATGTCAGAGGTGCATATCCATTGCTATGACTACTTGTTTACTTTGGTCACTGACTAGGCAAGGGCACTATACTAATACGTTTAAAAGAGGGCTGCTATATTAAGGAAAAATTGGGAGCCGTCTGTTATTTATTACAGAATATTTGTCTGTGTACGGTCAACAACAGAACTGGGTCCGTGAACAGGTAGGTCTGTTAATTAGTGAATATGGGCCAGGGCATGGGAAATCAGCGCATCCGAGGTAGATTTTCCGTGCGATATTCCATTCCGTTTTCCCTTCGATTAAAATCCAATAAAAGCGTTTCAAACCTCCAACCTTTCAGCTACCACTACGTCTCTATAACAAAGACTATCTCCACCTATCTTATTCTTCTGTCCGATTAGCTATGGGGTCATCCCTCCCAACTTCCAGATAGAAGAAGTAATAATCCTATATCACGAAAAGTAAATTGGCGGAGACCATTTTCAATACGCCATACATAATATGTCAAATTCTATAAGTATGTCTAAAACCTCGCTTACACTATTACTATTCATCTTCCTTTTCACAAGTTGTCAAGAGTCCAGTACAAAAAACGCCTCAGGTACCATTGCAGCTAAAGTAGGAGGAAATGTAAACCGGATCACCCTGGGCGAAGAGCAGATAAGTGTTAATGAAGAAGGCTCTTTTATTATCAAGCAAGCATTGGACTTTAGCACCATTCTTCGATTAAATGTCGATGGAGAAGATTATGAAATCTTCTTGCAGCCCGGCAGCACGGTAGAACTAAACATTACAGCAGATTCTATTTCTTTTCTAGGCGATTTAGTTCAAGAAAACCAACACCTAGTATCTGACAGAAGGATCAATAAAGAGGTGGATAAATATCTCAGTGACAACTGGTATACGCTTCACCGTAAAGCGGAAGACGACTTCATACACATTATAGACTCCATCCGAGGGGTCTACTTATCCAGCCTGGAACAACGCAAGGCAGACCTGGGCAATGCTCTTTCCGATGACTTCGTCAAGGTCAACCGGGCCTCTGTAGAATACAGTTTTGATCGATTACTAATTCGTTACCCAGAATGGCACCATCGATTTACCGGCCAAAAAGTCGCTCCAAATTCCGAAGTCATGAAGAAGCTAGAGTATTCAATTGATCGCCCAGAGTTCTTATCTCTAGAAACGTATAAGAAGTGCGCCAATACCTGGCTAGGATTAAAGATGAGAGAACAACGAGTGGATGAAAAGGACCAGTCAATTTATCTGGGACAAATGCAGACACAATCGGCCCTTTCCTTTGTCGCACAGCAATTCCGGAATCCCGCCTTAAAAGACTATTGGTCATTCCAGTTCATCCAGGATCACCTAGAGCAATACACCTGGATCAATGGAAATAAATTCTTGCAAGACTTTATCTCGAATTGTCAAACAGATCGGATCTGTGAACAAGCCAAAGCCCTGGAAGCCGAACTATTAGCAGCCAGAAAAGGCCACGAAATTCAGGTTTATAAATCAGAGAAAGGATTACAACTGGAAGCACACATTTTCAAACCCGAGCCGTTTGACTCCAATAGCAGCTATCCAGCCCTAGCCGCCTTCCACGGGGGTGGTTGGATGGCCGGCCATGCTGATTGGACTTTTGGAAGTGCAAAACACGCCGCTGAAAACGGTATGATAGGAATAGCCGTAGAATATCGGCTATCCAATCGGGCGGATATCACCCCGGTAGAGGCGATGGAAGATACACGTGATGCGATCCGTTGGATCCGCACGCATTCGAAATCCTTAAGTATTGATAAAAATCGGATCGTCGGGAAGGGCTTATCCGCAGGCGGGCATTTAATATCCTCGATCAGTGTATTGCAGGAAGAGGAGGGTGAAGAAAGTTCTGTTCCAAATGCCTTAGTACTCGTTTCTCCAGCCATCGATACTCAAGAAGGCTACTTCAAAAGTCTGCTACAGGAGGGCACCGATGCCAGCGGTCTTTCGGCCCTAGAGAACTTGCAAAGCGGGCAGCAAATCCCCCCCACTTTGATCCTGCAAGGGCGCACAGATAGAGTCACTCCGACCTCATTCGCCGAGCAATTCAAGCAAAAAATGGATTCCCTAAACTATGATTGTCAGTTAAAGGTTTACGAGAATTGTGGACACATCTTCACCCCATCTCATTTGGATGACACAGGTATGCCCATGCCGGATCCAGAGATTTCAAAATTAGCTTTTGAGGAGCAAGTTATGTTTCTAAAGGAAAGGAACTTTATCAGATGAGTCCTCTCTGAATTACTTCTTTTTACCAACGGACTTGCCTCCTTTGTGGTGCTTAAAGATAAAGCAGTCCTCCTCGGTAATAGCGGTAAAATAATCAGCCTCCTCCTTTAGGATGGCGGCAGTATTCTTTTCTACGGCAGCAATTTCAACTCGGACGCCCTCCGACTTAAGGTGGCGAACCAGTTCTACGTAGTCAGCATCGCCGGAAAGGATAATGATCGTATCCACCTTCGGTGCAATTTGAGTTGCTTTAATGGTCAAGGGTATATCGGCCGACTTGTAACAAGGGGTAACAGAGCCATGATAATGGCTATGCAATCGTTCAGCTAGCTTACTGGAAATGCTCTTGCCTTCTCGGAAATAGATCATTCTGCTTAATCCTCGATTATCTAATAACTTGGGGATCAAGGTATCGAAATTGATCATCGCATTTTTAGCGCCAACTAGACTATGTAAGCTGAGTTCTATGTTATTACCGTCTACCAAAATGGCAACGGATTGATTAATTGTGATATTGGGTGCTTCACTCATGGAAGTAATGTTTTATGGGGTATATGATAAAGGTATGCTGCATTGCGCCAAACAGGGTACATTGTAGACCTGTTCTGAGACAAGGCGACTCAAACACTTCTATACATTAACCTATTAATGAATAAATCTGTAGGGAAAGACTTGCTATCTGCAGCAAGTTTGGAGGAGAAAAATACTGATGGCAAAAGAGAACAACTACCCTATTTCATATCAAAACCACGAGAAACTCATCCTCCGGCATGTTCTCTTATCTATAAAACGTTGAAAAACAGCTTTATGTTCGATTTAGATCAAAAAGAGTAGGAAAGGCGACCTAAAATTACAGCAGGTCGGAACGGAAAATTTAATCCTGACAATTCCTGCAGGGTTTACAAGAATTGTCAGAATAGTAAACAATAAGCATAGACTGCTACTGCTGTGTCAAGCAGTAAGCCACAAGAGATAATAGGATTTATATGTAGGATAGGTGTGTTAAACCGGAGAGGAAGTACGGATTTTATCCTTGATAGACTCAATTAAAGCAGGAGAGGGTTTGCGACGGTGGATCTTGGTCTTGATAAATTCTCGGAAGGATTTTTCCCGGCTTAGGACTTTCAGATAGGCTGGATTAGCTTTTATTTCACTGAGTAGCGCTCTTTCTTCCTTTTCGCTTAACTCATTATCCAAGTACATGGTAACTTTTTTGACCAGGTCTAGATAATTTTGATCTCTCATGGCTTTACTTTTTTGACTATTTAGTGTCCCACTGCGCTGCCACCGAAACCAATCGCTGCACAACTTCCACCAAAAGGTCTGGGAAAAGCATTACACGGATCGATAAATAAACTGTTTGGTAACATGGCGCTAATTTTTTTGAAATGTACAGATGCGTGACATTTCTCGTCTGAATGAAACCCGCCCGACCCTTTTCTCCGAAAGGATTATTTTTTCGCAACAAACTTAGTTAGTCAGAGAAAAAGGCGCCGGGCAGGCTTCTTGGGGAAAAGCTAAATAGCTTTTGGTTATAAAATATATTATTTCGAACGCTTATCCTGGTATCCCAGGGAAGCAGCATAATTACGCAATTCTACTTTGAGCATATTTCTTGCTCGGTGCAACCTTGAGCGAACGGTCCCTATTGGGATATCAACGATCTTCGCAATTTCCTCATAGGTAAAGCCTTCAATGTCGCATAGCAAAATTACAACGCGGAAGTCAACTGGCAAAGCGTTAATCGCATTCGTTACCTCATCCCCCATCATGGCTTGGAACATTTCCTCGCGCATGTCCATGTAGCTAGAGTAGTTGGTGTCTTCTTCCTCGTGGAAATTGATCACCTCTTCATAGTCTACACGAGTAGGCTGTTTGGTACGTTTGCGATACTGATTGATAAAAGCATTCTTTAGAATCTTGAACAACCAGGCTTTAGCGTTAGTCCCTTCGATGTAATTGTCGATGAATCGATAGGCCTTCAGGTAGGTGTCTTGCACCAAATCATTGGCATCATCCTCGTTATAAGTCAGATGATACGCAAACGTATATAGCGCATCGATCTGAGGCATGAATTCCTCTTCGAAAATACGTTCGCGGCGCTCGGTGTTTTTGTCTGCTGTCATTACCATCATAAATATAGTGTTTTGAACCGAAGGCTTGAAAAATAAAGGTCTATTTAACGCCCCAACGATCGAACTAAAGGATGATTAAAATACGCCCCGGTAGTATGGAAAGCTTCGTTAACCTTGTCTTTCCGCTCTACGCTCACAGGCAGTCACAATCAAACCAACTGGCATGACAGATAAAAAGTTCCGACTGAAAACTTTTTTTTTACTTTTTTTTCGAAAGGTGCTCCAAGAAGGGTGAAACTTAGGTGGGAGTGGTGTTTTGATCTAGGAGCTGCAATGCTTAGGTTAGCAGGAGTAAACACTCTGTCAGAGCAGATCGGATAGGCTGTTTACCTTTAGGCTGTAGATTCGATCCATTCATCCGAAGAGATCCACCACCTCTATGCCTTCAATGTTCTGTTCAAACCAACGGAGGGGAGATTGAATTTTATCACCGGTACAGGTATCGCATTTGAAGAATAAGTAGAACAATTGGAGGCTATCTCCTAAGCGACTTAGCAGCTTGATGAGTCGTTGCTCTCCTTCCACCTCCCGCTTATACAATTTCTTCAGGCGCCAAATGTAATAGGCCTCATCGTGCATTTCGGTAATCGTGAGTACCACTTCATCATCAGTATAGTGGGCAAGAAACTGACGAGCGAGCACTCCATGGTGCTTCGACCAGTCCCGAGGTTTCCTTTTATCCTCTTTGTGTTTAAAGGAGTCGTGAACTAAGGCAACTAAGCGGAGTCGCTCTCTTGCCATTTGCGATACTTGTAGGCGATCAATGTTATCGAAAACATCGCGAATATGCTTGTAGACTTCCCCTTCAGGATGACCGTATCTAGGTACGCCCCACAATAATCCTCTCCTGAATCCCTTATCTTGTATGATCAGTTTTTCCAGTGGAGTTTCAGGCAGGAGTATCTTATCTAGATCCACCCCCTGTAATTCCGCCCTCCGTTCCTTCATTATTATAGTTAATGTCCTGTTAAACTAAATCTGTAAAATAACCATTGGTAAAGGTAAGTAGTTATTTTTGTATGCAAGGCATGGACTATGCCCCTCTGTTATTTTTAAACGAAAATAAAACGAAAATATGAAAAAGTTATTTTCGACTGTACTGGCTGGCGTTTTCGGGGGACTCATTACCCTCGGAGGCATCTATCTAATGAACGACAAGTCGGATACGATAAATTATTCACCTACCTCTACCCCTGCTATTCAACAAGTGAAGTTCAATACTTCACCAGGAAGTAACAATTCGGCGACTGCTCCCTTTGATTTTAAGGCAGCTGCCGCCTTGGCAACTCCAGCAGTTGTTCATATATCCTCTAGAACGGAGGCTAATCCTAACGAATCCAATAACCCCTTCCGCTTCTTCTTTGAAGATGGTGGCGCGCCGAGAGGCGGGACTGGCTCCGGTGTTATCTACTCTAGAGATGGCTATATCATTACCAATAACCACGTTGTTGATGGTGCGGATCAAGTATCCGTGACTTTACATGATAACCGAACCTTCAAGGCCAATGTTGTGGGTACCGATAAGAAGACGGACCTCGCCGTTATCAAAATTGAAGCGGATGGTCTTCCTACTTTGAAGCCAGGCAACTCGGACGCTTCCCAGGTTGGTGAATGGGTCCTTGCCGTTGGCAACCCTTTCGATCTAACTTCTACGGTAACTGCAGGAATCATCAGTGCCAAAGGGAGGAGCATCCGTATTTTAGGCGGTGGCGATGCCATCGAAGCTTTTATCCAAACCGATGCTGCGGTAAATCCTGGCAATAGTGGAGGAGCGCTAGTAGATACCCAGGGAAGATTACTGGGCATCAATACCGCTATCGCGACGCGTTCGGGAAGCTACCAAGGCTACTCTTTCGCCATTCCTGTTGATCTAGTTACACGTATCGTCGATGATATTATCGAATATGGAACGTATCAAAGAGCCTACTTAGGTGTGCACATCTACGAGCTTGATGATGATGCGGCTCAAGATTTGAACATTAGTATCAGCCAAGGTGTTGTTGTTAGTGAATTGATTGACGGTGGCTCCGCCCAATACTCAGGAATGTTGGAGCAAGATGTAATTGTAGCCATAGAGGAACGCAAGATCAACAGTGTTCCAGACCTACAAGAAGTGATCGGTCGAGCCAAAGTAGGAGAAGTGATAAACGTGAAGGTCCACCGTAGAGGTCAAGAAATTGACATTCCGGTGAGATTAAAGGCTTATAATGCGAATTAATGATAATTTTTTCCCGCAATTAGTGGGGTTAATTCAAAAATTATCCAGACATTTGCAACAAAGTAGAACTGATTCTAGTTTTAAGAACTATATAAAGAGACTTGTTTAAAGTTGGTTTTTCGTTTTGTTTTGATGTGTCTGTCTTACTTCAGTGAGACAGACTTTTTTTTGTCTTGATGGGAGCGATCAGCTACTGATAGTTCCCCTTAAATCACGCGCTCTATGTACCTACACCCTATTCTTGAAGGGCTAGAACATTGCTTCTCTTTGTTCTATCCTCAGCTCTGTTTGGTTTGTGAAAGAAAAAAGCCTGCCCGTGGAGAGATCCTCTGCTTTACTTGCCAGCACAAATTACCCAAAACAGATTTCCACCTCGATCCTGACAATGCCTTAATGGAAAGATTTTGGGGCCGCCTTCCATTGCAAGCGGCGGCTTCGCTGTTTTATTTCATCAAAGGAGGGCGGACGCAGCAACTCATCCATCAGTTGAAATACAACAATAAGCCTGCGGTAGGTAGGCAATTGGGGCAATCCTATGGTAGTCTGTTGAAAGACAGTCCCTTATTTCAGGAAATCGATTGTATTATTCCGGTCCCCTTACATCGGCGGAAACAACATCTACGCGGTTATAATCAAAGTGAAACCTTTGCCCAGGGCTTGTCTACTAGTATGGGGAAACCCTATTATTCTCACACCCTAGAACGGCGCAACTTCACCCAAACTCAGACGCGCAAAAGTCGTATAGAACGAATGAACAATGTGCAAGAAGCTTTTCAGTTAAAAACGGGAAAAGCGCTGCGAGGAAAGCATGTGTTGTTAGTAGATGATGTAATAACGACAGGAGCCACACTGGAAGCCTGCGGAATGCAATTGCTGACCGTCAAAGATTTGACCTTGAGCCTAGCCACTATTGGTTTTGCTAGTGGATAGGAAGATTAAGGTACGGACCAACAGGTAGTTACTGCATTTCCCAGATAGCGATTACAAACCTACGGACCGTACCTGTAATTTAGCTGGCATCAATCCAGGGATTTCCGCCGCCTTTCAGCTTCAGTAGTTGTTGTGTAGGAATGGGCTTGACTTGCTTGCTGATGGTAGCAATGGATTTTTCCTTGTTTGCACTAGGAACCGTAGAGTGAGTTGATTTCATCGGAGCTTTTCACCTAAAGGTAGGTCTTGAGAAAACGGGAAGAAAGGGGGGATTAGGCCAATAGAAGGGGGAAAAATCGACAGATAAGATGGCCAGATCCATCTAACATGAGCTGCAGAAGAATCCGGCTATATTTTTAATGCCTTACCTCAAAGGCATTGTGGCTTAAAGCGGTCTTAGACTTCTACTAAGGTGCCAATTCGTTCACCCTGAACGATACCCATTAAGTTGTTTTTGACATTAATATCGAAAACTACTATCGGAAGATCATTCTCTTTACACAGAGTGAAGGCAGTCATATCCATTACATTCAGTCCAAGGCTTATCACTTTAGAGAAGGTAATGGTATCAAATTTGATTGCATTGGGGTCCTTTTCGGGATCAGCAGAGTATACACCATCTACCCTAGTCCCTTTAAGAATAACATCTGCACTAATTTCGTTGGCGCGCAAAGCGGCAGCAGAGTCAGTGGTGAAGTATGGACTTCCCGTACCAGCGGAGAAGATTACGACTCGGCCTTTCTCTAGGTGGCGAATAGCGCGGCGGCGAATGTAGGGTTCTGCAATTTGTTTCATCTCGATGGCAGAGATCAAACGGGTATAGACCCCCTGGCCTTCCAACGCACTTTGCAGTGCCATGCCATTGATAACGGTAGCCAGCATGCCCATATAATCACCTTGGACACGTTCGATACCGGAACTTTTGGCTTGCAATCCGCGGAAGATGTTACCACCTCCAATTACGATAGCCACTTCCACCTTTAAGTCTATCAGTTGTTTAATTTGGTCAGCATAGTGCTGTAGCATCTCCGGGGAAATGCCAAATCCCTGATCCCCCATCAAGGACTCTCCGCTCAATTTGAGCAGAATACGTTTATACTTTATAGCCATTTCCTAATTTATTTTCGTTCATTGGGTGGTGGTGGGCTTAGGCTATACAGGCTGGAAAAGCTTTCATCACAGATCATTTTCTCTCTACCAGCAGTGTCCTTAGTCGGGCATAAAAAAAAGGCGAATTATCGAGTAATTCGCCTTTTCTATACGTTTTTTTTAACCGAGCGTTACATGCTTGAAATCTGTAACGGTAAGTTCTTTATCTTGTGTCTTTAAGAAAGCACTGACATTCAATGAGCTATCTTTTACGAACTGCTGATTGAGCAATGTTTTTTCTTTAAAGAATTTATTCAGTTTACCCATCGCAATCCGCTCAACCAGGTTGTCTGGTTTACCTTCATTACGAGCTACCTCTTTACCAATCTCAATTTCCTTTTCGATGATGCTTTGATCCACACCGTCTTTATCCACCGCTACAGGATGCATAGCAGCTACTTGCATGGCTACATCACGACCAGCTTGGTAAAAGCTCTCATCTCCTTTATTCAAACCGACAAGTACAGCCGCCTTATTACCCATGTGGATATAAGGAGCAACTTGCTCTGCTTCTAGCTTCTCGTAGGAGGCCAATTCAATCTTCTCGCCGATCACACCAACCTGCTCGATTACTTTCTCTCCAACGGTGATACCTTCGAAGGCTAATCCCAGCAAAGCATCGCGATCTGCAGGCAAATGGGTCAAGGCAATATCTGCAAACTGCTGCGTCAAGTTCACGAAGTCATCATTCTTCGCTACGAAGTCCGTCTCACAGCTCAACTTAACGATAACGCCTTTTTTATGGTCATCAGAAACTACTGCAATAACAACACCCTCATTCGCTTCTCTATCGGCTCTTTTATCAGAGAGTTTTTGTCCTTTTTTACGTAGAATCTCGATTGCTTTATCATAATCTCCTTCAGCCTCAGTTAGTGCTTTTTTGCAGTCCATCATACCAGCACCGGTAGCGTCCCGCAATTTTTTCACGTCGGCAGCAGAAATTTTTACACTCATTTTTATTTAATATTATGATGTTGTGATAAAAGAAATATTTCGGTAAGGTCTATACCGTCCCCTACACAATACTTCAAAACATTTCAAAAGACTCAGGGCTTTAATTACCCTTTAGCCGTAGCTTCTTTCTCTGCTTTAGCTTGCTTGCGATCTTCCAATCCTTGGCGAATAACAGAAACCATGTATTCCGTGATAATAGCGATAGACTTAGAAGCATCGTCATTAGCTGGAATAGGGAAATCCACTTGATTAGGATCAGAGTTGGTATCCACTACACCGAATGTGCGTAGACCCAGCTTGTGTGCCTCAGCTACTGCAATGTGTTCGTGATGGATATCAAGAATAAAGATGGCAGAAGGCAAGCGATTAAGATTCGCAATACCGCCCAACACTTTGTCCAACTTTGCCAATTCACGAGTCAGAGTCAATCGCTCTTTTTTCGTAACGTTAGACAAAGTACCATCTTGAAGCATACGCTCGATGTTCTGCATTTTCTTTACAGAGCGACGGATAGTGGAGAAATTGGTCATCATACCTCCCAACCAACGTTCGGTTACGTAAGGCATTCCAACGCTGCGCGCAGCATTAGCAACGATATCACGAGCTTGCTTTTTAGTAGCAACAAACATGATCTTCTTACCAGACTTGGCTAAGCTATACAAAGCTTTAGCAGCATGATCCATGCACTCCATCGTCCGGTTAATATCTATAATGTGGATACCTTTGCGCTCCATGAAAATATACGGAGACATCTTAGGGTTCCACTTCTTCTTAAGGTGGCCAAAGTGTACCCCAGCATCTAACAAATCTTTATAGGTAGGCTTTTCCATTGTCAAATTTTAAAAGGTGACGAATTTCCAAAAAGGAAACAGCTCATCAAATTGAAAAATAGATTAACGCTTACTGAACTGGAAGCTCTTTCTTGCTTTAGGCTTACCGTATTTCTTACGTTCAACCACACGAGCATCTCTAGTTAAGTATTTCTTCTCTTTCAAAGGCTTGCGGAAATCCTCGTTCAGTTTGATAAGCGCACGAGAAATAGCCATACGCACGGCCTCGGCTTGGCCCTTAAAGCCACCGCCTTTTACATTTACTTTTAGGTCGTAGATGTTTTCTACCTCAACAGTATTGAATGGATCTACAATCTTGTATTGAATATGTGCTTGTGGGAAGTAATCCTTCCAGTCACGACCGTTTACTGTAATCTTACCATTTCCTTTGGTAAGGTAAACCCGTGCGACCGAAGCTTTACGTCTCCCTATAGCATTAATCATTTCCATGGTCTAAACAGATTTATTCAAACCGACGCTTGGCCGGATAATGATTGATTAAAATTTAAAATCTTCTGGCTTCTGCGCGTGATGAGGATGCTCATCTCCCGCATAAACGAAAAGTTTCTTGATCATTGCTCTTCCCAATTTATTCTTAGGAAGCATGCCTTTTACTGCATTTTCGATGATAGCATATGGCTTCTTAGCCATCATGTTCTTAGCAACGGTTCGCTTTTGACCACCTGGGTGACCAGAGTAAGTGATATACTCTTTTTGATCCCACTTGGCGCCAGTAAATCGAACTTTATCAGCATTGATTACGATCACGTAATCACCAGCATCGAAATGCGGAGTATAGGAAGGTTTGTGTTTTCCACGAAGCACGGTAGCAATACGAGTGCAAAGGCGGCCAACAACCTCTCCTTCTGCATCAATGACATACCACTTTCGCTCAACGGAATCCTTGTTCTCCGACTTTGTTTTGTAGCTCAAAGTATCCACTGCTCGTCCTTTTTAAAGGTGATAGAATAAAAAAAATGTGCCCTCTTTTTCTAAAGGCGGCACAAAGGTAATTTTCTTTACCACAATAACCAAGCTTTTTTCAAAAAAAACCAGGACTGGAAAGTCATAAATGCTTGATAAACAGTAAAAATTTCGCACAAGAATTTTGCCATCGCCCAAATTTAGTCTTTTCGACACTCATCCGTTCCCCCCTCGATGAGCGGTCTTGCTCTTGATTTTAGAGTAGTGAATGGCACTTGGATCTAGGCTATTGTCAGCAGGAAACGATGCGAACAAACGCTACTGGTATATCAACCAGGCAGTGGCAGCACAAGCTGTATCAGCCTTAAATCTTATCCATCTGGCTTCAAAGGCTGTTGGAAATTGATGCTTAAAAGTCTCTCCGGCCGGCACTTCAAATTCCTGATAGGTGATCCAAGGGCCATGCCCAAGGGGTTGTACTTCCACGGTGAAGTGTACCGTTTGAGCAGCATCGTGACGCAGTGAAAGTTCACGCTGATCATAGAACCCAATCAGGTAAGGGTCCGAATACTCATCTGCTTCGATGGCGGTGTCCAACCAGGGGCCTCCTTTTCCTGTAGGTTTGCCCATTTTCCAAAGGTCATCAATCGTTCCCAACCAAACAGCCGCTTTGCCATCTGCTGAGCGGACCAAATGCGATCCAGCTTGGGCCGTGGCTGAAATCCCCGTCATGACTAGTAAGCCTCGATACGAGGCGTAATCGTGAATGCGATAGGAATGCGTAGCGATAGGACGAATTTTGGCGAATCCATCTGCGTTTTCCGCTGGTAACTCATAAAAGGTACCATGACAACTAAATAGATCGCGCTCGGTGGCTACTTCTCGACAGATGCGCAAGTGGCCGGCTTTCGTTAGTTCAGTATATTGCTCCTCCCGTTTAGGCAGTCGCCATCGCCGCCCTTTGATATCGGTAATCAGAACCGACGAAGACGCTACTTCAATGACTTCCTTAGGAATCGCAAATTTCTCTTTAATGAAGGTTTCTGTGGCCTGATCTGAGGCAGGTCTTAAGTTCAGGGCCGCATCCAATTCATAATACGTACTTGAGGGCGCTCCCCCTTTGGTAAAAGTTTGCGCAACCAACCCCAATGCTCTGCGATCATCCCCTAAGCCGTACAAAAGCCCTCCCATTACTTCCTCCTCCTCCAAGCCCGCTAAGCCAGAGAAGATAGCATTAGCATCGCTCGACCTAGATTCCTCCGCCGAAAAATTGAACAGCAGACTCAACTTGGCTGTCCGATTGCTTTTAGCACGTATCCACTCCCCCTCCACATTTGATTCTAGCTTTATATTGAGGCTTTCACCAGCAGACAATCGGGTCCGTCGCCATTCTTCCCACTGCCCTTTTCCGGTCCGATCTATCTCAAAATCCAATTCTACTGCTCCTTCCGAATGATTTTTCAGCCAAGCTTGTCGATTTGGCCATCCGGCCAACAAGAAAGGTAAGGAATAGACGTCGGACTCAACCTCCTCCTCCATCCAAACCGCGCCGGAAGCCGTAGTTGGCCCTAGTTTATCTGGTGTATCCAAGCTAGTAAACCAGAGATTGGAATTGGATTGACCAGGACCTTCTATCCCTCCCTTTTGTGGTCTTTTATTCAAAAATTCCTTTTGTGCGGAATCATCACAACCGAAAACCAATTGCTCCTTCCAACGTGTGAAATCTCCAATTACCTTTAGGTAGGCGGAGCGGGGGCGAATTCCCTGCGTGTTTTTGCGGGTGAAGTTGGCCGGAAAGGACCAGAACATTCCGTGCATGGTCATCAAATAATCTGGTGCTTCTCCGGTTCCTATATTCCTAATGCGGGGCCACTCCGTGTTCCATCCGTGTGCTCCGTCATAACTATGGCTCGCCTTGGGCAGGCGAAAAAAAGACCAGTCTCCATCTCCCCGCACCCCCACTAAGACGGATTTATGATCCCAACCTGTCACCCAAATGGGGTCAGTTTCGGGTTTAGGATTGCCATAAATCCCCCCAGGCCCTGTTACTTCTACGAATTGAGACCGCCGAATTGTTTTCCACTTCTTACCATCCCATTCTGCTAACACTCCCGATTCAATATCAAATTGTTTCATCGCCTCGGGAGAAGTCTCTCCATTGTTGGAATAGACCAGTACACCTTGTCCCGAATATAGGCCCTTGCCATGAGCGCCCGGCAATCCAGCATATCCTTCAGCCGTTTTGCCCGGCGCATAATCCAATCTTTTACCATTCTCATGACCATCCTTAAACAAGGTTTCCACCTGTAGGCTTTGAGCATCTACGCTGTAAAAGCCCTCCTCCATGGTAGCATAGTATAGCTTTTCGGACGGTGCTTCTAAATGTCGGGCATTACCCGTATGGCGTCCGGGCATCACATCATAAGGGATCCTCCGCACTTTTCCTTCTGCGCCAATGGCGTAAGGGCCAATAAATAACTGTTGGCTTTCTGTGTGGATCATTCGGTTGGCAGGGGTGCCTCCGATACTCTCGGCGCGTACAATTTGCCGAAGATCAGATGTTATTTCATATAATTTATCTGAAGATCCCCTTGGGAAGTGGGGTGCATAGGTGATCACCCATAGGCGATCGGCCCAGGGTACCACAGCGCCTGTCCCGCATTCTCCTTCTTGGTTGTAATGGGCTAAATGAGGATAGATTCCGCTAACTTGGACAGGTGATTTTTCACTGCTTTGATCAGCAGTACGACAGGCCCCTAGTCCTATGAGTAATAGAACCAGCAAAGTTGGTTTTTTCATGTTTTGAAGATACCTATAATTGGAATTGTTGCATAAACACATTGATAGAATTCGAATTGCTTTTTGGGAAACAGCTACCCATGCAAACGGCCGTTCTTAGAGTGCCTCCCAAACGCCCATAAAATGACCGGCGCTTCCTCCGATAACAAACAGATGCCAGATGGCATGATTATACTTAATGCTCGGGCGAGCATAGAAATATACCCCAATAGTATAGGAAAGCCCGCCAAAGATGATCCAGTACAGACTGCTACTGGGCAGCTGATCCAACATCGGTGGTAAAGTGAAAACGGCCATCCATCCCATCCCGAGATAAAGTGCTAAGGAAAACCACTCCCATCTATCGAAGAAAAACAGCTTATAGAATATTCCAAAACCGACCAAGCCCCAAAGGATCGCCAAATAGGTATAGCCCTGGGTGTTGGGTAAATAGATGAGGAGAAAAGGAGTATGCGTACCAGCGATTAAAAAATAGATACAAATATGGTCGAGTTTTCGCAATAGATACTTACTCCTTTCATTCCGTGCACTATGATAGATCGTTGAGCTGGTATACACCGCCAGGAGAGACAACATAAATACTAGTACCCCCCAAAACTGAGACGGCACGGCCTGTGCTCGATATAAAATAAACGGAGTGAGTATTACTCCTAACAGTAAACCCAATGCATGGGTAAGCACATTGGCCTTCTCGTCTGGTTCCAGGGGAGCGCGCTCGGAGTCCCTCTTATTTACAGTCCTTTCCACCATTCCAGTCGTTCTCTGTTGCTTTTAGAAAGATCATAGATCATTCCATTTATGATCATCAATCGATTAACATTTTTCTCTTGCAAAATCAAAGCGGGGTGTTGCCCTGGCAAAATTCTATCTTCCGTCGTTTCTTTGGCAGATATCACCTTCAAAGGGATACGGGCCAAAATATCTCTAGCTGGTATGACGTCCATACGAACGGTGGTGTACCCTTTTTGCCACAAATCAGCTACCTTGAGCGATTTCAATGCCTTCCAATCTGACACTACTTTTGGATAGATCTTACCGGGAATGAGTCGCTTCCCTCTGGCGGGGATGGACTCATAGGCGAAGAAGGTAGATAGATCTCCTAAATCATGAATGTAAGCATCAAAGAAATAAGGGAGGGGGGTATCTCCCCCTAATTCTCTCCTTCTTATCCCTACATCAACGGTATACCAGTTGCCATTATTCTGCACTTGTACCTCACGTAGAATAACATCATGAAAAGCATTACTCTCATTGAAGGGAATTTTATCGTAGGCGCTCACAGGAAATTCTCCAACCCTATCTTCGGCAATCCCATGTAAAGCCGTAAGAATACTGATAAAATTGAGCTTGCGCAACTCTTGTTTCTCTAGATCTCCCTTTAAGCCCCCGGTTTCGATGAGAATGGTACTGGTGCCCCATTTTTGAATATTATCTCCGAAGGCCCGTGGCTCGAAAGCATCATTGTAGCGACCTACCTTACCTGGAATGTACTGCTGAAGCACAGCGTTCATTTCTCCAATCAAACGCATAGATCTTTCCCGATTGGCATTCACCTCTTTTTCATAATTGTAGGCGGGGGCGAGGAAGGATAGGGCCGCCGTGTGTGGGTTATTCCCAGCCGCATAGTAGCGGCTTTGATCGTGTAAATTGAATCCCCAATCGGCATCGAGTTCATCCCGCATCTGCTTGAGAATTCGGGATTCAGGACTCTCCAAGCGAAGGGCATCTCTATTCAAATCAACTCCCAGTGCGTTGCGTCTTTGAAAACGTTCTGCCCCATCGGGATTCAACATAGGAATAAAAACGATCTTTAATTCCCTGAGCAAATTATCTCGCATGTCATTAAACCCATCATCGGCAGCCAAGAATTTGAAGATATCAAAAAGCGCCATGGTAGCGGTGGATTCATCCCCGTGCATTTGGGACCACAGTAGAACTGTTTTATCTCCACTCCCAACACTGACGGTATAAATGGCTCTTCCTTCAATGGATTGCCCTCTTTCTTCTACAGAAAAAGGACGCTTTAGCCCCTGGAGGATAGGTTCAATATCCCGGTGCTTGAAGCGGCGATCGGTAATTTTCTTCTCTTTATAGGAGCTATAGCTGTTGGCTAATTTTTGATGATCAAAGGCAATTGGTTGAGCGCAGGCCATGGTATTGAGCAAGAAATAGAAGCCTAGTAGCTGGAGGATGATTCGCATGTTTTTTCCTCAAAAATAGCCTTTTCGCCAGGGATAAGCACTTTGTTCGGCTTTTTTGTTTTGCTGGTACGGACTTACAAAGACTGGCCGTAGGCAGAGAATCAGAGGGCCTGATCTACCTTTCCTTTTGTGAGATACCGAAAGAGTAAGAGCAGAAGAATTATTCCCCCTAGTGCACCGGCCAAATAGTACCCATTCAACCCAAAGAAATTAGCATTCTCGGTTTTCAGTGGAAGGGTATCCCCCAAAATCATCAGGTGTGCCCAATAGCTTGGCGTGGTAAATGTTGGTGGGGCCTTTTCCAAGTAATCAATTTTTGCCTGCTGCAATAATACATCGATAGGCGTGTTTGGAGTCTTTTTGGCTTGCTCATAAAAGGACAATAGGATGTCTTTGGTAGAGTAATCGGAAGCTTCCCAGAGTGTGGCCATCAACCGAGCACAGCCTGCATAAGTAAAGGCACGTGCCATACTCCTTACCCCCTCCCCTCTTTGCAGTGTTCCAAAACCCGTATTGCAAGCACTCAAGACGGCTAAATCAGCTCCAATTTCCATATTGTAGACATCTGAGGCTTTAAGCATAAAGTCCGTTGAATCCTTTACTCGAGAGAAAATCAAAGCAGAATTCAGCGGATACTCATCATCGACCAAGGCATGCATCGCCAAATGGAGAATTCGATATTGCTCTGCCTGTTGTAAGAAAGCAGCTTTCGTAGCTTCTTGATTGATCCAAGTTTCCCCTCCTAGTATCTCAGCAGCAGCCAGTACCTCATCATCTGAATACTTTAGGCGCCCCATCTCCCGATTTTCTCCGTCCACTTGATCCAGGCCTGTACCTTTTAAACCTTTCAAGGTAAAGTCGTCGTATTCTAAGCCAAAGCCCGCAAAACCGGAACGGGCCTTTTGGATTCTATTACGGGTTCGCCGGTTAGCAAAAGCCAATTGGTTAGAATAGCTATAACTCAACGCATACTTACGGATTAAATAGGGTGCCGTCCTGGCCTGGAGGCCACGGTCAGTAGGTTCTGTCAGTAGCAAATCAAAAGGGAATTGTAGCAAGACCTCATCAGGAATAATTTTCAGGCGCTTCACTTTGCCTTCTTTCTCCAGAACCGCCAATGGCTGTGCTAATAATTGTTGGTAAAACTCATAGGATAAGCGGGAGAACTGAGCCTCTCTTTCCGCAGGGTCAGTCTGTTGTACGATCTGGCGGAAGGTTTGAATTTTCGATTCAAAATCACGTGGTTTTTCCACTTCAAAATAGCGCCAATTCTTTTTTGTAATCAGAAAAGTAAATAGGGATTCTTCTCCTACAAAAAACTCCAGTAGGGCACTGTTCCCCCCTAGTTGCCGTTGCAACTGCCTGATGGAGACAGGTGCCACGAAACTATATTTGAGATCGTAGTAGCGCGGGTATTTTGCTTCTAATTCTTTCACCAGTTCTTGGTAGGCGCGCCGGAGGCGGAACAGGCTGTCGGGGCCATGGCTGAGGATGGGCGCTTGAGGGCTTGCAGCCAATATTTCGGCTTCTAATTCATGATAAGCTTTCTTGAGCCGGCGCTCTTTGCGGAGCGTAGAGGTTGGGATTCCTGCAAAGGATTTGGCTCGTTCATCTTGTAAGCCTTCTAATAAGACCAGCGCTTTATTTTTTGCGGCGAATTGATAGGCCCTTTCCAACATTCCCTGATCCTCGCTTATCTCGAAGGCTTTCAGGTAGCTACGTATCGCTTTCCCATACACTTTCTTAATATCTTCTTGCAGAATATATTTAGATCCTCCATCCGACAAGCCTTGGCGGATTTGATTGAGCATCGTATCAATTTTGTCGTAGGCTTCGAGGGCTGCGGGGAGGGCCTCTAGATTATCCGATCGGTCGGATAGCTGGAGGTAGGCTTGTGCTTTTTGATCTAATGTTTGTGCCAGATAGAATCTATTGGCAACCATTCTGTCTTTAATGATTGGGTTGGCGTAGAGAGATAAACCTCGGGCATCTTGTATCAATTCAGCAATTCCTAATTGGTAATTTTCGATCCCAGCCTGGAGATTTTCCTTTATTACATCTATATCTCCTAAGTTTTCATAAGTGTTTGCCACGTGTTCGGTGAGCTCTGTTTTCTTGAGTGCTTGTTTTAAGTCCAGGGCAAGACCATAGTAGTACATGGCGCTGTCTAATTCCCCTCCTCTTTTTTCAAGTGTTCCTAACTGATCATAATTTTTAGCCAGCAGGTCTTGATAATTACTATCTCTACTAATTCGAATAGAAGACTCTAAGTAGTTTCTACTCTCAAGTAACCTTCCGTAATCCAAACTGACGGTGCTTAAGTTTTGATAAACCGCAGCTCTACGTCGAGACTCAAAATACCCTTTCAGGGGAAGTAGTAAGCGTAGAGCTTCAAGGAATCTGACTTCTGCTTCAGCCGTTTTCCCTTGTACGCGAAGCACTATACCATAGGTGTTGAGAAAATCAGCCTGACTATAAGCGTCTAACTCAATTTCAGATTGATAGATGGATTCGGCCTGATGGAGATACTTTAATGCACTGGCATGGTCGTTCACTTTATGTAATAAGTACCCGCACTCTTGGTATACAGCAGCTTCTTCGCCTAGGATCCGATCCTCTAAGTTAGCGTAAATATTGGCCGAGCTTCGAAATGCATCAATACCCGCATAATACTCTTCCAGGGAACCATTAAGCAGGCCAATCATATAGTGTACATAAGCCGTTTCACCATGTCCTTCCCCCCAGCAGTCCTCGTAAGCCGGAAGAACTTCTTCTTGAAACCTATCTAGGGACAAACCAAGGCTATCATGGTAGTATAAGCATACCGCTTTGAGGTAGGAGTGCTGGCTTGAAAGGGCACAGCTAGCCTGATCAATAGCCAACTGCTGCTCCGTGGCGACCATGAAATCGTAAGCTTCCAGATAGGCGCCCTGCACCCGCAAGCTGTAGACTGAGTCGATAGCTAGCTGCAAGAGGGAGTCTATGGTAGACTGGGATTGCGAATATGACGAGGAAGTAATTGACAAGATCCCGCAAAGGAATAGTAGCTTTTTCATACCTAGAGGTGTAAGAAACAGGTTATGTCGGGCGAGAAAGCCACAAATCAATAGAACAGCAGATGAAAAGCCTTTTGAACCCCAAAGCTTCACTCATTTTTGGAGTTCAAAAGGCTTTAGCGTTTCTAATTTATTGCTTAATAAGCTTCTTAATTCCACTTCCATTAGATCCATGAATCTTCAGCAAATATACACCTTGTGGTAAATTTGTAGCCAATTGTAGATCAATCAATTGTGATCCAGCCTCTAATCGTTGTTCACTTTCTTGGATCAACTGCCCGGTTGGACTAAGGATTTGGAGCCTGATGGGCCCTGCCTCCTGCAGTTGCAAGGCTACACGAAAATCTCCCTTACTAGGGTTCGGAAAGACTCCTTGAATAAACTGCTCCTGTGGAAGCACTAGGGTCTTCCTGCGACCATCGTCCGAACCTCCTGAACATCCCTCCATGAATGCCGTCATTGCACCTGGTCCATCCAGGATGCCACTGGTTCTGAGTTTTTGAGCAAAATCAGGGTTTTCCTGGACCCCATCCAGGATAGCACATTTGACCTCCTGATAATCGAAAGGAGCTATGGCAGCCAACAATCCAGCCACATAAGTTACGAAAGGAGCAGCTTGCGATGTCCCGCTCTTAATAGCCCAGGTAGAGCCCAAGTATGTAGAAAGTATATGAACGCCAGGTGCCGCTAGATCCACGGTAGATTGGCCAGAATTGCTGAAGTCCGCCAATTGTCCTTCACAATCTGCAGCAGCTACAGAAATAATATTATCTAAGTTAAAACTGGCTGGATAGGTTGCTCTTTCCAACTCATCATTGTCCTGTTCGTCATTTCCGGCCGCTGCTACAAATAGTACGTTATGTACTCTCGCTACATCAATGACTTCTCTCAGTGGTGGATTATTGCTTGGATTAGCTCCATCAGGAATGACATACCCAAAGCTGCAATTGATGACATGGGTCCCAGCCTCTACCGCATGATCGATACTTCTAATGACGTCACCTAAGCTACCAGTGCCCTCTTGATTGAATGCTCGGTAAAACCTTAGGTTAGTTTCCACTTCAGGCCCTAGTAGATTTTCCAAAGCCACGATACCACCAGTGTGTATACCATGTCCATTTTGGTCGTTCGGTATATCATCCCATTCAAAAATATCTCCGCCAATGTCATTTAAATCGACAAAATTATCAAAGTAACTTCCATGATGAAGGATGGGGTATTCTATGCCAGAAAAGGGGCCACCAGCATCAATAATAGCTATTTCGGCTTGGAATCCCGCATCTTGCGAAATAGGGGTAGGCAGCGTTTTAGGTCGAATATTAAAAACGGATTGTTCACAGGGATATAGTGGGTCTGGCACCTGCATCTGAAAATCTGAGTTATTCGTAATATAGTCTAACTCGAGAATTACATCAAGGCCGACAGATTTGACTTTGGGTTTACCCTTTGCATTTTGCACCACCTCATGAATATTACTAAAAGGATTGAAGGAAGAAAAGTTAACCACCCAAAGCCTCATATCAGAAGGATGGGAGACCCACAGTTCATCGGCATGGTATGAAGTTCTCAGGCTATTAATTTCCTGATAGCTTGCACTAGGGTCAAACTTAATCAATAGATGATTGCTGTGATGATCACTTTGTGCATCCAATACACCTAGACTACCCAGAAGTAAAAAAAGGAGAAGTGTAGTAACAGTTGTCTTGTACATGTTGTCTTTGTTTTTACAGAAAATAGGGAGTACAACTATTATAAATCAGGCGGGAGGGAAACGTGACACCCCAAGATAAAAAAAACATGTCTCCTAGTTCGGAGACATGCTCTGAATTTAAGACAACTGTAAAAAATGAGTACGACGTGCTCCGTACGAAACACGATGGTTCTCTATCTTATAAGCCAGGAATATGGAATCGTGACAAGAAAATCAGCATCATATTTTTAAGTCAGCTATCATAAAAAGCGCAAAGGCATAAGAGCCGTGACGATCTCTTTGAATTTGTAGGTAAGGCAAGCCGCTCCCGACAAGCCAAAAATATTTTCACACATTTCTTGTCACGTTTACATAAGTGTGGGTTTATAATAGATGTATAGCCTGGAAAAGGCCTGGTATAGAGCCATAGACAACTGTAATAATGAAACACATGCACCTTAACCTACAAACACTAGTTGCCGGAAAGAATGAGGTAGAAATCAGTATCTTGCAATTCATTTTTTTGAATGAATCCAAAATTATTGGAACGATTCAAACCGGACTAAAAAAGTGTAAATCGAAGGCTAATGGGATTGCCGCAAAGGTTTTCGAAACCCTACGGCAACGGTTTTCAGATGATCAAATGTATCACGCAACAGTACTCTGGGAAGCCACCGATCAGCTCGTGCGCAAGGAAGTTAAGATGCATAACCAATTAGTATTTAACAATTTCAACTTGAGTTCTGAAGAGTTTGAGCAAATGCTCACTGCTTTACAGAATGGAGATGAGGCCCTGTTCGAACAGGTGTTCCTCAGTCATTTTAAGGCTTGTTGTCGATTCTTACAGGATCGATTCAATGCCAGTCCCACCGATGCCTACGACGTAAGTATGGAAGCCCTTTTGAAATTTCACAAGCGTTTGAAAGCAGGCAAGATCCGCTATGGTAATCTGCGGTACCTTTTTACCCAAATGGCAGGTCAGATATACATGAAGTGGAAACGTGGACCTCAAACGCAGGCCATCCCGGACAACTTTGACCTGATCGATGAAAGTAGCGAGAGGTTCAACAAAGAAACGATGCTCATTTTTGGTAAAGCCTGGCAAAAACTCTGTAAGGATTGCCAAGGTTTACTGCAAGCTTTCTACTACAATAAGACTGCGCTAGTTGATATCGCAAAAAAAACAGGAAAGACAGACGTGGCACTTCGGAAGCAAAAACAACGATGCCTACAGAAACTCCGTAAACATTTTCAACAAATAGCTAACTAGACCCGACGAGCCATGAAATTATTCGAAAAATATAGAGAAGACCAAGAACTTGACCCTCAAGAATTGGAACAGATCAGTAATAAACTGATTAATGCAGGATTAGATTTCCAAAAGAAGGAAGTGTGGTCCAAAAAACTAGCGAATGAACACAGGTTTGAACGTCCAACTCCGGCTAAAACCATCCGACTAGTACCCCTCTTTTTAAGAATCGCAGCAGGTCTTCTGCTCTTGCTTGGCCTTTACTTTCTTTGGCCAAAAGACTCGGCGCCTAATTCGCTACAGGAGCAGTTGGCCTTAATTTTGGAAGAAGAAGCTTTACCGCATAGCGATGTTCGCAAGGGACCATCAGAACTTGAGGCCTTGCAGCAATCCTTTATCAATGCC
>JAHQWA010000638.1 GCA_019634045.1 Saprospiraceae bacterium
ATCGGGGTAGGTAAAAACACCATCTTCAATTATAACTACCAGTTATTCGGTTCTTATGATTACTACACGGATGGAGGTTTGAGCTTCAGTACTTCAGCAGGTATTTCTTACCTAAGCTTTGATCGTGATTTCGTTTTGAACCAAACAACACAGTTGATTCCTCTACAAACCAACTTGACACAAGGAGGTACGCAAGAGATTAGCCAGCGTTTGGAAACTGAACAGGAATTTGGTTTCATCGCCCAGGAGCAAATTAACTGGGACGATAAGCTGATCGCCACGGTAGGTGTACGTTTTGATAAGTCAAGTCTGAACGGAGATCCAAATAAATACTATGCTTTTCCAAGAGCTTCTTTGGCAGCGAACATTGCCAACTTTGATTTCTGGAATTCAACTGACATCAGCCAGTTCAAACTAAGAGTGGCCTATGGCGAAACCGGTAACAGTGCCTCTTTCGGTTCTTTGTTTACCTCTTTGTCACCTAACAATATCAATGGAGCTCCTGGCTTCGTGATTCGCTCTCAGCAAGGTAATCCAGATCTAATTCCGGAAACATCTTCTGAATTGGAATTTGGTACAGACCTTTCTTTATTCGACAACAAGTTGGGTATTGAGTTAACTTACTACATCCGTAATGTAAAGGATCTATTATACAACCGTTCTTTGCCTAGTTCTTCTGGATTCACCAACGAAATCAGAAATGACCTAGACTTGGAAAATACCGGTTTTGAATTGGGTCTTACCATCAACCCCGTTAGAACCTCGAACTTTGACTGGGTAACCAATGTAAACTTCTGGTTTAATAACTCTGAAATCACTCTATTGGGTACCCCTGGAAATGGTACAGATAGCGATGATATTCCAAGTTTCGTCCCTCCAGGCGTGGCCTTCGGTTTGGGTCTAGGAAGTTTCTATATCAATGAAGGAACACCTATCACTGCTCTTTGGGGTAGAGACGCGAACGGGAATCCAACGATCACCGGAGACACTGAGCCAGACTTCCAATTGGGTTGGTATAACCAATTCAAGATTGGTAAGCGTGTAGATTTCAACTTCTTGACGCATTGGAAACAAGGAGGTGATGTGTTGAACCTTTCTCGCTTATTGACCGATATTGGAGGCGTAACGCCTGAGAACTTATTAGACTTGGAAGGCTTTATCGAAGATGCTTCTTACTTCCGCTTGCGAGAAGTTGGCCTCTACTATACGCTACCTTTTGAGTCAGAATACATAGAAAACATTCGTTTCGGAATCTCTGGTCGCAACTTGATTACGCTAACTGATTATAGTAGCTATGATCCAGAGACTTCTACTAAAGGAGGAACTGGCCTTTCTACCGGAATTGAGGTAACTCCATTCCCTAGTTCTAGACAAGCCTATTTCCACATTAACTTTAATTTCTAGAAGCGATTGCTTCCTATTAAAAATCTTCTTTGAATAAGCGGGTAGAAATGTTCAATATTTCATTCTAGAAAGTTGGCCACCGCTCCAGATCAAAGAATAATCAAAAATAGACCATCATGAGAAAAGCCTTTATATTATTATTGGGGCTGGCATTATACACTACCTCTTGTACTTTTGACGATCAGGTAGACCCTAACGCCCCGAGTTTGAATAGTGTTTTAAGTAACGCTACTTTGCAGGAGCTGAATCTCCTGGTTACCGGGACTGAAGCAGCTATGCGGAATGGATTTGGTACTTTCTGTACTTCTTCCGGCTCCATCGCTCGCGAATTCTATAAGTTTGATGCGGATCCTCGTAATACAGAGGATTTACTAGGTAAGAATGGAACACAGTTGGATAACAACACCTTCTATCTGACTTCTCCATACAACACTCGTTACCGGGTGGTAAAGAACTGCAACATATTGCTTGAGGCGGTAGACAACACGGATCAGGTTACCGCTGCTGAAAAGGATGGATACCGTGGATTTGCCAATACCGTAAAGGCACATATGCTGTTGCAGGTGTTGAGCATGTTGGAGGACAATGGCATCCGTATTGATGTAGCAGATCCAGAGAACATCGGACCATTTGTTGCTGAAGGCCAGGCCTACACTGATCTCTTAGCATTATTGGATCTTGGATTCAGTCAGTTGAGCGGTGCGTCCTTCGCTTTTTCTCTTTCTAGCGGATTCGCGGGTTTTGATACCCCTTCTACTTTCGGTCAGTATAATCGTGCCATTTCAGCTAAGACAGCACTATACGCCGAGCAATATGATGACGTGACCAAGGTAATCAATACTACTTTCATGGACTTGGGCGGACCACTCGATGCCGGTCCTAAGCATGTTTTCAGCAACAGCTCTGGGGATATTCAAAATCCATTGTTCAAAGCGGCTGGACAAAGTGGTGACCAATTGATTGTACACAATGATTTTATCAATAATGCAACTGCCGGAGATACTCGCCTTTCTAAGTTCCGAGCGCGTATCAATACGCCAAGTCAGGATGACTTGAATGGTACGCATGAAACGGCCCTTTTCGCTACTTCCACTTCTTCTATTGACCTAATCCGCAACGAAGAATTGATTTTGATTTATGCGGAAGCCAATATGCAAACGGGCAATTTGGCAGAAGCAGTAAGTGCCATCAATATTATTCGTAACGCAGCTGGAATTGGTGACTATACAGGTGCAGTCGAAAAGGAGCATTTAATTGACGAGATCCTATACCAAAGAAGCTATTCTCTTTGGGGTGAAGGTCACAGAATGTTTGACATGCGTCGCTACGGTCGCTTGAATAGCAACTTCTTGCCCATTGATCGCGCAGGTGATATCATTCATACGAAGTTTCCCATTCCTTTGACGGAGGGACAATAAGACGATAGTCTCAGCTTTAATCATAACTTGATTTAGCTGAATAAGAGCAGTATCTTCCAACAAGGTACTGCTCTTTTTTTGTGGTACCCTAATTTTTCGCGCTAACTAAAGAGCACTTGAATAACAGCGGAAATTCCTTAGCTTTGCGCACCCAAAAAAACTCCGTCTATGACCGATACCGTTCATCTCAATTTAATCGCCGAAAGAACTCAATTAGCCAAACATCGTGTACAAAATGTATTGGGTCTCCTCTCGAATGGAGCTACCATTCCATTTATTGCCCGCTACCGTAAGGAAGTGACGGGGTCAATGGATGAAGTCCAGATTGCAGCCATTCAACAGGAAGCAAAAAAACTGGACGATCTTGCCAAACGAAAGGAAACGGTCTTGAATAGCATTGAGGAGCAAGGTAAGTTGACCGATGAACTGCGCCAGCGAATTGAGGCTTGCTATGACATGACGGTGTTGGAAGACATTTACCTTCCCTATAAGCGGAAAAGAAAAACCCGTGCTTCCGCAGCCAAAGAACGCGGACTAGAACCACTAGCAGAACAGATACTCCTGCAGCGCAACAATAATGTAGCGCAATTGGCAGCAGCCTACCTCAGTGACGAAGTTCCCACCGTTGAAGACGCCCTGCAAGGTGCCAGAGATATTATTGCAGAGCGCATCAACGAGGATGAAAAGGTCAGAAACCGAGTACGCTCCATCTTCCGCCGGGAGGCCTTAATCACCTCCAAGGTAGCTCGTGGGAAAAAGGAAGAGGGGGCCAAGTATCAAGACTATTTCGAATTTTCGGAACCCTTAAAAAAGTGCCCCTCTCATCGAATCTTAGCCATTCGGCGAGGAGAAGAAGAAGGCTTCCTACGGGTCAGCATCGGGCCAGATGAAGAAGAAGTCGTGTACCAGTTGGAAAAAATGGTACTGCAAGGATATGGAGAAGCAACTGAGCAAGTTAAATTAGCCTTACATGACGGTTATAAACGCTTGCTTTCCCCTTCTATTGAAACAGAATTTCGCAATTTATCAAAAGACAAGGCCGACGAAGAGGCCATTAAGGTATTTGCTGAAAACCTTCGCCAGCTGCTCTTAGCTGCTCCCTTAGGCCAAAAACGTGTAATTGGCCTAGATCCTGGATATCGAACGGGATGTAAGGTTGTCTGCCTTGATGAAAATGGTGATCTCTTACATAACACCACCATCTACCCACATCCACCTAAGTCGGATGAATTTATGGCGAAAAAAACGCTGATTGATCTGGCGGATCGTTTCCAAGCGGGAGCCATCGCAGTTGGAAATGGAACGGCAGGCCGAGAGACGATGCAACTTTGTCGGAAAACCGATTTCAAGCATCCGCTTGAAGTATTTATGGTTAACGAAGCAGGTGCTTCCATCTATTCTGCCTCAGCCGTGGCTCGGGAGGAATTCCCGGATCAGGATGTGACGGTAAGAGGGGCAGTATCGATCGGTCGAAGATTGATGGATCCATTAGCCGAATTGGTAAAGATCGATCCCAAGTCGATCGGCGTTGGCCAATATCAGCATGATGTAAGCCAAAGCTCGCTCAAAGACAGCCTGGATCGGGTAGTAGAAAGTTGTGTAAATGCAGTGGGTATCAATCTCAATACCGCCAGTAAATCTTTGCTGGTACACGTATCCGGTCTCGGTCCTACCCTGGCTCAAAACATTGTGGATTATCGCTCCGAAAATGGCACCTTCCCCTCTCGTGCTACCTTGAAAAAAGTAGCACGTATGGGAGAAAAGGCCTTTGAACAGTGTGCAGGTTTCCTAAGAGTTCGAGATGCAAAAAACCCCTTAGATAATACAGGGGTGCACCCGGAAAGCTATTCCATCGTTAAGCAAATGGCCAAGGACCTGGGTTGCACCGTAGAAGATCTTATCCAAAAGTCTTCCTTACGCGAAAGCATTGACCTCAAACGCTACCTCACCGATGCCGTAGGTCTTCCTACCTTAAAGGATATCTTGTCTGAACTGGCCAAGCCAGGACTGGATCCTCGTGGTACGGCCAAATCCTTTGAGTTTGCCAATATTCAGTCCATAGAAGATTTGCATGAAGGGATGGTTGTGCCGGGCATTGTCAATAATATCACCAACTTTGGAGCCTTCGTGGATATTGGGATTAAAGAAAGTGGCCTTGTGCACGTTTCCCAGATGGCGAATCGCTTTGTCAAAAATCCGCTTGACGTCGTTAGCCTGCAGCAGCAGGTAAACGTCAGGGTTATGAACATTGATATCAAACGAAAGCGTATACAGCTCTCAATGAAGGATGTGTAGCGAGCTGGCGGCTTGTGACCTTGCAATAATTGAGTTTACCTAAAAAGGAGCATCAGACCGGTTTTAGCTAGTGTATCCTGAGAATGAATGCAATTTTTGCAATAGAAAAACTCGCTGCTGGAAATAGAGAACACCTTCACTCCTTGAAAACCAAAACCCAGATGAGCACCCTTTATAAGGCTACCATCAAAAAGTTAGAAGTTTCCACTAAGCCTATTGAATACATTGTGGACCTAGCTTATCACGCAAGCCAGGATAACTTTAGGCACAGATTAGGAAATTGTGGCTTAGACCTGAGCCAAGAACCTTCCAAAATAAGAACAGCGAGACTTGTAGAACTTCTGCACGAAATTAAAGTTACACAAGGAGTAGAAGCCCTTAAGGCCCTATCCCTTTTTAACTGGGATCAAACTAATGAGGCCTGGACTAGATTGAGCGCGAGTTATCAGACCAACTTGGACCTTCTACATGCTTATCAATCCATCGTTAGGAATAACTTGTTTTATCAAGTGCTGGGCGAGACCGAGAAAATCCTTCCCGTCTTGATGATCGACTTGGAGATCCTCTCTGTTCATCCAGATGCAGGCTATCCTCGATATCGTCGCAATCCTGCTACAACCAAGGAGGATGAGCGGAGATTTTTGTTAAGAATTCTAGCCGATAGCATCGGTGATGTAGAACCAGGCAATCCGTTGACGAGGGAGTCTGAGAAACCTACTCAATGGAATAATACCCAAACCGGAACAGATTACCGGATGGATGCCTCAAAGATCATTTGGGGGTTTGAAAGACATAAGGGCCTAAAAATTAAACCTATTTCCAGCAAAGCATTTTGGAAGAGAAATCATGATCAATGGTGGTATGACTTGAAGGACAGCTATTTCGAAGAGAAAAGCGATAACAAACCTTTTGAGTTGGTGCCCTATCACGTAATGGTTCATCCAGGATGGGAAAAAACACTCTCAAAAGTATTAGGTAAAAGGATTGAAAGTACGGCCTATTGGAGTTAGTCAGATTAGTAATCCATCATTTATTGGAACACTAATTTCCTTCCAGCTCTTGCAGCAATTCAGTCCATTCCCGGAGATTTTGCAATTCTGTTTGCACCCCTTTCCTAATGACATAGATGAGGACGATGGCTATGAAGACATAGGAAATATCCATGAACAGTACCATGTTTACGGATAGATTATCCAAAAATTCGGGGGTGATCATGTAGTATCCAAGCGTAAATATTCCTATGATAATCGGAGAATAAAGCCTTTGTGTTTTCACCCGAAAAGCATAAAAGTTGATCGTATTATTGGTGTTTTCTCTAGAGTTAGATAAAGTGCTGATTTTCTTTAATTTAATCATACTAACTACCTCCAATAAGACCCTAATGGTCAAGCCGCCGAGCATAGCAAACACCCCTATTCTACTCAAGACCTGCTTAACGGGTGCGACGTAAATAAAGAAAGCAGCTAGGGAAAGTAGGGTAAAAAGAAGGATGGCTAATGTCCCATACTGAAACCCTCTAGAAGCGGATTTTCTCTGTTCAAGTGTCTGTTGCATATCAGCAAATGTGGGTTGCTCCCTAGCTAATTTTTGTTGCCCGTCACTCCAGGCTTGCTCTAATTCTGAAAATTTATCTGTCATCTTTCATCGTTTCTAAGATTTTACCCAATTTGATTTTGATCCGGTGAATTTTCACCCTTAGATTCGTTTCTTCAATCCCAAGTATTTCTGCAATCATCTTCTGTTTTTCCTTTTCTAAAACCATCATGATGATCAACCTTTCCGTTTTATTCAATTGGCCGATAGCCTTGTATAGTTTAGAGATGGAATCATCAAGATTTTCATCCTGATGATCCATTTCTATTTGGTTAAGGGCTTTTTCCCGTCTACTATCTGCTTTTATTTGGCCCAAACAAGTATTCACCGTAATTCTGTAGATCCATGTTTTAATCGATGATTCTCCTTTGAATTTTTTCAGGTTCTTCCAGATGATAATGAATACCTCTTGGCTAGCATCTTTGGCAATATCCTCCTCTCCCTTAAAGTATCCTAGGCAAATCTGGAATACCATCGGGTAATACCCATGGTAGAGCTCTTCAAAATTCTCTTTAATCTGCGCCATTTAAATGGAGATTAATTTCATTGACCATCCAAGGAAGATTATCGTACATGATGAAGTGCCGGGACTTTGGCGCCACTTTTACTGATTTGGTGGCCAGCTGCTGATATTGGCTGTTGATGTTCTTTAATACCATCGCCTCTCCAAAGGGTTCGGGGGCTACTAAAATAAGGCAATTTGCTTTGATCTTCTCCAATCCCGGTCTGGCATCTATTTTCAACAGGTCTGTGTAGCCATATACATAGGTCTTACGATCCGCCTTTAGAATCCAATCTAGAATTTTGGTCATTCCTACCGAATCCTTTGTCATATTCGAAGCCATGGTATTGGCATAGCCCTTGAAAGCCTCCTCCTTCATATCCAATACTTGTTGGTTATAGGGACTTTCATACTGTAAAGCCTCAGCGGGTACACCGGGCATCATTACTTCTCTCATACATGGAAGGGCGTCTATGATCACCAGATCCGATACCTTGTCAGGTAAGTCCATGGCGAGGTCTAGCGCTAAATTTCCGCCCATGCTATGGCCTATGATGATGATGTGCTCAAGATTTTGCTCCTGGATATACGTTTTTATTTCCGCCTTAATCGTCGGGTACCAAGGCATGTCGATGGGTTTCAAACCATCAAAGCCTGCAAAAGTAAAGATGTGGTTTTGGCCTTTGATATCCAATTGCTGGATGGTCTCTTGGAAAATAGATCCACCGATGGAAAAACCGGGGAAATAGAATATGGCTTGGCCCTCGCCTTCCACGCTCACCTCAAATGCGTTTTTCTGTATGGTTTCTTGGGAGGAGGCTTGAATCATAAAGACAAGCATCACAAATACCACGTTCAATGTTCTTTTCATAAAAGCTGTAATTTTTGATTTTTACCCCTTAGAGAACAAAAGGGTGAAAATGTTACAGGGGCATCAAAAAAAATTTAAAAACAGCTTTTGCTTTGTGAACAAGGTGGCTTCTAGGTGATAGATCAAGCAGGCAAGAAATTTCAAGCTTCGATTGACTCAGCTCCACTCTAGTTTAAACTAGTTGGGGAGGAATCGAAACGCTTCTCGATTCCTCCCCTAACTATTGTCACACTACTTTATGTTTCTCAAATGATAATCAAACCCGCTAGGAGTACATCAGCATATTGGGTGCTGCAGCTTTGATTTCGGCATTGGCCTGTGCTGCATATTGCTCAAAATTGCGGTGGAAGGTTTTCACCAAGTAGGCAGCTTGTCGATCATAAGCCATTTTATCCTCCCAAACATTCCTGGGGTTCAGTAATTCCGAAGGTACGCCGGGACAGGTAGCGGGAATCTTCAATCCGAAGACTGACTCTTTGCTGAATTCCACTGCTGCCAAGTTACCTCGTAAGGCTGCACTGATCATAGCACGTGTATATTTCAAAGAAATGCGGTGTCCAATGCCATAAGGGCCTTCCGTCCAGCCGGTGTTAACCAACCAAACATTAACATCCGCTCTTTCTAGTTTCTCTCCCAGCATCTCAGCATATTGCGTAGGATGCAGCGGCATGAAGGGTGCCCCAAAACAGGCAGAAAAAGTAACTTGAGGCTCATTTACGCCCGCCTCCGTACCTGCTACCTTGGCCGTATAGCCTGAGATAAAATAGTACATCGCTTGGGCCGGCGTGAGTTTGGAGATCGGAGGCAATACCCCAAAAGCATCGCAGCTTAAGAAGAAAATATTCTTTGGTTCTGCGCCCTTCCCAGCATCCAATCGATTTGGAATATGATATAAGGGGTAAGATACTCGGGTATTTTGGGTGATATCAGCACGCCCATAGTCGGGCCGCTGCGAGTTGGGAATAAAATTGATATTCTCCAAAATGGCTCGATGGTGGATCGCCTGGTAGATCGTGGGCTCTTTTTCTTCACTGAGATCGATGACTTTAGCATAACAACCTCCTTCAAAATTGAAAACGCCCGCTTCCGACCAACCATGTTCGTCATCTCCGATGAGCATTCTGTCAGGATCTGCGGACAAGGTCGTCTTGCCGGTCCCCGAAAGGCCAAAAAAGATGGCGGTATCTCCATCTTGTCCTACGTTAGCAGAGCAATGCATTGGGAATACCTTATGCTCCATCGGTAAGAGGTAATTCAGCACGGAAAAAATTCCCTTCTTAATTTCACCGGTATAGCCTGTTCCTCCGATCAGGATTTGCTTTTTGGTAAAATTGATAATGGAAAAGTTATGCTGCCGCGTTCCATCAATCGCTGGTTCTGCTCTGAACGAAGGAATACAAAGCACCGTCCATTCTGGCTCGAAGTTTTCCAGTTCGGCCGCGCTTGGCCGAATAAACATGTTGTAGGCAAACTGGTTGCTCCAGGGAAACTCTGTTACCACACGTAGTGATAGTCTGCTGGCGGAGTCTGCACCAGCAAAGGCATCCCTGACATACACCTCTTTTCCAACCATAAAGGCTTGCATTCGCTCAAAGAGTCGATCAAACTTAAGCGCCGAAAAGGGCTGATTAATCTCTCCCCAGTCAACGGTTTCTGAAGTAATCTGATCTTTGACAATAAATCGATCTTTCGGCGATCGACCGGTAAACTCTCCCGTTTCAATGGCCAACGCACCATTATCTGCCAAGACACCCTGGCCTTTTCGGAGACTCGCTTCTACCAAAGCTTCTGGACTCAGGTTCCAGTGGACTTGACCAAGCTGGTCCAAACCCAGGTCAGCCATTTTGGCTTTTACATTTTTGATACCGAAGATTTCCATCATTGTTCATTTAGGAGTTAGTGAAATCTGACGCAAATCTAAATATTTTCTCATTTAGAGAAAATTTCTCTAACAGAAATTTTTCCTCACTTCTATGTATATTTGTTGGATCAAGTGAAAATGGTATGTTGAAAGAAATCGATACGGTAAAACTGATCTTTGGATTGAAGATTCAGCAGCTTCGGCGAGACAAGGGCTTGTCCTATCAGCAGTTGTCAGATCTAACCGGTTTAGCCATCTCCTATTTACACAATATTGAAAAGGGGAAAAAGTACCCTAAAACGGACAAGATCTTACTCTTAGCCAAAGCTTTAGAGTCAGACTACAACTATCTGGTCTCTTTGGAAGCTAACAAGAAACTTAAGCCAATAATAGACTTATTACATTCCGACTTCCTCAAGATTTTCCCGCTAGATGATTTTGGAATCGATGTCTCTAAACTCATCGAATTGCTCTCTGTGGCACCTGATAAGGTGAATGCTTTTGTCAGTACCGTACTCAAGATCACCCGTAACTTTGACATGCAGGGGGAAGACTTCTACAAGGTAGCATTGCGTTCTTACCAAGACCTGCACGACAATTATTTCGAAGAAGTAGAGGAAGCTGCCAATCAATTCCGGAAGGAAAATAAGCTAAAGATAGACCAGCAACTTGATCAAAAGACCCTCAAAAAGCTGCTACGAAAATGCTTTGGAGTAGAGCTGGATACGGACTATTTAGATAGCAAGCCACCGCTGCGACAGGTTTTGTCCTACTACAGTCCCAGTAAAAAGCAATTATTCCTAAAAACGGATCTAGCTGATCCCATTACCAAGTTCTTACTAGCGAAAGAAATCGGTTTCCAGGTGTTACAACAGCAAGAACGTCCTTTGGAAACCCCGCTCTTGGAGGTAGATAGCTTTGATAAATTGTTGTTCAACTTTAAAGCTGCCTACTTCGCGGTGGCCCTAATTCTTCCGGAGCGTGTAATGATTGATGAAATCGAGCGAATGGCACAATGGCGAAAATGGGACAATGAAGCCTTCCTCGATCTCCTCACTCGCTTCGGAGCTGCACCAGGCATGGTATTGCAACGGCTAGCCAATCTCCTACCCCGACATTTCGACATTCGCGACATCTTCTTCATTCGATTCTTTGCTCAGCCAGATCTCAAGAAGTTTTTGGTGACCAAGGAAATGCATTTATCCCAATTGCATGATCCACATGCGAACCAATTGGATGAGCATTATTGCCGACGATGGATCAGCATTAATCTAATCCGCCAATTGAAGGCATTGCCTAGCGAGGACGGGAATGTTGGACCAATCGCAGGGGTTCAAATCTCCAAGTATGTAGACACGCCCAATGCCTATTTCTGCCTTTCAATCGCACAGCCTAGTATGACCAATGCGGATGAAAGTTATAGTTTCACCATCGGGATTTTAGTCAACGAAAAACTCCGTCGGTTATTCAAGTTCCTCGGCGATTCGGCCATTAAACAAAAAGAAGTACATACCACCTGCGAGCGTTGTCCGATTTCGGATTGTGCTGCCAGGGTGTTCCCTCCGGTCTTTTTACAGCAAGAAAAAAGAAGAGATCGTACGCGCCACGAATTACAACAAATCGAAGAAATGAGGTCCCTCCACTCCAATTGAGGACGCTCCAGCCTGTCAAGTAGGCTGCCGTCTACTACCAATTACCCGACTCGATGATGGCTTAAGAGCAAGAAAAAGAGGTGTGTAATTGAGTACTTAGCCAAAAATATGGTGAAAATCCTTTAGTATCCGCGATTTCTTTTCTTTTTCTAAATCAACCGTTTATATTTGTCGATCAAGTATATTCGCACCTATGCTTAATAGCAAAGCCCTACAGCTGTTGCGAGCCTTGAATCGCTCGGAGCTAGAGCGACTTCGACGCTTTGCCAAGTCGACCTACTGCAATACGAACCAGAATGCACTAGAGTTGTTAGAGAAGTTAGTCCCGCACTATCCACACTTCTCTGGGCCCATGCTTAAGAAGCGGACTTTTTACAAGGCGATCTTTCCGGACAAGGCCTACAATGATGCCTACTTTCGAAAACAACTTTCTGGTCTATATCAGATGATCCGATCATTCCTAGCTTTTGAAGAGTGGAATGGACATCGAGATCTTCACCAAATCTATTTGCTTCGCCAACTTCGGCAGAGAAATCTCGATAATGTGTTTCAAATTCAATTTGATCAGGCCGTCGAAGACCTCAACATCGCGGGCGCCAGAAGCAGTAGTTATTTTCAACAGGCCTTTCAATTGGCAGAAGAAGTGGCCGCCACCCGCAATGGCCAGGAGGATCATGAGGCCTACGCAGCACAATTGCAACACCTGGACATTTCATTCCTGATTAAAAGACTGAAAGTTAGTTGCGATATGCTAAGCCAGCAGGGTGTGGAAGATGGTAACATCCTGAGTAAATATCTCCATGCCCTATTGGAAAAGGAAGGTAATAGCTACGTAAAAATCCCGGCGGTGGCCATCCATTGGAAATTATGCCAAGCTTGGAGCGAACCGGACGAGCCTTCTTTCTACTATGACTTCATGGAACTACTGGAGCAACACCTACCGATATTCCCCTTATTGGAACAAAGATGGCTGTATGAGCATGCTGAACAATACTGCTGGTTGCAGTTGCGAGCAGGTTTCAGAGAATTTGTGGATCAACTCTTTCTTGTACAGAAGGTAAAATTAGAGAAAGGTCTACTGTTGCAAGGTCAACAGCTGCCCCCACAACAGTTTCAGGATCTAGTCACGCTTGGCCTGCAATTGCAAAAACTGACTTGGGTTCGCCAATTCATAGCTAACTACCACGCCCTATTGCCGAATGGGGATCGTGAAGATCAGTTGATCTATCAGACTGCCAGAGTGGACCAAGCCGAAGGTAAGCTCGAAGAAGCCACCGATGCGCTAACGATCCACAACTTCAAATTATCAGAGCTCGCTAGCAAAGCCGCTTTACTGCATTTTCAATTGTTATACCAGACGGAACGCCATGCTCAACTTAGTGAAGAGCTCGATAATTGGCGGTTGCGCTGGATGCGTTCCCCTAAGCTCAGTACGGCTGAACGTCAGTCACTGTTGAACTGCATTAGTGTTCTGAAGCAAGTGCAGAGAATCCGAAAACAAGCTGAGAAGCTAAGCCCGGAAGAGCTTGGCTCGAAATGCAGTAAGCTGCTGGAACGAATAGACAACCTCAGCAACCTTTCTTTAGAACGCTGGCTGAGGCATATCATTCAACAAATAATTTGACCGGATTTTATTTCTTCACGGTAAGCTTAGGTTTACTTGGCCGTTTGTCCAGTTCAATATCCATCATTTGGAAACGATTTTGCTCCGACATATCCAAGCGACCATAAAAACCGTCCTTTTCCATGTCTCGCAATAATACCGCTTCATAATCCCCCTTGCGGAATACGGCTAGATAGAAAGTCTCTTCATTTTCCTGGTACTTCTCAAAATCAATAATGCGGTACCCACTCTTGGTGCGCTGAAGGATTTCTGTATTGAAGCGTTTGAGATCTTTTTCAACAATTACATAGGCTCTTTTACCTGCAGGGCCATAATGATATAGCGCAAGATATTGAACGGTATTTGATGGCGTTTCGAAAACATCCAGGTCCACCAGGTAAAAATGAGCCTGGGCCATTTCCTGCGTTTTCTTTAGTATACCGGCTTTCGAATCCAAACGCCAGACTTTATGTTGTGTATCTCCTTTGTACCAAACACCGTAAAATTGCTGCTCATTTTCAGTCAAAGCCACGCCTTCCACCTCACCCATCACATATCCCTCCTTGACTTTTGCTCTTTTTTGCTCAATGAAGCTTTTCCAGCCATCGATACGTTCAAGCTTATGCCCCAGGTCGCTCTTGATCCAAAGAGACCAATAATATCGATCCGCGCCATCCTTGGCCGTTTCCAACTCCATGAGTCGATAGCCCTGCGCAGTCATTTTCTTTTCCGTAACCAATAGTGAATCCCAGGATTGCGCCTCGTAGAAAGACAGTTCTGCTTCAGTTTGATGTAAGACTCCTGAGTAAGTGAATTGAGCGTAAGTAGTAGCGGCTGTTAGTAAACAGGCCAGTACGAATACCGTAGTTCTCATGAGGTATTGATTTGTAGTTCTCTCACAATATGCCAGAACGTATGAAGATTTATCGTCGGATGAAGTTAGTGTTTTGAATGGACTTCTCCCAGTGTAAATCTCCAAATCGTTCTCCAATCCATCTGCGTAATCCGACCTTCTGCCCTTCATTACAAACAGATCGGTAGCATTGCTAAAGAAGATGATTAATTAAGTTCATGCTCTTACACATGAACTAACACACGTTTTCTTACAAACCATCCATATAGTGGGTCGAAACACTTGTTGCCAGATGGTTTATACATCAATACGAAATGAAAACCCGCAATATTGCCTAAACAGCCGAAAGGGCTGCTAAAATATCGTCACTTATGTCGTCAATATGTTCCAGTCCGACAGAAATCCTGACTAATCCAGGTGTAATCCCGACGGCCAAGCGTTCTTCTTCCGTCAGCTTTGAATGGGTAGTTGTAGTCGGATGGGTCAGGATCGTCCGGGTATCTCCTAAATTAGAAGACAAGGAACAAAGCTTAATTTGATTCAAGAACTGCATACTTTCAGCCACTCCCCCTTTGATTTCAAAGGAAACCAAACCACCACCCAGTCTCATTTGCTTTTTGGCTAAGTCCACTTGTGGATGGCTATCCAAAAAGGGATAGCGCACCGCATTTACCCTAGGGTGCTCGCTCAACCTTTTTGCCAATGCTAAGGCATTTTGGCAATGTCGCTCCATTCTAACACTCAAGGTTTCCAGGCTCTTTGACAGCACCCAGGCGTTAAAGGGAGACATGGCCGGTCCCGTATGCCGGCAAAAGCCCTGAATCTCGTCAATCAGCGCTTGCTTTCCGACAATTATCCCACCTAACATCCTTCCTTGGCCATCCATCCATTTGGTTCCAGAATGAACAGACAGATCCGCGCCATACTGAAGCGGTTGTTGTAGATAGGGCGTAGCAAAACAGTTATCGACATTGAGGATCAAGTTGTGAGCCTTGGCGATTTGCCCAGCCTTTTCGAGATCTACCAGGGTAAGCCCTGGGTTAGATGGGCTTTCCAGCACCAACATTCGAGTATTTGGCTGAATGGCTTCGTGCCAATTGTCAATATCTGTCGGTTCCACGTAGGTTGAAGTAATGCCCCACTTGGGAAAGATCTTAGTAAGGACCTGATGTGTGGAACCGAATAAAGCACGAGAAGCCAAAACGTGGTCTCCAGCTTTTAGAAAGGCGGCCATGCTAGCAAATACGGCAGCCATTCCCGAAGCCGTAGCAAAGCCGGCCTCGGCCCCCTCCATTGCACAAACCTTGGCAATGAGTTCGTCGGTGTTTGGATTGCTGTAGCGTGAATAAATAATTCCTTCCGTTTCTCCGGCAAAAGTGTCTCGCATTTCTTCGGCGTTCGGAAAAGTGAAACTGGAAGTCAAAAATAAAGGGACACTGTGCTCCCGATATTGAGTTCTTTCGCGCTGTAACCGAATGGCATCGGTTTCAAAATGTTTTTGTTTGCTAGTCATAACTATCGGATTGATTGGAGGAGTACAGTTTTCTGTAACCTACTTTATGATTTCCCAAGACCAAGTGATCTTGGCTGTCTTTTCGATAATTTTAGCTACAGAACAAAGCTTCTCTCCGGATATTGTCACTGCTCTTTCTACTTTCTTTTCGTCAAGGTCTCCATACAATCGGTAATGGACATTGATATCGGTAAAAAGAGAAGGCACTTCACCTTCCGCTCTGTTTCCATCTAAGGTTATCTTGATGTCATCAATCTGCTGTCTTTGTTTAGTTAAAAGGTGAATCACATCGATGGAACTGCAAGCACCTAAACTACTGAGTAACATTTGCATAGGCCGCATGGCCTGATTGCTTCCTCCCACTTTCGGGGAGCCATCCGTTTCAACTGTATTACCATCTTCATTGGTAGCCAACATATGGTAAGCATCGTCTATTCTTGTCAATTCGATCTTCATTAGGATAAATTTAGTGGTGGATTAGAAATCATTTGCCAGGGACAACATTATTTGGTAGGACATAGTTCTACAAGAACTTTAAAGTAGGCAAAATCTGTCTTAGCAGCTATTTTGCCCCGGCAGGTTTTCAAATGGCTAAAAGGGTAAGAGAAGACTAAATTTGGAGTTATCAAATAATTGGCGCGAAATTGATGCTTTTTATCTTTTTTACAAAATTTTCGTCCCCTCAAAGAAAAAAATTTGATTTTTCGTGGAATAGCTGATACTTTTGTTCCCACAAATCACTTCTTTGACGAGAATGGTTTTATAAAGAATGGGTGGAGAGAACGGGCTCTTCGAAACCCTAGCAACCTACCACTTCGGTAACAGGTGCTAAATCCCGCCAACTTACTCAAATTGGGTATAGCTTGGAGCTATAAAATCGAAACAATGAATTCACTACCTTTTTCTCTCATTTTCCCTGACCACCAAAACCGGCTCTCCGAAGCCCATCTGTACCTTAACGCTATGCCCCAGCAGCACTGTTGTTGCTGTTGTTGTGGCTGTTAATCCAACTACTGGCATCTAGTAGCACGAGGGTTCTAGCTTTGTCTAGTCCTATCTCTTCCGCTAGTTTGCTCCATGCACGTTGATCAGGAAACTTATATCATTAACTGACTTTAAAATATTGAAACCATGTCCAATTTAAGATTTGAAACCCTTCAACTACACGCAGGTCAGGAAGAGGTCGAGGGAACCACTCGATCTAGAGCAGTCCCCATTTACCAAACCACTTCTTATACCTTCAAGGACTCTGAACATGGGGCCAATTTGTTTGCCCTAAAGGAGTTTGGCAATATTTATACGCGGATCATGAATCCGACTACGGATGTATTTGAAAAGAGAATTGCGGCCTTGGAAGGTGGGGTGATGGCGGTTGCCACTGCTTCTGGCCAAGCTGCACAATTCTTGGCCTTGAATAATATTCTACAAGCTGGTGACAACTTCGTCTCTTCTTCTAACCTCTATGGTGGAACTTACAATCAATTTAAGGTAGCTTTCAAAAGATTAGGTGTTCAGGTTCGTTTCACTGAAGGCGAAGCACCTTCTGACTATGAGAAGCTGATCGACGAAAATACCAAGGCGATCTACTTCGAAACCATTGGTAATCCAAGTTTCTCCGTTCCTGATTTTGAAGGAATTATCGGAGTAGCGAAAGCGCATGATATTCCTGTGATTGTCGACAACACATTTGGTGCAGGCGGCTTCCTTTGCCAGCCTTTGAAATGGGGAGCAAGCGTGGTAGTTCAATCTGCTACAAAATGGGTAGGCGGTCATGGTACCTCTATCGGTGGCATCATTGTAGATGGCGGTACTTATAATTGGGGGAATGGAAAATACCCACAATTTACCGAGCCTTCAGAAGGATACCACGGTATGGTTTTCTGGGATATTTTTGGATCTGAAGGACCTTTTGGCAATGTAGCCTTCGCTATTCGTGCAAGAGTGGAGGGATTAAGAGATTTTGGTCCGGCTATTTCTCCATTCAATGCCTTCTTGCTATTGCAAGGCTTAGAAACCTTGAGTTTACGAGTGCAAAGAACGGTAGATAATGCATTAGCATTAGCCACGTGGCTGGAAGCTCATCCGAAAGTAGCATCCGTGACCTACGCTGGATTGGAGAGTCATCCACAGCATGATAATGCTAAGAAATACCTAACCAATGGATTCGGAGGTGTACTTTCTTTCACCGTGCACGGGCCAAAAGAAAATGCAACTACCATCGTCGATAGCCTTAAATTGGTCAGCCACTTGGCTAATGTCGGAGATGCAAAAACATTGATCATTCAGCCTTCGGCTACTACACACCAGCAATTAAGCGACCAAGAGCAGCTGGCAGCGGGTGTTCTTCCAACATCCCTACGTGTATCTGTTGGCTTCGAACATATTGATGACATCAAGGCAGATTTCGAGCAAGCCTTTGCTCAGATCGAGGTAGAGAATCCAGTCTTGAACTAGTCATTTTTATACCGGAAAAGCAGTAGATATCCTGCTGCCTCCAACTCAATGGCAAAAAGAAGTCAACGTTAATCGGCCAGACGGTGCTTGAACGTGTGCTTCTTTTTGCCTACCCTTTCATATTCAAACACTTTATGGAGCTACAAAAAATAAAGTATCCGGGAGCCTTTGAACTAGAATGTGGCAGATCCCTCCCTGAATTAACGATTGCGTATCACACTTATGGCCAACTCAACGCAGAGAAAGATAACGTAATCTGGATTTGTCATGCACTTACGGCTAATTCAGATGCCGCCGACTGGTGGGAGGGCTTGCTAGGAGAAGATAAAACCTTCGATCCCAATCGATACTTTATTGTCTGCTCTAATATGATTGGGTCTTGTTACGGCACTACCGGCCCAGCCAACACCAATCCCAAGCATGGCGAAATCTATGGATTGGAATTCCCTACGATTACCATCCGTGATATGGTTAAGGCTCACCAGTTCTTGCAAAAGGAATTAGGGGTCAACAAGATTAACCTGATCGTAGGAGGATCAATGGGCGGACAACAGGCAGTGGAATGGGCGATCACAGAGCCAGGTCTTTTTGACAAGGTCTGTATTCTAGCCTCGAACGCCCAGCATTCTCCTTGGGGCATCGCCTTTAATGAAAGTCAGAGGATGGCCATCCTAGCGGATTCCAGCCTGGACAAGAACGACCCGAAGAGCGGTCAGAAAGGTTTGGAAGCTGCCCGTGCCATTGCAATGCTTTCTTATCGACACTATAAAACCTATCAACTCACCCAGAAAGAAGAAACTGAAGAGAAATTTGAGGACTTCAAAGCGAGTTCCTATCAGCGCTACCAGGGATTAAAGCTGTATAAGCGATTCAATGTATTTTCCTATTTAAGCTTGAGCAAATCCATGGATTCTCACAATGTCGGACGGGGTCGGGAAAGCGTGGAAGAAGCCTTGCAGAAAATAACTGCCAAAGCCTTGATTATCGGGATTACTACCGATATACTTTTCCCAATTGAAGAACAGATCCTATTAGCCAAACATATTCCCAATGCTCAGCTCGAGGTCATCACCAGTTCCTACGGTCACGATGGATTTTTAGTCGAATTTGAATCGATTAGCGGTTTGGTTAAACCATTCCTCGAGCAAAATGTATTGATAAATAACAAGAAGAACAAAGTAAACGACAGCCTGGTCACCAATCCGGTAGCCCTGCCTGGCACGGAAGAGTTCTAAGTTTACTACCAAGTTCCATTGGATACTCATTTCAGAACCCATAAAATTACCCACATGGCCATTAGACTAGGGGACACAGCGCCCAACTTCAAAGCTCAAACTACCCAAGGAGAAATTGACTTCCATGAATACCTTGGCGATGGTTGGGGGCTTTTCTTTTCACACC
>JAHQWA010000639.1 GCA_019634045.1 Saprospiraceae bacterium
ATAAGTGTCGTTTACCCCATTTCCATTGGGATAAAAGACAGTAGGGGCATAATAACGCTTTCTCTCCAACACCAAAATGATAATCTCATCGGAAGCGGTACAGCCTTGTGCATCAACTACGGTTACGGCGTACTTGGTAGAAAAGGTCGGCACAATCAATTGTTGCAAGGGATTGGGCAAGGTATCCCCCAGCGCTGGCGTCCAAATCACCTCTGCAATATTTGAGGCATTAGTAATCGCCTCAAGCAAGACTTCCTCTCCAAATAAGATTTCTAAATCAGGCCCAAGGTCAACCGAGATGTCTGCCTGTTCGGGGACAATTACTGTCTCACTCCAGGTACAACCATTTGCATCTTCTATGGCAAGCTCGTAAGAACCTGGGAATAGATCACTAAACTGATCGGTAGAGCCAAAGGAATTGCCATTGATAGAAAATACAAAAGGACCTGTTCCTCCTTGAATGGAATCGACTTCAATACGTCCCATATCTCCTCCAGCACAAGCAGGAGGCTGTACGATTAGGCTTGTTCCTATAATGGGATTGGATAATGCCTCCACGACGATACTATCTGTATTCGTACAGGCATTACGGGTATTAGTAAGGGTCAAAGTATAGGTGCCAGGCGCATCGATGGTGGTTTCTAGTCCGATGGGTGGCCCGACAAAGTTGCCATCAGGCGTGCTCCATTCGGGGCTGATTCCGGTCCCACTATCCGAACCTACTCCACTGAGTGTAATTGAGGTATTAAAACAATCCAAGGCTTCCGCTGGAGCAATATTTACTACGGGCTTCAATGTATCCGCAGTAACATCCACTGTGGCTGTTTCCTGACATCCGTTCGCGTCATTGGTCACAACTACTTCATAGCTCCCTTCCGAGGAGACACTAATGCGCACCGTATCCTCAGCTAGGGTCTGCCCATCTGTCGCAAACCAATCAAAGCGCAAATTATCTCCTGCGCTCCCCGAGGCATCTAAGACGACTACTGGCCGGGCACAGTCTATGCTACCCACTGGTGCTAAATTAATATTCGGAAGATCAAAGTCTCCGGTCAGTGAAAAGATCAATGTATCACTACAAGCGTTGTCTGTATCTGTAACCAGCAAACGGTATAAACCTACGCCCTCCGCCTGAATCAATGAATCGTTGGGGTTTCCAATCAATTGCCCGGCTGAAAGACTGGCCCAATCGAACTGCAAGGAATGACCATCCGCCCCGAACGTACTGCTGGCATCCAGTGTAATTACATCTGTATTACAGGAAAAGGATAAGGTGTCCAGGCCTGCTATGCTAGCTTGGGGAGCTTCCAGGTCTTCACCGATCACTACCACATCCTGACTAGTACATTGATTGATTGGATCATTAACCGTTAGTAGGTAAGTCCCAGCTTGGTTCACTACGGGATTGAGTTGATTCGTAGAGGAGGCAAAATTCCCGTCTGTTGTTGACCATGTAAAATCTACCTGCCCACTATTGCTCGTGGCTTGTCCAGTTAATTGGATACTTTGCGTCGTGCAATTGAAAGTCTGATTAGGGCCTGCTTCAGCGATGGGTGCATTTTCATCGCGCAGAATGACCAAGGTATCCGTTGCACTACATTGATTCAAGGTATTGGTAGCCGTCAAAAGAAAGGTATCGGGAGCAAATATCGTCGGATCGAGGGTGTTGGGATTATCAATTTGGCTGTCATTGAGGGCACTCCAAGACCAAATGGTATTACTGGAATCCGCAATAGCTTGCAGCTGCATGCTAGGTGAGGTACAGACTAAGGTTTCATCAGGTCCAGCATTGACCAGTGGTGTGATGGTGTCTGCTCCAACATTTACGGTAAACTCATTGATACATCCACTTTGAAAATCTTCTACTCGAAATCTATACTGTCCTGGGGTCCGCACCTCATAATCCAAGGTAGCTCGGCAGCTTCCATCAACCGCTTGGCCATTCACTCCTATTTCACACCATTCGAAACCAAAACTGCCTGGCGTAGGTAATTCTGTGACCAAAACGATCAAAGAATCCGCACAGGTAAAGTTCGTATCGGGTACCACTATGACGTCTGGTAATTCATCACTGTTTTGCACGACCACACTATCGACGCTAAAGCATCCGCTGACCGTATCTCTGACCTCTAGAACATACATTCCTGCGCAACTAACAACGGGGTTTGCAGTTGTTTCACCTTGTAGACAGCTGGCATTTTGATTACTGCTCCATTGATAAACAATAGAGCTACCGGTAGCTGAACCAGTGCCATCCAAAACAATCAAGTTGTCTTGACATGTTAGCTCCTGATCCGGGCCTGCCGCTGCCACCGGAGGGGCAGATTGTATATCGACTTGAACTTGATCATTCGTAATACAGCCGGTCACGATGTCTTCTACGGCTAAGGTATAGACTCCAGCCGCAGTTGCTATGGCAGTAGGGCTAGTGGCTATTGGGGTACCATTGGGATCCGTCCAGGTAAAGCGCCAATTTGCCTCTATGCTATCTGTATCGGGGATTAAAGTTACTTGCGTACTATCGCAAGTCAAAAATCGATCCGGCCCTGCATCAATCAGCGGCGACACCGTCTGATCTAGGACAGTCACTTCTAAAGTAGAGGTAAAACCAATGTCATTGGTCACACTTAATATATAGGTTCCTGCCGCATTAAGGCTGATATCTAAGGTGTTATCCGGTCCCTGAATATTTCCTCCAATAGTCGTCCACTGAATCTGGCAATTTTCACAATCGTCACAGAATTCAACATCAATACTGAGGTCATCAATCAGGCAAGTAAGCGCCAAGGTATCCGGCCCCTGCAAGTCAAGGCAGGGCACACAATCTTGTTCTTCAACTACCGCCTGGGCTTGATCTATACAACCATTATCTAGATCCAGAATCTGGAGTTCATAGGTCCCAATTTGGTTAATACGTACCGTAGGACTTTGAGCTCCAGCAACTATACCCGATCCCGTCCATTCATATTGGTAGTTGTTGCCAATGGGCGTTACCAGGGCTTCCAAATCAAATTCGGTCGCTTCACAGGGGAATAGGAGGTTCCCAAAGCTGATTTGCGGCGCATTTTCATCGATGAATATCTGAACCACATCCTGTGCCAAGCACCCGTTTTTTGTATTGGTGACTTCTAACACATAGGATCCGGGGTCTGTGGCCTCTGCACTCAGTCCTGTACTCAATATCTCTCCGGTATTAAAACTAGACCAACTATAGGTAAAGATATTACCGGTGGAAGATCCTTCACCTGATAGCTCAAGACTAGGCATCGTGCAGGTGATGGTATCTGGCATTCCTGCTATAGCAATGGGTGCTACGGTATCTAGCACAACTTCAATCAATTGTGTATCCGCGGTCATCACCTCGGTATTCGTCACGATCAATTGGTAAGTTCCTGGACAGCTAACTTCTGCATTGGGGCTTTCCTCCCCATTTGAAATACACCCATCTTCTGGCCCCGTCCACGCGAAGCTAATATTGTCCCCCTGCGTTGAACCTGAAGCATCTAAGGATACCAATACTTGAACGCAGCTTAGGCTATCAGGAGGAAGAATTACGATCTGTGGTCCACAGTTTTCCAGAACCAAAATCTCTTCGCTATCTGAACAGGTCCCATCTAAGTTGGTAACCGTAAATGTATATACGCCTGCTTCCTCCACCCCAATCAGGTTATTAGTGGAAACTAAGGGATTGCCCTCAAAGCTCCAGCTGTAAGCCCCAAAAGACGAGCTGGAAGCATCTAAGATGGCCTGCCCCGTCTCACAGGAGATAAATACAGTATCCGGGGCAATGGCAACTGGCACCACAGAACTTACCCGAACCGTCATCGTATCCATGTTGGAACAACCAGTGGCAGTGTCTTCTATCTCTATCACATATTGTCCTGGACAAGAGACCACCATGGTAAGGCTATCTGCTTGGCTCTCCAAACAAGGACCACTCCAAGTAATGCTAGCATTTTCAGGTAACACGCTCGTGCTTCCTGCTAAGATCAAAGAGTCCGTATCGCAGAAAAAATCTAGGTTTGGTCCAGCATCTACAAAAGGAATCTGATCTGTCCGGGTAATAAAGATGGTGCTGGAATCTCGACAACCAGTGGTCGTGTTCTCAATGGTAAGCCGATAAATCCCTTGTTCATCAATAGTGGCGGTAGGGGCTGTTAAACTACTGGCTATATTTCCTTCTACTGCTCTCCATTGGTAAGCAAAATTGAGCCCACTGGAATTGCTTCCTCCCCCAAGGGTAAGACTGGAGATGGCACAAGTCAAGGAGGTGTCAGGTCCAAGGTCCACAATCGGTAATTCTATATCATCAACAACGGTTACCGTTGCCGTGTCCGTACATTGACTAAGTTGGTCCTGAACAATCACCTCATAAGTCCCAATTTGGTTCACCTGTATTGCAGCGACATCTTGCGCCCCGACAATTCCAGGGCCGATCCAGTTAAAATCAATGTCTGCGGTGGAACTGGAAGCGGCAGCAGACAAGCTTACCTCAGTGTCGCGGCAGCTGAGAATCGAAGGGGCGTCGATCAAGGCCGTAGGTATCGTCAAATTTTCAGTGATAATTACGCTATCTATATTGATACAGGAGTTATCCGTATTTGTAACTTCAAGGATATAGGTTCCAGGACAGTCTACCTCAATCTGCAACTGATCGGTGGCCGAAGTAATACAAGGGCCTTGCCAACGATAACTAAAGTTAGTCCCAGTAGAAGAGCCTGCCCCCTCCAGGGTCAAGCTAGAAACTGCGCAATTCAGAATAGCACCGTCTCCGGCCTCTGCGACCGGCAAGCCGACATCTTGACTGACCGTTACCTGTGCAGTAGCGGAACAGCGCGTGAAAGTATCCAGGACTTCCAGGGTATAGGTGGCGGCAGCATTGACAACTACACTAGCTCCAATCGTATCTCCCGCAAAACTGCCTGTCTCTGAAGTCCAGAAATATTGAATATCTCCTCCAGTTGAAGAAGAAGCTGCAACACTCAAGGTAGTACTGGGAGCATTGCAGGTTAGCAGGCTGGGTAGCTCAATCGCCGCTGAAACTGTATTAATCGTATCTTCTACGAATAGAATGATAGAATCCTTACAAGCAGTAGTGAGGTTGGTAATAACCAATTCGTATATCCCCGTCGCATCTATAGTAGGAGTAGTTGTGCCTTGTCCAGCAGCAATGTTCCCTCCGTTGTTAGCTTTCCAAAATAGATCAAAATTGGGTCCTTGGTCTGAGGCGGATGCGTCTAACATCTGATCTACTTGTTCACAATTCAGTAAACTCGGAGGGGCTACCACAACCTGAGGGAGTGTAACATCCTCGTTAACTTCAACCGCTTCGGTAATGGTACAGCCGTTACTATTATCCGTCACACGCAGGGTGTAAGTGCCCGCTTGATCGACGGAGAAGGTAGGCGTATTGGAGGCGGGGATGGTATCCCCATTGCTGTCTAACCAATAATACAAAAACTCAGCTCCTGTTGAAGTCGTAGGACCTCCTAGCGTTATTTCTGTTACACCGCAGGTGAGTAGTGTATCCGGTCCAGCATCCGCAACTGGAATTGCGGTATCTATTCCGATTACAATTTCGTCTTGACTTTCGCAACCATTATCCGTATTGGTAACCACAAGGGTGTAAGTTCCAGGCGATTGAACGATGATTTCTGCCGTAGTGCTGACTCCATCTATCTGTCCATCAGCAGTCTGCCAGTTGTAAGCAAAATTAGTCCCTACCGAAGTCGCTGGTCCTCCCAAGCTACGTTCCGGGAAATTACAGCTGAGATCAATATCGAGTCCGGCATCTGCCGTTGGTGGGATGCGATCCTCTATGATAATAACGGTATCCGTGGCAGTACAAGTGGTCGCTGCTTCAGTGCGACTGATGGTTAAGCTGACCGTATCAGCAGCATTAATCGAAAGTATGGGACTCCCGCCAATCGAATTCCCAGCCATATCTTGCCAGTTGAAGACCAGTAAGCCGGCTGGTGTGGAGGCATTTGCATTGAGCTCAATACCATTATTGAAACACGTAATGGTGTCTGGCTCGGCAATATCCAATGCCAGATCCAAGACGGTCAGGTCCAGATTCACAATACTATCGCAATTTCTTGCCGATACCAATTCAACCTGATACTGCCCTGTTTCCGTAAACGTACTATCCCCAACCTCAAAACTCTGCCCCGGGCAGATCAGCTCTGTTAGGTTGGTTATGATAGGCTGTAATACTTCCAAATCCAGATTCACGATACTATCACACCCCAAACTACTCTGCAGGGTGTCCGTATAGTTCCCTTGAATCCGGTAAACGCTAGGTCCCACCTCTACCGAATCACCTTCGCATAGGGTTACCTCTATATCCTGTATAATGGTATTGATCACCGTCAAATCCAGATCAACGATACTGTCACATCCCGCAAAACTCTCCAATTCAAAAAGGTAATTACCCGAATCAAAGACCACGCTATCCCCAACCATTATGCTATCCCCCTGACAGATCTGTTCGATCAAGAAGACGGTATCTGGCGGGGCCTCAATCTGCACCGTAATGCAGTTGTCGCTAAGGTTTCCGCAAAAGAGTGGGAAAAAACTGTTGAGGTTGTTCTGTAAACTATCTAGGTCTATCGTATTGATTAATTGTGAAAGACTATCTGCTTGAGAGGATCGATAGGACAAACCACAAATCTGATACATTCCACCTGAAAAACTTTGCAGGTCCGGAACCGTATCAAAACCAATAATTAGGCTATCGCGTGCCAAAATATAGGTATAATCATATTCGGCGGTATCGGCCACCCCAGCACTAAAGAAAGGGTCGGGATCAATCAAAAGTGACGTATCTCCTTCGCAAGCCAGCAGGTCAGTTGTCCTCAGCTCCCCTCCTACCCCAAAACAACAATCCACCCCGCGACTATCACAAAATATCAGTCTGGCAAATATGATGGCTCCAGTATTAAAAGGAGAGGGATCATTACTGAAATCAAAGACCCAATCCCCATTGACGGCTCCGGTATTGAAATCTTCTAGGTTGCCACTGAAAGGATAATAGGATCCAGTGTATAAAAAGAAGACCCCGAAGTCATTCGCTTGTTCATTATCCCAACGATCCAAATACCCACTGTCAGGCATAGCAGGTTCTATAGATGGGATGAAAGAAATGTCCCAGGTAGAACCAAAAGTGGATCCATTTTGGCCGCTATTGGGGCCAATGAGATCTATGCGCTGCCCGCCAGGAGAGGTAAGAGATAATTCAAAATACTCTACAAAGGTATGTTTGAATTTCAGCTCAATACCACACAAGCCTTGAGCCGGATCGGCTAGGTTGTCATTAACAAAGTCAGCGATACTTAAAGTGAAGCTTCCGTTGGAATTCGGATTGATGATTACCGTATCGGTCAAGCCACAGCTCTGCCCAATTGCAAAAATAGGGAGGATTATGATATGCCATAGGATTAATATACGTCGCATAAAGGATCGTATAGACTGTTTTTGGGATATATTCTTTCGTAGATTCATCAAAGCAGTTATGCTTTTTGGAATTCTACTTTTCAGAACGGCACCGAGGCTTAGTATTGTTGCAAAGATAAACAATTAACGTGCCGATTTCGAGATTCCATTTGTTAAAATGCCGACGGACTGATTTTTAGGGATGCTCTGGTTCCAGGTATATCGCTCTTCTCGTGTACTGGTCCAAACTGCAATATTGGTGACAGCCTTTGGTTAACAAAACGTGAAAATAAAGGTACTTTCCGACCTTTTTTATCTTTAAGCGTTAAGTAGTTGTAAGGTTTAACTCGGTAATCTTTGTACACCTACTGTTAGCAACGCTTACTCCCTAAGTAACTGGTAAAAATCAATATGTTTGGCTTCTGTTAAATAAGCAGTTCCGAACTTTTCTAGAATCATTATCTTTGTTGAAAATAATCTTATTATGAAAAAAGTTTTGCTATTAGCTTTTCTGAGTAGTGTACTGGTGATTGCCTTAAGCCAGGAGGCCTACGGTCAACGCTCCAGCAAGCGCTCTTCTACGGATGAATACTTTGATGAAAGCGGTGGATTCAAACATAGGTTGTGGTATGGGAGTCATGTCACCCTAGGTTTCCAAGGTAATTCTTTCCAAAGTACCTTCCAGGCTGGCTTAGCGCCCATGATTGGATATAAAATTTTTGATGCCTTATCTATCGGGCCTCGTGGTTCCTTAACGTACTTCGCCTATAGATTGAATCAGGGTGGTGGAAATACCGTAGAAAGGCTTAATACAACTTCCTGGTCTGTGGGTGGCTTTGTCCGTTTCCGTCCCGTAGAAACTTTCTTTGGGCAGGTCGAAGCTAACTTGGTAAACGAACCCAACAATATCATCTGGAATAATGTAACTCAAGAATTAGATGTAACTCGACGAGAGCGTTCTGCCATTAATATTGGCTTGGGTTATACGAGTAGCAATGGTGGCCCAATTGCCTTTGAGGCCTTGATTCTGTATAATGTTAATCCGCCCAGTAACGATATCAGTTCACCACTCGATTATCGTTTTGGGATAACCTATAATTTCTAGCTCTTTGAACTGGAATAAGACAAGAGAAGTCGCATTTTCGATAGTGTAGATGCGACTTCTCTCGTTTTCGACCCGAGGGGGTTAAATTGAGCAGTTCAGCTTAACTAGAAACTCACCGTCAATCCAAGCAAATAGTTGATTCCTGCCTGTGGGTAAAATCCTTGATCAACCAGGGTTGTATTCCCAAACTGATAGCGGTATGACCAGGCATTAGTCTCGTATAGGTTGTCGGTAATATTTCTCACCAATAATCGGAGTCCTATCTCTTGCAAGCCTTTAGGTTGCCAACGATAGTGTATCCCTAGATCGGTAAAAAAGTATGGATCCAAAACATTGGAATCGTCACCGCTATTATCAATGTATTGACGACTGACATACTTCGCCATAAGATTGAAAGTCAATTGCTGATCAGCTAGATCTAGTGCCTGCCAGGATAAATCGCCGCTGGTGATTACGGAAGGGGAAAACGCTAAAGGGGTATTTTCTCGTACGACTGCTTTTTGCCCCAACCAGTTGAATTCTTCATCATACATATCCATATATTCTGTGAATTCCTGCACCTTATTATCACTGAATGTAGCATTTAGGTCGAATCTTACTGAAGGGCTCAAGGCAACGCCCCCTACCAATTCAATTCCAGCACGGTAACTTTGGTCCACGTTGATCCGAATATATTCTCCGACATCATTCAACTGCCCGTTCAACACCAACTGATCTTGATAGGACATATAATAAAGATTGGCCCCGAAAGCTCCTTTTTTGTTCTGCCATTTATACCCTAATTCGGTATTGTATAATCGCTCTGGCCTTGGCACGGCACTAATAGGGTTTTCTGTATAATCATTGCGGTTGGGTTCGCGATTGGCTACCGCAAAGGATACATACATTTCGGACTCATCATTGACCTGATACCAGAGTCCCGCCTTGGGGTTGAAGAAGTTCAGCGAGGCCGATTGGTCTACATTCTGAAGGTTATCGTTGAAACCTAAGAATTCATAGCTAACAGCACGATATTGCAGATCTACATAAGCATTTAAACCTTCAGTCAATTCGTAGTTCCATTTTGCATAAATATTGAAATCCTTCTTTTCTGCATCATTTTCGTAGTAGCGATCTCCCCATTCACTTTCAGAGGCATATCTCGACCAGATCACTTCCCCAAAGTGCGCTCCTTCGTAGATATTATAGCCTCCACCCAAGGTGCTGGTGAGTTTCTGATCTTCCGTTTGATGCTGTAGGGAAAAAATTCCGCCATAAAAGTCATTGTCCAACCATCTTCTTTGGATCAAATCTGATTCACTGATGGTTTCTCCGCCAATCGTAATTGGGCTCAAATTGAAAGAAGCCATATCAGCGCCTCCTTCATAATTTTCGAAGAAGCCCATGCCATCCGTGTAGTGCAAGGCTAAACTCAACTGCCAATTGTTTTCCAACTGCTGATCGTACAAGAGTTGGTAGTGCGTTTGACGGTAATTGTCCACCTCATTTTCATAGGGCTCGCCTTCTCGGTCGGTGCCAGCAGAATTGAAGGTCCGTGATTCTGGATCATCGATTAAACTAGCAGGAACCCCATTCCATGCTTGATAAGTGATTTCATGCCCGGAGAAAAGATTGAAGCGCAAAGAGCTTTTCTTTCCGACATAAGCACCTGATAAAAAGTAAGAATCTAAATCGGCTGAACCACGATCGATATACCCATCGGAAGTAATCCGAGATAATCTACCATCCAAAGTAAATTTCCCATTGAGTAGCCCAGAACCGAAAGTGACATTCCGTTTGAAGGTGTTAAACGAGCCGGTAGAAAGATTGACTGAGCCATAGGCCTTTTCTTTTAGTTTGGCCGTATTTAGGTTGATACTAGCACCGAAAGCACCAGCCCCATTGGTAGAAGTACCTACTCCCCTTTGGATCTGCACATCGTTGGTAGAGCTAATAAAATCTGGAAGGTCTACCCAGAATACGCCTTGTGATTCCGCATCATTGAGGGGAATGCCATTGATGGTGACATTGATACGGGTAGGATCGGAGCCCCTGATCCGGATTCCGGTATAACCGATTCCCGTTCCGGCATCTGAAGTGACTACCGCTGAAGGTGTCCAACGCAATAGGTAAGGAACATCCTGCCCCAAATTTCGTTCCTCCAATTCTTCCTTGTCCAAATTGGTGTAGGTCATTGGCGTTTTCTCGCCAGCTCTCGTAGCGGTGATGGTCAAGCCATCTAGGTTAAAGATCCTTTGTGCCAACCGTAGGTTCTGCTCTACCGTTGAATCATTACCCTCAACCACCACTTGCTGACGCACTTCCTGGTAACCAACATAGCTAACGACTAAGGTGTAAGCCCATGGTTTAACATTTTGGATACTATAACGGCCATCCAGATCCGTAGCCGCTCCTTGGCGGCTTTCCTGTAGTACTACATTCGCACCAACGATAGCTTGCCCCTGTTCGTCAGTGAGTACCCCTTCTACTTGGCTTTGCCCCAATACATTGAAGCTTAATGCCAACAGTAAGATAAATGTGAAAAAACGCATAAAAACGTGATTAAAAATAAAAGAATGACCATCCGTGGGGTTTGGACAGCTTTTTCTTTCCTCGCTCCAGCTAAACTGACGGATAACTGATACCATGTGCTCACCACTGTCCCAAAGCATAAAAGCGCTAAATGAGACATAGGTCTTTACACACTAATGTGAGCCAGTCCCTTAGCAGGATAGCATCGGCATCAGCTGTACAACAGCTTACATTCTCGAGCGATAACCATTGAAGATTATTTCTGTCGCTCCCTTCCCGGAATTACCCGGACAGGTTCAATGGGTATGATCTCAGCCTGATAAGTAAGGCACCCCGATTGAGATGGCGCAAAGGTAAGAAATTAATTTTTTGGGGATAATCGGCTATGTCACTACAAAGTCATGCTTTTGCACATCTTCTTCAAGATCTTTAAATTGAGGCATGAATCTTCATCAACTGCAGGCTAGGAACCAAGAGCTTTCCATACTCAACGCCATTGCTCAAGACCTCAATCGCGCCTTAACTTTAGAGAAGGCCTTAGCCACCGCCCTGCGACAAACGGTGCATTTACTGCAATTGAAAACTGGCTGGATCTGGCTGATAGCGCCTGATGATGGTTCCTCCTATATTGCTGCCTCTTACAACCTGCCCCCCATTTTTGAAGAACGAACAGATCTACTAACGGGTACTTGTTACTGTCTGGAAAAGTATATCAACGATAACCTATCAGATACAGCCAACATCAGTGAAATTACCTGCTCCCGTTTGAAAGACCTTGAACAAGGTACCGATAGACTTCGCTTTCATGCCAGTGTCCCCTTACTTAGTAATGTGGGGAAAATTGGCATCATGAATGTGCTCAGTGAGCATTCTCAGGAATTATCGGATAGCCAACTGCAAATGCTACATACCATTGGAGATATGCTCAGCATTGCGATCGAAAGGGCGCGTCTTTTTGAAAAGAGTCAACAACTTGGGGTGATTGAGGAACGAAATCGGTTAGCACGGGAGATTCATGATACTTTGGCGCAGGGTTTAAGTGGAATTGCCTTGAAACTGGAAACAACTCAAGCTTTGCTTGAAAATGATAAACGGGACAAAGCCAATCAATGGCTTACTCAAACACTCGAGTTCACCCGACAGAACTTGGAAGAGGCACGTCGTTCCGTTCTGGATCTCAGAGCCACTCCGCTACAAGGACATAATCTCATTGAAGCATTGCGTTCTTTAGTGGAGGAAGTAGCGGAAGATTTGGAGGGCAAATTAGAGGTGAGTGGTACGCACCATCCTCTAGAACAGCGGGCTGAATTAGGATTGTATCGCATTGCTCAAGAAGCCCTCACCAATATTCGAAAGCATGCTGAATGTCAAGCTTTCCAATTGCGTTTGGATTATAAAGTGGATCAACTGCTCTTAATCATCGCAGATGCTGGTCGTGGTTTCAACATTGAAGAAAAGTCCAGTGGTTTTGGCCTAATTGGCATTCGAGAAAGAGTACATTTGCTAAAAGGTTCAATGACCTTGCATAGTACTCCGGATTCTGGTACACGCCTGGAAGTGAGCGTACCTTATAATAGTAATGCTTAGCTAAGTCTCGTGGATAATAGATAATATGATACAGCCCATCCAAATATTTGTGGTAGATGATCATCCAGTGGTCCGAGAAGGATTGATTGCTGTTCTCGAAACGCAAGCCGAATTCTCTATCATCGGGGAAGCCTCCAATGGAGCAGAAGCGCTACCCCAACTGCTAGAGAAAGCGCCAGATATCCTTTTTTTAGACCTCGCCATGCCCGAGATGGACGGCGTACAATTGATTGAAGCGCTGCAATCCAACGGGAGCTCCACCAAAGTGATCATTTTCACCATTTTTGACACCGATGAAAGAATCATGAGTGCGATTAAGGCCGGAGCAAAGGGCTACCTCCTCAAAGGTGCCAGCAGAAAAGAGATCTTTGATGCCGTTCGCATCGTTCATGCCGGAGGTTCTCTCCTACAACCCGCCGTTGCCGATAAATTGTTCCAGCATATTAGTCAAGACATTACCCCTTTGACTCCTCGCGAATTAGAGGTATTAAAAGCCCTCTCTAAAGGCTCCAAAAACAGCGAAATTGCTACTGCTCTATTTATCTCTGAACGCACGGTCAAGTTCCACGTCAGCGCCATCCTCAGCAAACTCAATGCACAAAATAGAACCGAGGCTGTACAGACCGGTATTAAGCGCGGCCTAATCGACCTGTCCTAAAGTACAGGTTCTCTCCTGTCCTACTGGCACCAACAAAACTAGTCTTCTGCCTGATGTGCACGCTTGCCATTTCCCGCAGCTTTGTGGTATTACTATTACAGTTAAAAACGAAGCATTATGCCTACTACAAAGCAAAAAACTGCATTGATCACTGGCGCCTCCAGAGGCTTAGGTTTTGCCCTAGCAGAAGCATTAGCTCAGAAGGGCTGGCACCTACTGATCAATGGCCGAAACGCACAACAACTCTTGGCTGCTCAACGAATTTTACAACAATACACCACCGTAGAGGCTATTTCCGGGGACGTGATGGACGAGATCCACTTGATCCAATTCCCGGAACGCCTGGCGCAGCTTCCGCCCCTTGCATTAATCGTCAATAATGCGAGTACGCTAGGCGCTTCTCCACAGCCCCCTTTACTGGATTACTCCATAGAAAGCATTCATCATATCTTCCATACCAATGTGATCGCCCCGCTTTCTCTCCTACAGAAAGTTCGTTCCTTCCTCAGCCCAAGCGCGCAAGTCATCAACATCAGCAGCGACGCAGCGGTACAGGCCTATGCGGGCTGGGGTGGCTATGGCGCTAGCAAAGCTGCCCTGGACCACCTAAGCGCTATCCTCGCCGAGGAGCAGCCAGGTTGGAAGGTCTATGCCCTTGATCCCGGTGATATGCGGACCCAAATGCATCAGGAGGCCTTCCCCGAACAAGATCTAAGTGATCTCCCCTTACCGACAGAACGGGCCGTTCCTGCGCTCCTGCGATTAATCCAACATCCTTGGCCAAGTGGTCGCTATACCCTGGAGCAATTGGAAGTGGAATCGGTGGCAGAGATGCAGGCCTCGCTGAAGTAATCATGACTCGTGTTGTTCGGGGTGTCGTTGGTGGAAAACACCAACGACGGACGGGGAGTTCTCGTTGGTGGAAAGCACCAACGACGGGCGGGTATTAACAACACCGAGCTTTCCACTTGGAGGAAAACACCAAGGACGGCGGGGCGTTCTGGCGGAAATACCAAAGCGCCGGTGGCCTGGCAAAAAACTGTTTGAGGCGTCGCGCTTGAGTTGATTACTCAAGATGCTTAGCAAGTTACTTTTTGCCAAGCGTTTTGCCCACCAGCCACCAACGACGGGCGGGGCGCGCTGCCCACTATTCATTTTCTATTCTTCATTATCCATTAAAAAAAAGCCCATGTCAATACTATCATTAAATCCAGATCAACCG
>JAHQWA010000640.1 GCA_019634045.1 Saprospiraceae bacterium
CCCGCCATGTGACCAGCTTTCCGCTCCAAAAGGATGCGTGGTGAAAATTTGAGCAAAGGCCATGAAATTTGGATGTCCATTTGCTAGCGGTTCTCTGTACTTCATCCGGTCGAGCAGGTCAGCTTGTCCTTTTCCCAATTTGTTAGAACCAAAGTTCTGATCCCATTTAATCAAATCTGAAAGAGTCGTATAGATCCCTCCATCCCCAATTAGGTGAGATTGGTACTTGGGGCGAATTAATTCGCCTTCCTTTTCTGTGTATCCAATCGCTTTGTTTTCAAAATCTTCCCCCTGGTTGATGTGAAAAAAGGTGTGATCCATTCCCAGTGGCTCAAAGATATAAGAGGTAGCTACTTCATTGAGACTTCGATTGCTAACTCTTTCAATGATTTCTGCTAATAGGATATAATTAGAATTGCTGTATTCGTAGCGGGAACTTGGCTGGAAGTTTAAGGATCTCTGCCTGGCTATTAATTCAACAACATAGGGATTAGACATGTGATCGTCGAAATAGTGCCTTCCATTTAGCATCTCTAGCGCCTCATAATCTCTAATGCCACTGGTATGATGAATCAGGTGTTTGATTCGAATGGTGTCCTGGTAAATCGGTAATTCAGGGAGGTGTTTTCTTATATCATCCTCGATAGACAACTTAGCTTGCTCCTCTAGCAGGGCAATCAGACAGGCCGTAAATTGTTTGGAAATTGATCCAATATCAGTCTGGGTTTGGGAAGAGAAAGGTAGGCCCTTCTCCTGGTCCGCTAGGCCAAAGTACTGTTCGTAAATAACTTTGCCTTTTTCGATGACAGCGATGGCTCCTCCGGGTTCACCTGATTCCCAGTCTTGCATGATCTGGTCAACGGAAGCGATAAATTCAATAGAATGATGATCAGTGGTGGGTTTGCAAGACAGTAAGGCAAGGCCGAGGCCTACCGTCAAGAAGGTGCAGCTTAATTTCATGTTGTAGATTGTTTATAGACAAGGCAATTGTTTGCCCCTATGTTATAAACATGCAAATGCACCATTCTAGTATGTCTTTTTGGATATAAGTCCTTCTAAATGAACAGAGTGAAGCGTACGATTTACAGCCCCAATACACTAAAGACATCCAGCCAAGGGTCTTTTCCCATGAGTGTAAAAAAGAAAAAACCTCCCAACCAACCGTGAAATATACCTAATACGATCAAGTTCCTTTCTCGTAAATACAGAATGGTGTAAACCACCGCCAGCAAGAAAGTGGCTAGCATCAAAAGCTGCCAGGGATAATGGATCAAACCAAACAGCAGTGCTACAAAGAATATGATCGCTACTCTGGGTATGGTTGTTTCAGGTAAGCTGTCTAAGTTTTTAGCGATCAGGCCCACCACCAAGAATTGCTGAATGACACCCCAGATGGGGTAGAGTAAAAGGATAGGAATGATGTTCCAGTTTAGAACATTGGTTTCGTAGTGGTTGCCAATCAAAATAAAGGATACTACCATGATAGCACCGATCGGCAGTAATTCCAGAAAGGTCTGTTTAAAATTGGTGCCAGATAAGCCCCAGTAGTCCAAGATGCCCTGGTGCTTCCGGTTTTGATGAATGACGTACCCAATCCAGAAAAAGCAAGCTACCAGGATGTAGGCTAGTTTCCAGTCGAGCCAATCCATAAAGATGAACTTACCTAAGCCAGTAAGCACAGCAGCCACAATTTCAAACCATTTGGTCTTAGCAGGTAATGTGATTTCACGTTTTTCAGTCATAGCCATGTATTTGTATAATCGTAAGATGCTTGGAGACAACAACTTGGTGTACAGTTAGGGCTTAGCTACTTTTCCTGCCCACAAATCGGACAACGGATCCCTGTCCTATATGGTACTTTCCTTCTGCCAAGTTGACTACTTCTTCTTGTAATAGCAGAGTGTCATAATTGGGGAAGTAGGCTTCGATCTCAGCCATCGAAAAGGTGACGTCCATATTGGGTGGGCCGCCGACACTTGGATTGGCCTGCTGGTAGGGCAGATGATGCTTGCTGAAGGCTTCGAAAATCACGACCCCGCCTGGCTTGAGGTAATTATGCAATTTTAGGTGGAACTCGGACTTCTTTGCTGTAGGGAAATGGGCATAAATCAAACCAATCGCATCGAAAGCCGCAGCTTCGAATTGGATATCAGCAAAATCACCCACGAGATACTTTAGATCGACTTGCTTTCGGTTAGCCAATTGGAGGGCTTTTGCCCTTCCTTCGCTGCTCAGGTCGAAAGAAGTGACCTGCCAACCTAAGGTAGCAGCATAGACACCATTCCTCCCTTCTCCATCGGCAGGCATTAGGATCGTCTTGGGTTCAAATTGAGGCAGCCACTGTTTGAAGAACACATTTGGTTCTTGTCCATAAGCATAGGATTCTTCCCGGTATCTAGCATTCCATCTTTCTTTATTCATAATGTCATTTTATAAGTATTAGGATATTTGAGTCCTCATACTTCAAAGATAGAGGGATACCAACGTACTTTAATAGGATAATTACTGAGTTAAATGGGATTTACAATGAGTTTTGCCGGTAAGCTACAGGAGTAAAACCCGTCTGTTTTTTGAAGAATCTAATGAAGTAGGAGACATCCTCATAGCCTAAGTATTGTGCGATCTGGTTGACCCGATTGGGAGTGGCCAGCAGATATCGTTTGGCTTCCAGGAGGATATGATCGTTAATTAGGGTTGATGGCGTTTTACCTAAGGTAGATTTTGTGATGGTGTTTAATTGATAGACGGATAGGTTCATCATCGTAGCATACTGAGCTACTTGTTTGAACGTTTGAATATGCAGTTGGAGCAATGCGACAAATTCCTCTAGTCGTTGCTGCTCGTAGGAAAATGACTGGGGACCGGATGACTGTCCTTGCTTCCGAATCAGCTCCACAAAGAGAGCCTCTAGCATGCCCTTTAGTACCGTCTTGTACCCCATAGACTTTTGTTGCATCTCCTGCCAAATATAGACCGTAAGAGCCTGGACACGTTCAAACTCGGAAGTGCTGAAAGCATAGTAATTGGCCGTATAGGCTTTGCGAAGAAGTTGTTGAGTAACTTTTTCTTGCCATTGAGAGAAGGCAATAATATGAGCAGTACTACCGCGTGTAAGGCTATGCTGATGAACTTGACCAGGGCGCATAACAAAAACCGTGTGATCTTGTACTGGATAAGCCTTGAAGTCAATTTCATGTGCCCCCCTACCCTTTTCTACCACGAGCAAGTAATAGAAATCGTGGCGATGCAATCCTTGCACTAAATCAGCCTCCTTGAGCAAAGGGCCTAAATCTCTGATGCTGAAATCGTCAATTCCTCTTTGCGAGTCCTCTATGGCTGATAATGCTCGGATAGGAATCTGCTGCATACCTTAGTTATTGGCGGGGAGGAGATCAAGAAACCAGAACCCCATTTCTGAGATAGGTTGGTTTTCTTGTTTGGGCGCCTCATAGGCTCTAAATACCTGATCTCCTTTTATAAATGTGATTGGATTCGTAAAAATAGGACCATCATAACAGAAGGTGTGAAACTCCCCATTCTCCCCACAGGGATCAACCCCTTTGGGCAGATCTTCGATAAATGAAGTGTCAATTTCTCTTCCTAAGAAGGACTCATCTAACAAGTCTGACCGCAAACAGATTACAATGGCTTTAAATCCCAAGGAAATAAACTCCTGTAGGAGCATTTTCGTATCCTTTTCCCAGATGGGGAAGATTCCTTGTATACCATAGGGGTGCAGCTGTTGCTCCCGATAGTCCTTCAGGTCTTCTAGATAAATGTCGCCAAAACCACAATGGGTGAATCCATCTATTTGTAGTACTTCTAGCGCCTTGTTCATGAGCGTGTCATAGTCTTTCATGGTAGGTTGCTTGGGTACCTCAATGACAGAAAGTGGAATCCCTGTTTCCATAGCTTGCTGTTCCAAAAGCTCCCTCCTTAGGCCATGCATGGATACTCGCGCGAAATGCTCATTGACGGTGGTAATTAAACGGCTTACCTCTAGACCAGCCTCTTGCAAATGATACAATGCTATGGCTGAGTCTTTTCCACTGCTCCAGCTGAAATAGGCCTTTGGATGAATATTCATTTTGCAAAGTTAGCAGGATAAGCTGGCATAGCGACTAATGTTGGGTTTTAAGTTCATCACAGCCAGAAATTTCTACCGAATAGGACAAACTCACAATCTTCCATTGATCTTGTATCTTCATTAAAGTAAAGGCATCGATTCCACAGTGAGAGAATACTCCATTTCGCCAAAATTCATAGGCTACCCAGGCCATTGCCATCCCCTTATGCACTTTAATGTCATAATGTAATGCCTTTTCCTCGTACTGGTGTTCTCCCTGTAGCATGGCTATATCTTGCTTTAGGAAGCGGCTCGAAATTTGCGTAGGCTTCTTGGCCCGATTCTGTACCCAAACTTGCCCGGCAAGATTCAAAGTACTTTTGAAGAGACTGGTATCTTGTTTTTCTATCGCATCAAAAAAGTCTTGAATGGTCTGCTGAACGGCTGCTTCAGCGGCAACATCATTTTTTTGTGATAAAGCAGGGTAAGCCAGCACCGTGAGTATGATAAGGCAAAGGGTAATTCTCATTTCTTCTGCTTGCTGTAGTGGTGGATAAAGACCCAAGATAGGGGCTATTGAGTCTAATTCTAAAGCGAATAGCAGAAAATCAAGAGAAATCCTGATCTGTGTTGGAAGGTGGGAAAGGATTTCAGTCTATTGTCCCCTTTCCCACTCTTCACCTGTGCTGGGTCTATTGACAATCTGCCGCGTTCCAGGGAACCCTATAGACAGAGTACAAACCGTTTAGGGAGCCTTGAGAATCTGCGATATACGCGTATTCCTCATTGCTGTCAATATATATGCCATCCGCCTGTTGGATATCGACACTGCTAGGCAAGGCAAAGGTACAGCTCAATGTACCATTGGTGGTATAGTTGTATATATACTGATTCACATCTCCGCCACCGAAGGCCACCATGTATAAACTACCATCCTGGCCTGCAAATAAGCCACTTGGGGAATTGTTGACGGCAAAAGAAGAGAGACTTTCTACCGTTTGATAATCACTATCTCCGGGATCAGTGGCATCCAGATGTAGATCTAGTTGATAGATTCGGCGCTCATCCTGAATACCGGCATAAAAGTGGCCATTGAGGTAGGTTAAGGCTTCCACTCCTTTATCCGTATTTGTACTAATTCCAATAGCTGCTAAATTCCATTCACGGGTCACAGAACCGGAACTTAGATCTAACTCGTAGATGAAGTTGTATTCATCCCCGATGTACAACTTGCTCGTGTTTTCAGCAAAGCATAGGGCTTCCATATCTACATCACGCCCTAAGGTGCTAGCATCGAATGACCAAGCGTTTACAATTTCATCTGTTTCCAAGGAAGCTTCTACCACAGATTTAGGATAATAAGCGGTATAATTTCCGGAATTGATGGGATGAACACCATTTACAGCGAAGTAGGTGTTGGTCGTTTCATTGATCACTAAACCACTAATTCGAAAAGAATTGTCAATTCCGTTTCCGTCCCCTGCTGCAATTTGATCCGCCAAGGCATCGCCGTAGGTGGCTATGGTAGCAGAATTTCCGGATGAATCATCATCATCTGAGGAGTCGGAAACATAGCCGTCTGGTTGAGTACAAGCTGAAATAGAGGTGCCTGCATTCCCTAAACCATCTCCATCGGCATCCTCGTACCAAAGCGTTTCGACGCAGTCATCTTCCTTGCTGCAAGAAAGAAACAAATGAGAACTACCGAGGACAAGTAAAATCACTAATCTTAGATACTTCATGTTGGAATGTTTTATGTTTCTGTTTTCGGATTAGATATCATTTCCGATAAATCCTTGCGCAGTCATATTACATTCCAATGTTTTTGTCAGTTAGATGTCGTTTGAATCTTGATAACCCTTTCCGCAGCTTTCACCACCCAATCGGCTAGTGTATGTGGCGAAGCTGCGTTTAGCAGCTAGGAACATCATATACATTTTTAGGCGTATTTTTACTTCATTATCTCCTTCCTATGGTTCAGCCCCCATTCCCTTAGTGCTTCTACAACAGGTTCCAAGGTCTTTCCATGTTCAGTAAGCGAATATTTAACGGTAATAGGATAGGTATCATACACGTCTCTTTTTATTAGTTTATTCATTTCTAAGTCTTTTAGGTCTTTGGATAAGACCTTGCCGGATATGCCTGGTAGATGTCTTTGGAGTTCTTTAAATCTTAATTCTCCAACACAAGTTAAGACCATGATAATATGTAGCCTCCACTTACCCGCAGTCAACTCTAAGACATCTTTAACGGGTAGTAGTGCTTTGGTACATTTACGAGATTCTGCTGCCTTTTGCTCCTTAAGTTCTCGCTTCTCTACTATTAAATTATTCATTGTTTTAATTTTTCTTTTCTACAAGAATTCAATTCCGATAGTTACTTAAAGGTAACTGCTTACCTAAGGGTAACTGTTAACCTTTAGTAAGTGAAGGTATATATCTTTGTCTCATTATTCAAAAAAAGATTTAAATAATGAAGAAATTTAAAATTGCTTACTGGGTAGCAACGGCTCTAATCATTCTGATTATTGGGCTTGGCAGTTTTGCCGATCTTTTTATGATTGATCCTATGCGAGAGAGCATACAACAACAAGGATTTCCTGTTCACTTTTTACCATTTTTTGGTGTTACCAAGTTGTTGGCAGTTATCGTAATTCTTGTGCCGGCATTGAAATGGCTGAAATTATCTGCTTATGTCGGTCTGTTTTGGTACTTCGCCGGAGCAATTTACTCACATTTTGCGGTAGGCGATCCTATTCAGATTAGTGTTGGTGCTATCATCGCATTTGTCTCAGTCTTAGTGTCCTTCTTCGCTTGGAGAAAAATGGAACAACTATCCTTTAGTTCCTAAAAATTAATTCAAAATGAAAATTGAAATATGGAGCGATGTGGTTTGCCCTTGGTGCTACCTTGGCAAACGCAGACTTGAGCATGCTTTAGAGCGATTTGAGCATAAAGATGAAGTAGATATTGTATTTAAAAGTTTTCAGCTTGACCCAACTATGGTAACAGAACCCGATTTGAATATTTCTGAATATTTGGCAAAACGAAAAGGGCTTCCCATAGACCAAGCCCGTGCTATGAATGTACAGATGGAAGAGCTTGCTGCAAAAGAGGGCTTAGATTATAATTTGAGTAATGTTATTCCGCTGAATACCATGCAAGCTCATTGTGTATTGCATTTTGCAAAGTCTAAAGGCAAGCAATTACAAGTGAAAGAAGGCTTAATGCAGGCGTATTTTACAGGAAACCTAAATCTGGATGACCAAGCGGTTTTGTCTAAAATAGCAAAGGATATAGGATTGAATGAAAAAGAAGTCTTACGATCACTTCAGAATAAACAGTATGTATCGGCTGTTCAAAGAGATATAGAAGATGGTATAAAATATGGACTTAGTGGAGTTCCCTATTTCGTTTTCAACGAAAGTGTTAGCGTTTCTGGAGCTCAATCCGAGGATGTTTTCTTAAAAACACTGAAAAAGGCTTTTCAAGATTGGAGTAATTAGTGAACACTGCCAATTATAAAACACAATAATTAATCGAATAATGAATAATATTTTAGTGTATTCCGCCACAGGATTACAAGCCATTCCCTTGCTTTCTCTTTTACAAAATGGAGAAAATAAGATCTATGCGATGACTCGTAATCGGTCTAGCTCCAATGTGGTAGAAAACGAATATACATCAGTTGTAGAAGTGGACATTAGCGATAAACACCAACTGGTAAAAGCCAATGAAGGCAAGGATGTCGTCATGCTCAATCTGCCGTTCTTTAGTGATGACAATGCAGGTAAGCACGCAATAGACGCAGCTAAAGAAGCTGGAATAAAGTTAATGATCTGGAATGCAAATGGTGCTATACCTCAGGAAACCTCAAATCGACATAAGATAAATATTCGCTTAGAAAATATGGAGCGATTAATTGCCTCAGATATTCCGTATGTGGTATTTCAGCCCACTATTTATCTCGAAAATTTACTGATTAGGACCACTGCGGAAGTGATTAAAGATAGCAACACTATAGAAATGATTACCCCTGCGGAAGCTCCTATTCCCTGGATGTCCACTTGGGATATTAGTTTGGCTATGGTGAAAGTAGTGAAACGAGAAGATTTGTATAACAATGTTTTTACGGTATCAGGATCAGGAATAACAGGTACTCAATTAGCTCATACTTTTAGTCAAGTGTTAGGGCGGACTATTACCTATCAGCAAGTAGGCATGGAAGACTATATTCGTAAGCTTAATCAAGTTATGGGAGAAGGGCATGGCGAGGAGATTATGGGGATGGGAAAGCGGGATGAACGAGCATTTCGAGTCGCTGATTTTCCTAAGTTTTCTCCTTTAGATGCTTTTGAAGAACTTCATTTTAACCCTATGACGCTCCATGAATGGATTACAAAACACAAACAACAATTTCAAAATTAATAAAAAGATAGAAACATGAAAGTATTAGTTTATGGTGGTACAGGTGCTCAAGGAAGTGCCGTAGTTAGAGCCTTATTGGAAAAAGGTCACGAAGCCTTTATTTTAACAAGAGATGGCAACAAAGCAAAAGAACTGGTAGATGCTGGTGCAAAAATCAAGATCGGTAATACCGATGATTTAGATAGTTTGGTAGCTGCTAGTCAAGGGATGGATGCTCTATCTTTGATGACCCCCTTGTTTACCAATGTTCTACCAAGCATAGCCGCAAATAATGCCATTGAGGCAGCACAAAAAGCTGGAGTCCCAATGATAGTTTGGAATACTAGCGGACAACCAAAGGGTGAAAATTCTGGCAATCCGCTTTTAGACCACCAAGCTGAAACCACTAAAAAATTGGCAGAAAGTGGATTGAAGTATATAAAACTCGTTCCAACCATTTATGCCGAAAATCTTTTAGGTCCCTATACGGCTCCCTTCGTAGGTAAAGAAAATAAGCTCAAATATCCTACGCCCGCAGATATGGCTATCAACTGGCTACCGATGCAAGATTTGGGTCGCATTACGGTAGCAGCATTGGGAAAACCTGAGTTGAGTGGAAATACTTATTCGATTGCAAGCACAGAACGACTAAACGGGGCAGAGTTAGCCGCTGCTTTTAGTAAAGGTTTGGGTCGAAACATTGTCTTTGAAGAATTACTGACACAAGAATTTGAAGAAATCTTGGACAATACATTTGGTAAAGGAGCTGGGCATAGCGTAGCTAAGGAATACCAGGGCTATCACGATGATCCTAGTACTCGAAATTTTTGGCATGCTGATACTTCTGACATGCAGACTGATTTAGGGGTAAAAACGACTCCAATATCAGAGTGGGTGAAACAATATGCTTCTCAGTTTTCTTAAATCAAAAAACAAAAACAATGAAGTCAAATCAAAGAAAAAGTCGATTGTTTACTATGCTAATCTGTTGCTACGCATTGATATTTAACTTCTCTTGTACTCCTAAACAAGTAAAGGTGGATCATTATTCAGTTCAGAAAGAAAATACAATCAAGGAGTTTTATCGCATATGGGATTCAGCCGATGTAGCTGCCTTTACAAAGGTGATCTCTAAAGATCTAATCGACCACGAGCGAAAGGAGAAAGGTGATAAATCGGATTTTCAAAACATGATAGATGCACCTTTAAGAATTCAAGCTGGCTTTTCAAAAGGGAAGCACATACCGCTTCAAGTTCATTATTTAAAAGAGGATAAAGTGATGGTCTATTGGAAATATACCGCTGTTCACACAGGTGATTTCGCAGGGTTTCCACCTACCAATAATTCTATCAGCATGAAGGGGGTAGATATTTTTCAAATTACAGAGGGGTTAATTTCGGAAATATGGCATGTAGAGGCGATTCATGAAATGTTGGCACAGATTAGAAGCGATTCAGATTGAGGATTTTATGCTATTTTTTGGGATTACTAATTACGCCTAAACTACCTGTTATGTGCTATTTAGCTTGTCAAAACCTATCCAGGTAAAGAAAGAGCTGGTAGCGGTATGCGGTGAGATGGGTTCATGACTTTATTGAAATAAAGGTGTAAAGGTCTCGTATTCTTTGATCTTTGTAAGACTGATTTTTATCTGTTTAAGCATCTGAGTATGTACAAAATTTCCCATGGAGATTCGTTTCACTCCCAGGTCTCCTAAAGTGCGGAAGGAGGGTAGCTCGGGCATACACATTACATTTAGTGGCAAGGCACTATGTTGGGAGATCTGCCGAATATCCTCCTCATTTTGTATACAAGGGACAAATAGACCGTCTGCTCCAGCAGCCTGGTATAGATGAGCTCTTTCTATGGTTTTTTGCAGCGCGTCTTTGTGGCCCAATAAAAAGCCATCCGTGCGGATATTGATAAATAAGCTCTTTGCTTGTTCACCCATGTTTGCGATGATGGATTCCAGGTGCCTGGCGAATTGCTCTCCCTCCAATAGGTAGCGTTCTTTTTCTACTAGACTATCTTCAAGGTTGATTCCCACCACCCCTAAGTTCAGCAGCTGGTGGAGATACGTGGCGATCTGCTGCGGATCTCGACTATAGCCCGCCTCCATATCAACACTTAGGGGAAGCTTCACACAATCGGTAATTCTCTTTAGGACATAGTACAATTCTGGGAAGGTCATCTCTTCGCCATCCCGATAGCCGAGCATGCTTGCAATAGCTCCACTAGAGGTGGCAATGGCCTCAAAGCCTAAGTCTTCCGCTACTTTGGCACTGGCAACATCCCATACGTTACAGATCAGCAGCGGCTTTTCTAAAAGATGTAGTTCTGGAAACTTCATATGCTTTTAGGGCGAATTTCGGCTGAAATCCACTTCGCAGCAACCGATTTTTGAACACTCACTTTTTACTCCTTAAGCTTGGGACTCTTTAGCCATGAATTCGGCTATTTCCTCAATGGATCGATTCTTGGTCTCAGGTAAATATTTGAAAAGAAATGCCAAGCCGATAGCACCCGCAACAGCGTAAAAGAGGAAGATATCCCTGGCCCCCATATGCGTTAGTTGCCAGGGAAAAAATTGCTGTACCAGATAACTAACTACACTGGTGACCAAGGCAAAAACGGGAATGGCCACCCCGCGTACTGAAGTCGGAAATATCTCTGAGAAGATGACCCACATGATGGGACCAATTGAAAAATGGAAGGCTGCCACAAAACTAATAATGCCAAATAATATCATCGTGCTGGGTATTTGAGCTGCTCGGTTGAATAGAACACTTTCGTGCGTTTTGGCTAATTGCTCACCGAGACTCTCCCGCAAGGCGGCTTTAAACTGTACATCGGAGGCGTATTCTATCCCCACGATATGATCGAGTTGCTTTTTGTCCACATTTTCCAGGGTGGCGATATCATCCGCTTGTAACGTATAAGTGGCTTGATGAAAACCAAACGCGCAGACCCCCAGACTAAGCATGACCCAAAGTAAACCATACAAAGTGAGTGGACGTCGTCCTACCCGATCGATCAAAAAGAGGGAAATGATCGTGAACAATAATCCGGCTAACCCTACCCAGATCGCTTGCATGAAAGCACTATTGGTTCCGAACCCTAGTTGCTCAAAAACGGTTGGCGCATAAAACAGGACGGCATTGATGCCCGTAATTTGTTGTACAATGGCATAAGTCACCGCCACAATCACAGCAATCCTGAGCTTTGAATCAAAGAGCCCTTTTAGCTGTGCCTTGATCGTCATTTGAGGAGCTTCAAGATCAAGGCTGGATTGCATCTCTTC
>JAHQWA010000050.1 GCA_019634045.1 Saprospiraceae bacterium
AGTTAATGCCATTGGTGTATAATTCCAATGCATCGGAGGCACTACGGCCATTCCAAGGATCTGCAGAGGCATGGGCAGCCTGACCGTAGAATTCTACCATAAAGTCAACCAGGGCTAAGGAGCTTTGTACATCAGCCAGCGTTTCCGCGGCGGGGTGCCAATCCATGACCACATCGACATCATCGAACAAACCTGCCCGGATCATCCATAGTTTTCCAAAGAATTTCTCTTCGGCAGGGGTGCCATAGAAACGGACGGTCCCTTTCAGCTTACCGGCAGCTATTAGCTCTTTGATCGCAATGGCGGCACCTAATGAGGCTGTACCAAACAAATTGTGGCCACAGCCGTGACCAGCAGAGCCTGGATTAAGAGGGGCCTTGTGCGGCACTGTCTTTTGAGAAAGGCCAGGAAGCGCATCGAACTCACCCAATATCCCAATCACAGGAGATCCAGATCCAAATTCTGCGGTGAAAGCTGTTGGGATTTCCGCCACTCCTCTTTTCACGGTAAAACCGTGGGCTTCGGCAAAATCCGATAAAGCTTTGGCGGATTGGGTTTCCTGGAAAGCAATTTCCTCAAAGGACCAGATTTTGTCACTCAAGTCCGTTAATTCTTTATACTTCTGATCAATGGTGGCTATAACAGCCTCTTTGTTCTTATTGAATTTTAAGTCGCCTTGAGCCATGCCGATGGAGCAGATTGCGCAAAGCATTAGAATGGTAGATAGAATTCTCATTATACTAGTAAGGAATTTAATGGTTAATTAGTACAAGGCAGCAAAAGAAGTACCCGGTAATCCCTTGCCACATGCTACGGAGTTGTATCCAATTCACTAATATAATGAGTTTGTTTTTAACAGTGGCCTACCTCGGTTTTTCGATAGAAATAATCAATGGGGTACCAATTGCTAGGTCATGTAGCCGGGTGAGGTATTCGTAGCGTCTCTTTTGATGTGCAATTCTGTCTCTGCTGACGCGCGGATCATAAGGGTGCACGCAGTAGAGGTCTTCTTGTTGACTATTCTCATAACAAGGAAGCCAGAAGTAGTCTGCTTTTGTAAAGCCTATCGCTTTCAATTGTGCTACTCTTCGTGTAGCTGCCTGAGGTTCGGCATAGAATTGATCGACTAGGAGTAACCGGCGTCCGGTAAAGCTTAAATAATGACAACTTAGAAGCTCTTCCTGAAAGGAGCTAGCGGGGGGGCTTTCGGGGGTAGGAGAGGAGGTGGAATAGCTTGCAGGATGAGATCTGTGTGAAGGGACGGTATCCTGTTTATATAGAGGCTCGTACTCCTGCAATGGAGGGAGGAGGAACAATAAACAGAAAAGTAAACTTGCTCCTACAATGGAGTACAATTGTAGGCGATATCTGAATTGTGCCCGAGTCGGCTTGCCAAAGCCACTTTGTTTTTTTCTCTTGGTTATCCGCTTTAGTGCAAGGGGCGCATTTTTATAAAACTGCGAATAATCCGTGACATCGGATCGGGTGCTAAATTTTGGGTGTACATGAACTTCCACACTACCATCTGATGACACAATCAGTAAACCAATCCCCGTCTTTCGACAATGCTGAAGTAATCGGTGGAATTGATCCTCTTTGGCAATGCTGTCTATACCAATAGCCAACCAACGCTCATCGGCGGGATATTGCTTTAGTTGTTCCAATGCTCCAATTCGGGTGTGTCTGCTTAAGGCAAGGGGTTGGACGGTGGCAATGTAGCCTTTTACCATCCATATCCAACATCCGCCCATTAGCAATGCCAAAATCGGATCTAAGACTTGCCGGACTCCTACCATCCATGCTAATGACCAAATGAAGGCAAATGAAAAGACCGCCATTTTCAATCCATCATCTACCATTCGAGCCAAGTCCATCTGCTCCACCAGACTTCGGAGGGTGTTGGCCGATTTGGCTTCCAAAGAAGCCACAAAAGGATTTCGGCCTTTTTGCCGAAACATGATTAAGCCATCTGCTCGCTTGCCTTCATTGGTGTAAGCTTCCAATTCTTTATAGATGATGCCATTGATCGGACATCTTCGATAATACGATTGTTGCAAGAATTGCAGTGCCTTCTTCTTGATGTAGCCCTCCGGCAGTTTCTTCTTCACGAAATCGCTCTTTATTGCCTCTTTAAATTACGAATAATCTTTTGTTTTAGAGCGAGTTTGGGTTTAGTTTTTATTGTAATGTAAAGTGGAGGTTCTGGCGATGAAACTAAGAAATGTATATTTGTTTAGACCTTATTTGTTTGTGAGCGAAATGTTTTTCCTGTTCCTCATGTTAGCCTTGAGCTAGACTTCTTATTGGTCCGAGACATTTCTTCTTAAAGAAAAGACATATGTGGCGGTGTGATTGGTCAGAATCCTTTTCCTTGCAAGAGCAAAAGCGTTACTGTCTACCTAATACACAGTGTCCGTGGAAAATGGCAACCTTGAAGAAAAAGGAGCATGGGGTAGGAGAGCGGCCAAATAATCCTTCACAAAATTAATCAAGAGCCTTATGACTAATCGGAGAAAATTTCTACAACAAGCTGCTGGCACGGCAATCGGCACGGCACTACTACCAACCAGTAGTTTTGCCATTATCCATAAGCGAAAACCTATTGCTGATCTTGTTGTTGGGCAAAATTCCCATCGCTACAAAGTCTATTCGGATTGGGCGCAGATAAGTGCCATTCAGCATCCTTTGTTGAATTGCCATGAAATGGTGATGGATAGGAAGGGCCGTTTGCTCATGTTGGGGGATCATATTCAAAATAATGTTTTAGTATTCGATAAGTCTGGAAAGCTGTTGGATGCCTGGGGCACCCAGTATCCTGGAGGGCATGGACTGACCCTTAGTCAAGAAGGGGAGGAGGATGTTTTATTCATTGTAGACTGTGGATGGTTTCAAACGCGTACGGGAAAATGGAAGAAGCAAGCCGGGCGCGTGGTGAAGACTAATATTGATGGGGATCTAATCTTTAATGTCGGCCATCCATCAACCATGGGAATTTACAAGGAAGATGAGCCCTTCATGCCGACCGAAGTCGCTGTTGCTCCAAACGGAGACTTTTATATCGCGGATGGTTATGGTTCGGATTACATTATCCAATACAATCATAAAGGAGAGTACATTCGGCATTTTGGTGGCCATAATAATCAGGACGAAAATTACAATCTGAACAATGCGCATGGAGTTGCAGTTGATGTTCGAGATCCGAATTCCCCCAAACTAATTGTTACCTCTCGCAACGATTACTCTTTCAAGTACTTTACGTTGGATGGAAAGTTCATCAAGACCGTTCATTTACCGGGGGCCTTTGTTTGCCGACCGGTGATCCAGGATCAATACATCTATGCCGGCGTTTGCTGGTCAGAAACGACTGATGGGAAAAGGTGGCATCCGAACACCGGTTTTGTCACTATCCTAAATGAAAAGGATGAAGTGATCTCCAATCCAGGAGGGCAAGCTCCTATTTATAAGGATGGCACGCTCCAACCTATGCTGCAGGCAGAAGGAAAAGAGAAGATCTTTAATCATGGACATGATGTTTGTGTCGATCGTGATGACAACTTATACATCTGTCAATGGAATGCGAATAAAACACCCCCTGTTAAGTTAGAACGAGTGTAGTGTAAATAGTTGGTTATTAGTTATTAAGGACTAATCAGTTTAAGCATTACATAAACCGAATTGATTCAATAGAAGCTGCTTTACGGCCCGTCTCTTCGGCTCCGGACAGCTGGAAGGGACGGCCGAGTATGCGGCTACTGAAATAGGACTCCAATGTTCATGCTCAGTAAAACCATCACGATAAAGAAGCCTACTAACAGGACCATCTTTGGGAGATCTGCTCGCCAGTCTTGTGCCAGGCTTGCTATAGATTCTGTTGCTTTGGAGCTAGGCCAAAGTAAGCTACTGACATAAGCGATGACAAGGGTAGTCACGGCTCCAGTCAGATTCCACCAAAACCAAAATACTTCTGGGACGCCGAGCCAGAGATACAGATTGACTCCTACGCCAGCCAAGATCCCCAGGTTAGCTCCTCTAGCATTTACTCGGGAAATGCCAATAGCAGCAATAAACGTGGCTAGGATTGGGCCATAGAAGACTGAGCCTACCTTATTGATGGCTTCAATAACAGTGGCTGCGATGTCACCGGTGAAGAAAGCCAGAATGATACAAACACCCCCCCAAAACAAAGTAGCGTATTTAGAATAGCTGATGTACTGTTCCGGGTTTAGTTGTTTTTTACGATTAAAAAAGTCTTCGACACTTGCTGCACTCAAGGAGTTCACACCAGAGCTTAGAGATGACATGGCCGCCGAAAAAATAGCGACCATCAAAATTCCAATAATGCCATGGGGTAAATATTCGCGGATGAATATCGGAATCATAAGATCTGGACTTTCCACAGGGATCATCCCGCGAAAATCCAAGTTTGTGGCAACCAAAGTTCCGATCACCAAGCCCATGATGCAATACGTCAAGGTAATCGGGAATCGCATTAAACCGTTACTGAGTAATGTCTTCTTCACCGTAGGAAGATCTTGGGCGGAGAATAAGCGCTGCACCTGACTTTGATCCGTGCCGTAGTAGGAGGTGTATAGGAATAAGCCTCCCAATAGCATTGGCCAAAAACCAAATTCATCTCCCTTTTGCAAGCCCATTGATTGGAAATTCACAGCTTGCAACCTGTTGGGGTCGAGTTGCGCAACGAAATTTCCCCATCCCCCCAAGTGATGAAGTCCAGCTACCAGGCAAATGACAATTCCTCCAAATAGGATGATCATTTGGATAACATCACCATACACGACGGCTTTCATTCCACCCTGGTAGGAGTAGATTAAGGTAACCACTCCGATGATGAGAATCGTCTGCCACATCGGGAAATCCATTACACTCGTCAAGATCAAGGCTACAGTGTATACCATCACGCTGGTGGCAAAAGCTCTACTGATTTGAAACACCAAACTCAATAAGACCCTGGTGGAAGTGCTAAATCGGCGCTCGAGGTATTCATAGACACTCACAATCCCGGCCTTATACATGGGCGGGATCAAAAAGACCATCAGAAAGAGCATGGCCAGTGGGACGGCAAATTCGTAGGTGAGCCACATCATTCCACCCCCATCCTTCAAGCCGACGAAGGCGGGCGCTGAGATGAAGCTGATGGCGGACAGCTGCGTGGCAATTGTGCTCAGGGAGAGGCTAGCCCAACCGAAGCTTTTACCCCCTAAGAAGTAATCCTGTCCGGACTTGGAATCCTTGAATAGGCGACCAAGGAAAAGAAAGGCTACGATGTAGACGCCGACGACGATGTAATCTAGGTAATTCATGGATTTTGTATAAGATCTAGTACTGAAGAGGCTGTCCAGGAAAAGTTCCCTCCTCCGTAGCCTTTGGTAATATCATTGAGGAGTTGCTTTTGCGACTCAAAATATTCGCTAAACCCTAAACGACTCACTAATTCCAACAGATCTTGTCGGACGATTTCCGCTGTTTTATGGCAGCCATAAGCTTTCAAGCCCTGGTAGATCATCCAGTTCATTTGAGGCCATATCGGCCCCCGCCAATAACGCTTAGAGTCAAACAAACTACTATCGACATCAAAGCTGGGACAGATATAGAATCCTCGCTGGTGTAGATCCATCAAGTACGCATTGATACGATGGGCTTGCTCCTCCGTAGGGATGCCTGCAAAGAGAGAAACCATACCTCCTATCTCTTTGTGTAAGATCGCTTTATCTGCCCTCTTATCATAGGCAATAAAGGACTGAAGTTCTTGATTCCAAAGCTTGCTTTGAAAGGCTTTTCGGCTTTGCTGCTGCCATTCTCGAATCTCTTGCACATCCAATCTCCATCTTTCCCCTAGCCGGATCAGACTTTCATTGGATTTGATCAAAATGGCGTTGATCAAGCTATCCTGAACCAAGAAGGGACTTTCCTGGGCAATACCTGGACCATCGTACTGATTTCGACGCCCTAATTCTAGGAGATAAACATATCTATCATACTGCTGGCTAGTGGGGCGTTCGGATGGGTCGGCTATACTATTGTCCAGCCGCTGGTAGGGGGGGAGGGTAGTATAGTCAATCTCAATGCGATCTAAGGACTCATCCCAAAGTGGGGAATTATCTCGACCCGATTCCCAAGGGTGGTAGATGAATACAAGTCCTTCTCTATCGGGATCCCTATACTGATAGAAGAACCGATGGGAAGCCACGATTTTTGGGAAAAGCATTTTGGCAAAACCCTCTAGCTCAGACTTGTCAGGATGTTGAGCAAGCAATTCCTCCAAAACGAAGCCATGTACTGGGGGTTGAGTAATACCAGAGGTCTTAGGTTTGTTGGGAGCTCCAGGGTTTATATGGGTACCCCAAAAATCATGATTTGGGAAATAGGTGGTTTCATTTTCAGAGTGAAATATGATATGTGGGATCATTCCATTTTCCCATTGTCCGGAAAAGAGAGATTTCAATTCAGCCATGGCAAAGTCCAAATTGAAATGCCCCCATCCCATACTGACAAAACCAGAATCCCAGTTCCACTGAAAGGGGTACAACTTACCACAAGGTATTGTAAATCCCTCTTTCCAGTTGAAGTGTAGAATCTCTTTGGCACGGTCTAGCAATGCCGCTTGATTAACATTCATAGTAGCCAATTCCTTCATTTAACAGTAGCTGTAATCCTATTTATATACGCTTTGCAATGATTGTATATGACAAGCAAGGCAAAGGCCTGGATTTATGCCGATGCTATCCTATAAATAGCAGGTATATTTTATCCAGAGTTGAAAAACAGTATTTTATTTTGTTTGAATTTGATTTATTAGGCAAAGTTACTTTTGGTCAAAATGAAAGTCTTTACTTCATTTTTCCAATTTATAGACTATATTGTCAAAAATGAGTTGAATTTTGAGCCATTAGAATAAAATAGTCTAAGCGATCGACAACTTGACTTCACTATCCTTATGAAACCAGAATTTGAGAAAATCCAGAATCGACCCTTACACTCCTTTATGGCTAGAGTAGTAAGCCGTTCTAAGCGTCCCACCTTGAAAGAAGCCTGGCATTACCATCCTGAAATTGAAATATGCTTCACTTTGAAGAGTGAGGGCAAGCGCTTTGTCGGAAATAATATTTCGGACTATCGGAGTGGAGACTTGGTCATGTTTGGCTCAAATCTACCCCATGGATTTATAACCGATTATCGTTCGGAACAAATTGTTATCCAATTCCAGGATGGATTTCTCGGTCCGGAATTCCTGGAGAAACCGGAGACGCAGACTCTAAGGGATCTTCTTTTAAAGTCTAAAAGAGGAATTCAGTTTTACGGGGAAACACAAAGACAGGCGAGACCCAAGCTGTATCGAATTCTCAAATCCGAAGGCTTTGCCAAGATTATGCATCTTCTAGATCTCTTGCATCACTTAGCTTCTAGTACTGAGAATGAGTATATCACGCAGGAGAGTTTTGAAGCCAATACCAAGCTCACGGAATTGGAAAGGGTTCAGGTGATCTATGACTATATTCTGAAAAATTACCGAGAAGGAGTCTCATTGGATCACGCTGCTCAATTAATTTCCATGACAAAATCCTCTTTTTGCAAATACTTGAAAAAACATACGAAAAAGACCTTTTCTCAAATTGTCAATGAGATTCGCATTTCACATGCCTGTGAACTGATGATACAAACGGATAAGAAGATATCTACCGTAGCTTTTGAAAGTGGCTTCAATGATGTGTCCTATTTCAGTCGGGCTTTCAAAAAGGTCATTGCTACAAGCCCTCGGGACTTTATGCAAAAATACCGCCAACCTCCAGCGACTGGATTCGAAAAACCGCTAGCTATTCATACCGCAAAGCCTTGACCGGATTTCCAATGGCTACCTTCACTACCTGGTAGATGACAGCTCCAGTAGAAAGCAGTAGGATAGCCAATAAGGTTTGTAAGAATATGCCAGCGTCAATTGAGATATGATAGGGAAAATTGGATAGCCAATTCCGCAGAGAAAGACTAGCTATCGGCGCTACCAAAAGGAAGGCGAGAAAGGCTAGCCAAAAGAAGCTCTTTAGGATTTGCCATAATACTTGTAGCGAACTTGCGCCTAGTATTTTTCGAATCCCAATTTCTTTTGTTTTTCGCTCGCAAACAAAGCGTGCAAGTCCATATAAACCGGCAAAGGCGATCAGGATGGCGATCAGCGTGAAAATGGCAAAAACCTTGGTAAAGGCTCGCTCCTGGGCATACTGTTGCATCAGTCGCTCCTCCACAAACCAATGTTCGAAACGATTGTCGGAGAAAGCCTGGAACTTCTCTTGGATATAGGAAAGCGTAGGTGCAAAGGCGCTATTACCAAGCCGCAAATACATAATGTGTGCATTGGCTGGATCATGCAAATAGGCCACCGGTATAATGTCATTGTGGAGAGATTCAAAATTAATGTCTTTCGCTAGCCCCACCACCACTGCTTTTTCTTCCAAGTGTAAAGGCTCGAACCACTTATTCTCAATGCTTTCCCAACTTAAGAGTTGAACCGCTTTTTCGTTTAGTATGACTTGTGGCCTTTCGACTTGGTAGGGAAGAGAAAAGGCACTTCCTTCTTTGAATTGCATATTGAACACCTGGAAAAAATCATTGTCCGTTCGGACTGCCTTCATGGATTTCTTCTCACTTGCTTGTTCATTAGTCCGATAAGAAATACTGGATTGTAGGGCACCAGGGAAAACTAAAGATGAAGCTCCAATGGCATGTATATTACTGTGTTCCAGAAGTGCTTCTTTCATGGTTTCATACCGTTCCACGTCCATATTATACTTAGGTACCGCAAGTACGGATTCCACATTATACCCACGGTCATAAGTGCGCAAGAATTGGTATTGGTGATAAATAGCGGCTGTGGCCATAAACATGCCAGCCGTGATCATGAATTGGAAAGTGACTAGACTCCTTCGCAGCAGGGGCTTAGCTCGCAATCGACTGCCTTGAGCGATGAGGATACTTTTTGGGCGAATTCGAGATAGTGCCACAGCCGGCAGAATTCCTGTCAGTAAAGCCAAAAGAATGCTGAATCCGATTAGGCCGATTACTTCTGTGAGGGTAAAACTCCAAATCACTGAAAAAGGGATCAATCCTTCCAGCAAGGGACCTGCGACCAAGATTAGAAGTACACCTAAAATCATGGCCAATTGGAAGTGGATCAAGCTTTCGCTCAAAAACTGAAGGAAGATTTGTAGCCGATTGGCTCCAATAATCTTTCGGACAGCCATTTCTCGAAGCCGAGATGAAAAGGCCGCAGTGGACAGATTGGTGTAATTCAAGATAGCTAGGATCAAAATAAGTGCGGCCATCACACCGAGGAACTGCAACTGACTCAAGTTTCCATTAGTAGCTAGTTCTTCTCCGCTTTTAGAGTGAAGGTGAATGTCCGCTAAAGGCCGCAGTGAAAACTTGGTATCTGCTGTGCTATAAGTAGAGCCTAGGTAGGTGGTGATGAGATTAGGGAATTGATCTACTAGGGTAGAGCTTGCTATTTGTGGCCCTATTTTGACGTAAGTAAAACAGGAGGTCCAGCCAGGATTTTTGAAAAAAGCCTCCTGGTACAGGTCTCGAAAGCCTTCAATATTGATGATACCCTCTCCGTGAAAATGGGTGTTAGCCGGAACTTCCGCAATGACTCCCGTGACGGTCAGGGAGCGATCAGAATTCTTCATTTTCAGGACCTTTCCGAAAGCCGGAGCGTCACCAAAATAACGATGGGCCATGCTTTGGGTCAGGACAATGGCTCTTTTTTGAGCAAAGGCTGAACGGAGGTCACCTTCCACAAAATTAAAATCAAATAACTGGAAAAAATTAGCCGAAGTAACTAGCAAATCTTTCTCAAACACCTCTTCCTCTCCTTTCATAAAGGTCGTTCTGCCGGGAGTGATTCTGACGACCTCTTCGATTCCGGCCAGGTTCTCTTCAACTACCTGACCTGCATACCAGGAATTATTGGCTGAACTAATCCATTCCCCTCCTTGGTAGAAACTAGCTTCTAGGCGGTAAATTTGCTCCTGCTTGGTGAAATGTCGATCAAAACTGTATTCGAAAACGAATAGCTTGTAGATTACCAAAGCGGTGGCGATACTAGCGGCCAAACTGAACAAACTGATGGATTGATAAAAGCTATTCTTCAGGCTATTCCGATAGAATGTCTTTAACCAACCGGGTAATAGAAAGAAAAACCAAGTCCTGAACCCACTTGGCCTTCTGTTCTTACCTAATGCCGCCCCTATCTCCGCAATGCCACCATACTCTTGGATTGCTTTTTGGAAGGCCTGCTCCTCAGACCAGCCTTCAATAAGTAGGTGTTCCACTCGATCCTCAATGTGCTGAGTAGCCTCTAGGACATCAGCATCTTCAAAACCAGAATGACGCCTTAGTTGTCGAGTCCATTGCTCCAAGGCCGTTGCTAAATCAAATTTCTTCATGTTTGAGGGCCCAATTGTAAAGCCTTAGCCATTAACTGATATGCAAATTGCCACTGTTGCTTCTCCTCCTGTAATGCCGCTAAGCCTTCTTCGGTAATAGAATAGTATTTGCGCATTTTCTTGCCGTCTGTCGGCTGCCAGCGTGCCTGTATCAATTTGTCCTTTTCTAGTTTGTGCAGAACCGGATATAACATGCCATCTGCCCACTTTAGCTGGCCATCAGACAACTGTTTTACACTTTGAATAATGGCGTATCCGTAACTCTCCCCCTCAGCTAGTATACCGAGAATCAGGGGGCGTGTGGTCGCAGCCATTAAGGATTTTCCAATCATGATTTTTGATTTCTACTGATCGAATATAAGCATAGATAATTTATGTACATAGAATATCTATGTATAAAACTCAAAATTTAACTTTTCAAGCTCTACTTGCTTTTAGAACTGGACACAATACGGGTCAAATTGATCAACGCTATACGAACAGATTTTGACTTTTACTAAATCCGCTTAGCCCAAGATCATCGTATGTTTTGATAGAAAACTCTTCCTTATGAAAACAGCTAAGCGTTGGTTGGTGCCACTTGTCGTGCTACTCCTTTGGATAGGATTCGACCTTTTACGTCCTATCCAATCTGATCTTCGTTCATTTGACCCAAGGGTGGTAGCTCGGTTGGATCAAGAGATGTGGCGATCCTACTATGAAAAGAAACAGCTCAAACTCTTCTTCCAGTTGGGAAAATTGATGCGTAAACAGTTTCACGCCCCGTTTTGGCGCTCCCAATACATTGCTTATCAAGCGGCGAAGGCGGCCTTTGTATTTAAAAGAGGAAGCAATAGAAATGAATATGAATTGGCGCTCCCATTTCTAGAGCGGTATTACCAAAGTATCCACGATATGAGTAGCACTTCTTTCTCCATCCAAAAGGCTGCTCGGACAGAGTTAGAATGGTGGATTATTCACCGTCAACGAGCAGAAATGGGAGTAGGCGAATTGGAACGGGCGTTACGGGAATCAGTAGCGGCTATCTATGATCTTCCAGCGGGTAGCTTTGTGACCTACGCTCACTTCAGAGCTGAGGCGATGAAGCTACGAGATGAACAAGCGATAACGGATGGGGTTTCCGAGGCCGAGTGGGTACATATTAAAAGCCTACTGGATAGAAGCTGGTTGGCTTTACACCGGGCGGTGAATGCGTAATGCAATCCATTGTTGAAGAAATATATTACTCATTTGTAATTTTCTTATTAATTTTACGACATAATTAACAACTAAGTAGTGGTGAATAAGTGGCCTGGTTCTGCAACGCAGCACAAATTCAAAAGAACCTGATAAAAACCTGGAGGACTTATCCACCACTACTTAAATATCTACCTGCCTCAAACTGCAACTAGGAAGAACCCCAAATCAATACATTTTTCTCCCAACACTTAGATTTTTACCTGCCTAGCCTTTCTTACCTTTAACCTATACACCTTAGAATAGGGGGATACAGCCTAGATAGAGTTAGATGTATTCTTCGGACGAACCCTAGGATCAAATTATTTTCCTACACCTCAAATTTAGATGGGATGAATGATATAATAAGAAAGACGATAGCATGGGGCGCAGTGGTACTGATGGCGGTCGCTTGCCAATCTCAGAAAGTGCCGGAAAAGTCAACTGTGGGGCCCTTTGTTATACTTAAACTCGATGACCTTTGGTACGAAGATGAACTCGTCCATCCCGGCTGGTTGCAGGCCATCGAATTCCTTCAAGAACAAGAGGTGGTTGGCACTGTTGGTCTAGTAGGCAAATCATTGGAAGCCGCAGCTCCTGAGTACTACGATTGGATCAAACAACGTGCGGGAGAGGGATTCGAGTTTTGGAACCATGGGTATTGCCATTGTAAGCCAGTCGTAGAAGGGGAGGAGAGGAGAGAGTTTCGGGGAACGGACTTTGGGTTTCAGTTAGAACAATTGAGCAAGACCCAAAGCCTGGCCAAAGAGAAACTGGGAATGACCTTGCGATCATTTGGAGCGCCATACAATGCTACCGACGACAGTACAGCGCTAGCACTTGCGACGATTCCGGAACTTGAGGTTTGGATGTACAAGGAGACAATAGTACCAACAACTAAATTTTTGCTGGACAGGATCCAGCCCGTAAACATCGAATATCCTGTACATATTCCGGATTTCGACAAATTCAAGAAGGGCTATGAAGCATATAAGGAGGAAGAGGTTTTGGTACTACAAGGGCATCCTCGGAGTTGGGTAGATGATTCGGCACGATTTGTAGCGTTTCAGCAAATTATTCTTTTCCTAAAAGCGGAACAGGCCCAGTTCATTACCCCCTATGCCTACTATCTACAAACTAGAGAAGAGAAGCAATCATGATACCCAAATCATCCAATTTATCGTGATTGAGGAACTGGTTTATCTGACCCGCTATGGGATGCCGGTTACTGCCACGGTTGACGACCGAGCGTTTTTGACAGTAAGTATACGCCTGAAAAATATCCCATCTACACCGCAGGGTATTTTGGGTTTAGAATGCCCCATAACATGCATCAATATTATGATTTCAAGGTATATCGTCTTTTGCCCAAAGATTAAAACATTACAGATCAAGCGTAAGATATGATCCTTTGAAGTTTTGATTGCGCGCTTCAATCGTTGTTCTGCCAGGGGAGGGTACTAGCTCGATCGCGGCACGGCCATTGGCCATTTCTATCACCTGACTGCGAGATGGGGTTCCATAATTGATTAAAAGCTGAGCAGGACCATCTTTCGAGAAGTATACCCTTTCCTCATAATCTAATACTCGCTTTCCCGCCTTGTCCACGGCTTGGGCTTCGATCAGATAATTCCCGTTATCCAGTTTCGAAGAAGTCAGTACTATGTTGGCAGGGCTTCCCGATCTCTGATAGGAATAATGAATGTTAAGGGTATCACTGGCTACCAGTTTATTTTGTTGATAGCCCTTGGCAATCAGAAGATTTTCACCAGATTCAAATAGAACATCCCAGTTTAAACCAGCGGCTGGAAACGCTTTCGGGTCGCGCGTTTTTTGGCCAAGACTTCTGCCTTTATGGATCAGTTCTACACGCTTACAATTGCTGAATACACTTATATTTCTAGCTTTGCCTTTGGGGCCGCTGCGTTCGGTCCAGGTGGAAGACTCCACATAAACAAAAGGATCATTCGACCAATAGCTCTTAAAAACGTAGTAGGCGTCCTTAGGCTTTCCACTTCGATCTACCAATCCCTTTTGATTGACGAAGGGAATCGGATTTTCTGGGCGTAAGGGAGTGCCGAAGTCCTTGAAGGCCCATTGAGCGTTTCCGGCAAACCAATCCGTTGTTTCCGAGATGCCTAGATGCCAATCAAAAAGGTCTACTATATAGTTTTCCGTCCAGTCACCACGCTTAGCTACATTCTTTACATTGACTTGATTGATCTCTTCTGCCCATTCATTGGGATTCACTTGTCCTTCGCCATCTATGGGGGTTTCGGTATGCCTTCCTACGTGACTGGATCCACCGTATTCCATGTGCAAAAAACGATCGTATCGCTTTCTTTGATCCTCGATGGCTTTTTGATAGTTTTTGTAGGCGCCGGCGTACCAACCCGACCAAATGGACGGAGAAAAGACGTCTACCAAGTGCGATCCTTCATAGTATTTACGGATACTGGTAAAACGATGAGGATCTA
>JAHQWA010000641.1 GCA_019634045.1 Saprospiraceae bacterium
ACATGTCTCCGCACTGTTAGTCCGTTTATGAAATCGGAAACCTGCCTGGCGTTCGCCAGAACAGACAGGTACGAAGGCGGAAGGCGGAAAACCCTCCGATTTAGGGTCTTTTTCCGATTTCGTACTTCCGATTTCCTACTTTCAACCAGATTTAGCCTGGAAAACAGAAGTCAAAAATATGTATACGCCTTACATGAGAAACTGCTGATCGATTAGGGACTAAAAGCTTATTGAGTTGATAATCAACTACGCTCTATGCAAAATATCCTATGCTATCTAGACGCTTCCAAGGGCATAAAGTAACTTGTATTTATTCTAAAGGTTTGTTTGGCAATACCGCTAATTCCCCGTACCTTTGCGCGGCTAAAAATATTCCTTAACCCGCTGGGAAACCGGCACAAAAAGCATTCTTTCAATGCTAGACGAAAAAGATTTAGAAAACGAAGGGCAAGAACAAGAGACGCCCGAAGTACAACCTGAAGCAGAAGAACAGGTTGAAAAGGCTGCCGAAGAAGTAGTCGAATCCGCTGAAGAAACAGTAGCAGAAGTTACAGAGGAAGCAGTAGAAACAGCTGAGGAAGTTGTAGCAGAAGCGACGGAAAAAGTTGAAGAGGCTGTAGCTGAAACAACGGAAGAAGTGGTGGAAGCTGCCGAAGAAGTAGCAGAGACGGTTGAAGCTGCTGCTGAAGAAGTAGTCGAGGAAGCAACTGAAAAAGTTGAAGAAGCTGTAGCTGCAGTAACGGAAGAGCCTGCTGCTGAAGCTGCTGCTGCCGAAGCGACAACTACAGAAGAAGCAACGGAAGGGGGAAGTGAAGAGGAGGTACCTGCTCCTAAGGTAATCACTATGTCTGCTGATAGTTATCCTGGCTTGACTGGTGAAGGCCACGATGATTTCGACTGGACCTTGAGTAAGAGCCAAAGTTCTTCTTATTCCGATCAGGAGAAAGCTGACTATCTAAAACAGTACGAAGCTACTTTGACATCTGTATTGGAAAACGAAATTGTTTCCGGTAAAGTAAGTAGCATTCAGGATGGAGATATCGTTTTGGATATCAACTACAAGTCTGATGGATTGGTACCTATGTCAGAATTCCGGGATATGCCGGAATTGGCAGTGGGCGATTCGGTAGAGGTGTATGTAGAGCAGCAAGAGGACATGAGAGGTCAATTGGTGCTTTCTCGTCGTAAGGCCAAGTTGCTGCGCGCATGGGAGAACATCGTAGACTCCTACACGAACGGAACCATCATTGAAGGAACAATTATCAGTAAAACCAAAGGTGGTCTGATTGCAGACTGCGGTGGTTTGGAAACATTCCTTCCTGGTTCTCAAATTGACATTAAGCCAATTATCGATTATGATTCATACGTAGGAAAGCGTATGGAATTCAAAGTAGTGAAGATCAACGAGGTGATCAAAAACGCCGTTGTATCTCACAAAGCTTTGATCGAAAGCGATTTGGCAGAGCAGCGTGAAGCGATCATCGCTAGCCTTGAAAAAGGACAAGTACTTGAAGGTTTGGTTAAAAACATTACCGATTTCGGTGCCTTCTTGGATCTTGGTGGTGTTGATGGTCTTCTTTATATCACGGATATTTCTTGGGGACGTATTAGCCACCCAAGTGAAATCCTACAGTTGAATCAGAAGATCAACGTTGTAGTACTAGATTTCGATGAGAATAAGAAGAGAATTTCTTTGGGTCTGAAGCAGTTGCAACCACATCCATGGGAGGTGCTTAGCGCTGAGATTCAAGAGAGCTCTGTTGTGACAGGTAAAGTGGTGAACATCGAAGATTATGGTGCCTTCTTGGAGATCCAGCCAGGTGTAGAAGGTTTGGTACACGTTTCCGAGGTGACTTGGAGCAACCAGCCGATCAACGCTCGCGAATTCTTCAAACTCGGCCAAGAATACGAAGCCAAAGTGGTTACCATCGATCGCGAAGATCGCAAGATGTCTCTAAGTATCAAGCAGCTTGCTGCTGATCCATGGGATACGATCGAAGAGCAATTCCCACTAGAAAGCCACCACAAAGGAGAGGTGAAAAACCTTACTCCATACGGTGTCTTTGTGGAGTTGAAAGAAGGAATTGGCGGTATGGTACATATCTCTGATCTATCTTGGACTAAGCGTTACTCCCACCCATCTGAATTCACTAAAGTTGGGGAAGAGATTGACATTGTAATCCTTGATATCGACAAGTCTAACCGCAAACTTTCTCTAGGGCACAAGCAATTGGAAGAAAACCCATGGGATACTTTCGAAAATGTATTCCCTGTAGGTTCTTACCACGAAGCTACGGTGTTGCGTAGAGATGACCGGGGTGCGATTGTTCAATTGCCATATGGTTTGGAAGCATTTGCTCCCATCAAGCACGTTAAGAAAGAGGATGGCACACTAGCTGATCCAGAAGAAGTATTAACTGTGAAGGTGATTGAATTCAACAGAGATGATAAGAGAATTCTTGTTTCTCACCTACGTTACCTAGATGACATCCGTCGTGAAGCTGATGAGACTGTGAAGAAAGAAAGACAAGAGCAACGTCAGCAAACACGTAAGGCTGTTAAGAAGCAGCAATCTAGCATCGAAAAGAACACCCTTGGTGATCTTGATGCCTTCTCTGCTTTGAGAGAACAATTGAAAGAAGACGAAGACAACAAGTAATTTCGAATTGTCTTCCAAGGATAGAAAAGCCTCAAGAGTTTGCTCTTGGGGCTTTTCCTTTTCGGAAGAATAGTTGTTGCTAAGATCAAGATAGAGGAAATTTTGACCAGTGGTAAAAAAGCCTATTTTTAAGCCCCGATTTAGAAAGTACTAAACCCAATATGTAATGCCATTAAATGTAGAAATCAAAGCCCGCAGCACGCAGATCAAGATTGTTCGTCGATTATTAGAAAACCAGGTCGCCCGATTCGTTGGGGTAGACCATCAGATAGATACCTATTTCAAAGTGGCACAAGGTCGATTGAAGCTACGCCAAGGAAATATTGAGAATGCACTAATCCATTATTCGCGATCCAATGAGGCAGGTCCAAAAAAATCTGAGGTATTGCTCTATCAATCCCCTACCACGGCCAACTTGAAAGAGGTATTAGATGCTGCATTGGAAAAATTGGTCGTTGTAGATAAAATGAGAGAAATCTATTTTATTGACAATGTAAAATTTCACCTAGACAAAGTAGATGGCTTAGGAACTTTCGTTGAAATTGAAGCTATTGACCAGGATGGAACGATAGGGGAGGAGAAGTTGCAGGAACAATGCAATTACTACCTACAATTATTCCAAATTCCAGAATCTGATTTAGTACCATACTCTTATAGTGATCTCTTATTGGGTAAGGGAAAATAGTATGAAAACCTACTCCTCGAAATTATTGCTGTTTGGAGAGCATATTGTCATTAAAGGCGCGCGCGCCTTGGCCACTCCCTACGCTGGTTTTCAGGGTAGATGGGAATGGAGCCCTGATGACCGGAGCCTGCAACAGTCATTGCCCGACTTCCTAAGATACGTGAAGGCGAAATCGGTGCTAGCGGAACAATTGGATCATATTGCTTTTGAACAGGATTTGGAGAAGGGGCTCTACTTTGCGGCTAATATTCCAACTGGCTACGGTTTGGGTAGTTCTGGTGCCTTGTGTGCCGCGGTTTACGATCGCTATGCGAAACAACCTATTGCGCGATCAGAGATGGAAGCAATTCCTACGTTACAAGAAACGCTGGCTCGAATGGAGAGCTTTTTTCATCAATCTAGCTCGGGAGTGGATCCATTGGTCTGCTATATGAATCAAACGCTGGTACTGCAAAAAGGAGAAGTCCCGCAGCTAACTAGAATCCGTGCAACAAGTCAGGAGGCACCCTTGTTTTTGGTGGATACGCATCAGTCGAGAAAAACGGCTCCCTACGTATCTCATTTCCTGAGTCGATATGAAAACGCGGAATTTAGATCTACTCTAGAAGAGCAACTTCTACCAACTAATGAAGCAGCGATTAAGGCCTTGCTTGAGGTCAATGCAGGTGCTTTACAGGAAGCTTTTCGCCAAATTAGTCAATTCCAGTATGAGTACTTTCAGAAAATGATACCGACAGCCATCGCCCCGCTCTGGGAAAGAGGTTTGACTTCGAAAGATTTTAGCTTGAAGCTGTGTGGGGCTGGTGGTGGCGGATTTATGCTAGGATTAGCCAAGGATGCTAATACCTTAAATCGACTTCAGTTAGGTCCTGCGGTATTATAAGAAGAGCGATCTGCCTGATTAAGATGGGCAAATCGCTCTCCTGGTCTATGATCAGATCAACCTGATTCATCTACAGTTATGCTAATCCCCCATGAGGGTATTGTCATACACTTGTACCTTTGTCCAATGGTCCGCTAATTTTTCTACAAATGCTGTGTGAATTGGATCAACTTGATAGGCATCTTGGGCCGCCTTATCCTTGAAGTGAATCGACAAAGCGTAGTCATAGGAATTGTCGACTACCTCCCGAGGTGTTCCTGCTGGTGGGCCATAATAAAATTGACCAATGGATGAAATTCCCTTAAGGCTTACTAAACCTTCCAAGAATGCTTTTTCCTCTTCTTCAGTGATCCCTTCTTTCAACCAGAAAAACACGTTGTGTACAAACCCTAGATCACTTGGGCCAGCCTTATCTAATTGATTCTTTACTTCTGCTAACTCGGCTTCAAGACTAGCAATCTTCTGTAGTGATTCATCGAGGGCTGCTGTATCTGCACAGCCTGCTAAGCATATCAATGCTAGCAAAGAAAAAAATACCTTTTTCATATGGAAATTTAATACGATTGTTGGCTTAGTCATCAATGAAGCGACCAGGCTCTGCCTCATGAACAATGTGGAAGGCTGTGTTGTACACATCTTCCGCATTGGGTTTCGAGAAATAGTCTCCGTCCGTTCCATACGGAGGGCGGTGTTCTCTCGCGGGCAAGGTGGTCGGTGGTGAATCCAAATATTGATACCCTTTTTGTTTTTCCAGTACTTCCTGCATCATGTAGGCAGTAGCTCCGCCCGGCACATCTTCGTCTAGGAATAATATGCGGTTGGTTTTCTTTAAGGATTCAACAATGGTATGGTTAAGGTCGAATGGCAATAAGGTTTGAACATCAATCAATTCGGCAGATATTCCATCCAGCTCCAATTGTTTACAGGCCGCTTCAGCAATGCGCACGCAAGCCCCATAGGTAACGATGGTAATATCATCTCCTTGACGCAAGACTTCAGGTATACCTAATGGCACCGTGAATTCTCCGATGTTTTGTGGCAAGCGTTCCTTGAGTCGATAGGCATTCAGGCATTCAATCAAAACACAAGGATCGTCAGACTTTAGCATGGTATTGTACATGCCCGCTGCCTGCGTCATATTCCGAGGTACTAGGATGTACATGCCTCGTAAGCCCCCCAGTAGTACGCTCATGGGAGAGCCAGAGTGCCAAACCCCCTCTAGGCGATGGCCACGGGTCCGCATGATCACGGGAGCTGCCTGCTGATTATTACTTCTCCAGCGCAAGGTGGCTACATCATCCGTTAAAGGAGAAAAGCCGTAGATTAGGTAATCGAGGTATTGAATCTCAGCAATAGGCCTAAGACCTCTCATGGCCATGCCCAGTGCCTGCCCTACGATAGTCCATTCTCGGATTCCAGTATCAAAAATACGCTTGAGTCCATGCTTCTCCTGCAAGCCAGCAAAGGCTTGGTTCACGTCTCCAATCTTACCTACATCCTCACCGAAAGCAAATAGATTATCGTATTTCTTGAATAGGTGGTCAAAATTAAGGTTGAGTATTTCATGGCCACTCTTCACTGGAGCGTTCTCTGCGTATACGGCTGGGACCACCGGAACTTTCAAGGCAGATTGTTCCGTTTCGCTATATAAATGGGTGTGATAGCGATCGTGCATGATGGCCTTAACTTCCTCAATGAAAGCCTTTAACTGGGCAATCTCTGGATAAGCTTTTCCGCGAGTTGAATAGAGTACCCGGCGAACACAACGTACTAGCTCTGCCCGGAAAGGGTTAACTAAGTGCTTGAATTCTTGGTAGATGCCCTCCAATCGAGCGTTATCGCCTTCCTTTGCCTTAATGGCCAAGAACAATTGATCTAATTCCTGGTATTTGCCTGTGATCGGCTCAGAATAGGCTTTCCAGGCCTTATTCCTTGCTTCGCGTACTTGTTTTTTTGCTTGTTGAACTATTCCATCTAGCTCTTCCTCTGTGGCCATATCGTTCTCCAGAATCCATTCCTTGAACTTCTGGTTGCAGTCAAATTCTGCTTCCCAACTTAAGCGCTTTTTGGATTTGTATCTTTCGTGAGATCCAGAAGTAGAGTGGCCCTGCGGTTGCGTCAATTCGTCTACGTGGATCAGCGCACCAACATGCGTTTTTCGCGTTTTTTCAATACTACGCTGATAGGTCTCTATCAAGTCGATATAATCCCAACCTTTCACCTGATAGATGTCGATCCCATTGCTTTGGTCACTCTGCTGGAACCCCTGTAGGACCTCTGAAACACTTTCCTTAGTAGTCTGTATCGCCTTAGGTACGGAAATGCCGTAGCCATCATCCATGATCGTGATAGCTAAAGGTACTTGCATCACTCCGACCGCATTGATTGTTTCCCAGAAAGCTCCTTCTGAAGTACTGGCATCACCAATATTACAGAAACACACCTCTGCTCCTTGGTTGGAAAGAGGAGAATCCTGCAACTCATTACTTTCGCGATATTTCTTGGAGGCAAAGGCCAATCCTATTCCACGGGCCATCTGGCCAGCAGTTGTAGAGATATCAGAAGATAAATTGTAGTGATCTTTATGCGGTAGGTAATTACCTTGTGAATCTATGAAGGGTGTGGCATGATGATTGTTCATCTGACGACCTCCGGAGAAGGGGTCGTGATTGCCATCTGCATATAATTGAGCAAAAAGATCCTCAATTTTGCACAGATCTAAGGCTAGGAGTAAGGTATGACCTCGGTAATAATCGGAGCGAAAATCTCCTTTCCGAAATACCTTAGCCATGGCAATCTGAACTAATTCCTTGCCATCGTCTGAGACACCGAATTTAGCTCGTCCCGTCAATACATCCTTTCGGATCAAAAGACTGATTTCTCGACTGAGGGAACAAATGTAAAAATCGTGTAGTATCTCTTCTCTTTCAATAGAGATGGATGTAGTTGTCAACGGATTTTCCAAAATGGACGGACTCACTTTAGTTTCCTAATTTCTCAATTTCACTGCGAATATACGATCTTTCAGGCTCTCATTATAGTGTAAGCTCTTTTATATCATTTGTTAATGTATATCGTAATTCACTAGGCAGGCTGTTGATCGATGTAGGATTTTATAATCGGGAGTAGTCGTTGCACCCCTTCTTTTAGTGGTCGAACAACGGGGATTCCCAGGCGATCTTCCAGTTCACTTTGTTGGATTTGCATTTCCTCCTCTGTCTGATGCTCTTCATTTAAGGTGACAGCTAGCACATTAGATCCATATAATCGGATTAATTCTATTTCTGTCTGAATATCAGGGATGTGGCAGCCTATTTCTTCTGTTCCTTCGTAGCATTCTCTGCCCGGAGCATGCTGTAGTATCACGCCTTTGGCAGCTCCGGAGAGCAAGAACTCACTGCCACACGGTCCGGTCGGGTTTCGCAAGGCTGATTGTCCCTCCAATAAGATGAGCTCCGGCTGTTCTTGCTGGTCGCAATTGACAATGGCTCGCTCCAACTCTCCGCTGATAAAGTCGTTCAGGGTAGAATCAAAAATAAAACCATGAGGATATCCCTGCATCCACCCCGTTTGTCCGGTATAGATCATATCTGCCTTGACGCCATTTTCCCGGCACATTTCCATTAAGAACCGGCAAGTAGTGCGTTTACCAATAGCACAGTCCATTCCCATTACGGCGATGCGAGGAGCCTTTACTTCATAAATAGAGCCATTCCAGAATTGCAGTTCACTCCGAGGGCGAGGTTTGCGAATATCCAGCAATTGAATGCCCTGTTCTTTCGCTTTTGCGCTTAAGTCGGGATCATCTTGTAAAAAGGTATGTAAGCCATTAACAATAGATAGCTGATGCTCTATCGCCTTGGAAATATTTTCTCGTAAACCATCGGGGAGATATCCGCCGGGAGTGGCTACACCAACCACACCGTAGGTGGGTTTGGTGTCCATCTGGGAAAGACATTCCTCAACGGAGCTATAGACGGGGATGTTCAAGGCTTGGCCATCCATGACCATTCCAGCATCCTGACCGGCAAATTTAGGATCAATGACTGCTAAGACCTCAAATCTATCACTGCCGCGCAAGAGTCCGTGGCAGGTCTTGGCAAAGGCGGTGTCGAGCAGCTCATCGGTAAAAACAATTGCAGAACTTTTTTCCATGAATATTAGGTGTTTTAAAGTTGGACAACTCCTAGGCCTGGTTTGTCATTTGGGTACATTATGCCTTCTTTTAGAAGGAAGCCTTCAGCTACTACATCTCGGGCGAGATCCAGGCTGCCATCAAGGTCTATATAGCGAGTGGCGGGGCAAGCCAATGCAGCATGCAAAGCTGCCGTAATGCTAACTATGCTTTCATCATTGCATCCCCACATTAAATGCCTACCACTGTGATGCGCCATGTCAGCGATGGAAAGGGCGGGCTGAATGCCTCCGCATTTCATCAATTTTATATTGAAAATCCCATAGGGTATTGGTGAGGATAAGAGGGGGATAGCATCTTTCGGGTCATGTAAATCCTCATCCGCTGCACATTGCTGTCGAATGTTTTCCTCCGCTGTTTGCAGTTCAGGGAATTTTCCTCTGGGCAAAGGTTGCTCCACAAATTCTAGATTAAGCGTGCTAACTCCATCGAGAAAGTGGGCCAAGTCAGCAAGATCATATCCCTGATTCGCATCTACTCGGATCCCAAAATCTGGCCCAAATTGTTCCCGTAATTTGCGGACGACCTCAATGTCGCGTTCAACATCATTTCCCGTTTTGACCTTGAGGATCTTAAAGCCCTGATCTAGCCACTCTTTGGCAGCCTCTAGCGTCTCTTCGACCGACATGATACCGATGGTCACTGAAGTGGCCAAGCCTTTATGACATTGCCCTAGGTATTTCACCAGGGGTACTTTCAAGTATTGAGTAAATAGATCGTGTAGGGCGATGTCGGCGGCGGCTAAGGCCGCAGGATGCCCCGCCAATTTGGCTTGGACGGTCCTCAGGATGGCAGATAAATGGCGGATATCTTGTCCTTCACAACAGCCCGAAAGTTCGGTCTGTAGGAGCTGTAAGCTCTCTTCGAATACTTCTCCGGTTACGTAAACTGCTGGTGAAGCGGCACCGATCCCCCGGATACCCTCTACCCCCTCAATACTAACAAAGATATTTTCGACTTTGTCGATAGTTCGATAGGCAATGGTATAGGGACGTGTTAGTTCTAAATTCTCCCTCCATACCTTGACAGCGGTAATTTTCATGGATAAATGCTTAAAATAATTGAAGAGATCTTTGGTTGATGGTTCCACACCATAAACATGGTCGGTGAAGGTAGTTGGCGGCAGGAAGGTACAAATTGATTGTAGAGGAAGAAAAAATATCTCGAAGAACTTGAAAGTGGGAACCTTCGCAAGAGCTTTTTACCTTGCGAATTTGTAATTGGATGCCACAAAACAAGAAAAATGGAAATAATTGAAGGTCTACAGGATACCCGAACTCAAACCCTATCCTATTTCGAACTTAGTGAAGAACAGTTGGCTAAAACCTATGCTCCTGGCAAGTGGACGATTCGTCAATTGTTGCATCATATTACCGATGCGGATACGGTCCTGTATGATCGTCTCCGTCGTACCATCTCAAACCCGGGTCAAGTGATTTGGGCTTTTGATCAGGACCTTTGGGCCGAGGGTTTGGAGTACGCAAGCTTTCCGCTAGAGGTGAACAAAGCCATTTATACTGCCACTAGAGCTGCTGTGATCTATCTCGCCCAGCATCACTATGCCAATGCTGGAGGTAAGCAGTTTGTACATAGTGCGACTGGTCTGCGCACGTTGAAAGATGAGTTTGATAAGGTGGTATGGCATAATCAACGCCATTTGGATCAGATAGCACAGGCATTGGCCAGCTAGAGCTAAAGTGGCGAATCACTCACCACTTCAGGCCTAGCCGGCTAGCTGCTAATTGGCTAGTCGTTGCTTAATACCGCTTTTCAACCAATTTAGGCTATTATTTAAGATGGTTTGATAGGGCGCCAAACCATGGGCATCTTCGTCATGTCCTAAGGTGTTACCGACGATTTTCGCTTTCGGATGTTTAACGGTCCATACAACTGGATACTCCTCGCCGGATTCTAAACCCCTACCCACTGCGAGCACTTCAATTCCCGGACCTGTCGGATCTTCTTCCCAGCGATAAAGTTCATCTGTAATTCGGAATTTGGCTGGAACGCCTTTCATAATTGGATGATTGGGTTTCACGACTCGAACTTCGAACTCCTGTAGTTTTTCGTGTGAGCGCGACCCTCCGCTCACGAGCTCTCTATTGTAGGCTGGCCAGTCTTTCCAATTATACCAGGTGCTAGGGTGGTAGATCATCATTGGCATACCTTGATTTACCTTATTGAAAATGGCTTCCTTGGTTGTAGCATCAAAGGCTTTATTGTTGGAAATTACGAGTAGATCGGCATCATCCAGCAACTTTTCTAGCTGTTTTGAATTTTCTGTATAAGCAAAGGTGTTAGCCCCATTTTGGTGCATGATTTTGCCATCGGCAACAGCAAAGAATTTTAGGAAATTATGTGATCCGCCGCCGCCCATGGCAGCGATTTGTAGGGCTGTTGGGTCTGCAGCAATGTAGCTTCCTTTCGGACTCACTTTTAGCACACCTTGCATCATCCGCCAGTGCCCGGGGAAGGTGCAGACGAAGGGGTATTCTCCTGCCTTATCCGGTACTTTGAGGCGAATCGTACCCTTTTCTCCTGGGTTGAGCATCTTGGTCGCTCCTAGAACGTAACGAGATTCGGGAACATATTCCATTTCAGCGGCAGCGGGTGTTTCCAAGAATTTATCCACCAATTTCCCAAAGGCATCGAGACTGCCCGCTTCGATTAGTACTAAATTATGAGGCATTTCATCAATGTTCTCCAAACTGATCTCAAGTTGTTCTCCGGCCATGGCATGTAAGACCGTTTGATCATAGGCCATTTCTTGGGGGACAGTCTTTAGTTTGAGCTGGCGGTCTGCTATAATTTCTCCGATGCGACCTATTCCGACATCTATGAACTGGTTACCGTTCTCATTGTGGCAATAGACTGCAATCAGGTTTTTTCCTGGCTTAAAAAGATTGGCTTTCTCGGCGTCCAGCCCAATGTATTTGTAATTTCTACCCCAGCCTGTATTGGCGAAAAGCAAGCTTCCATTTACATAAACCTCGTATTTTTCATCATGTAAAACCTTTAGTACCGGTTTATCAAACCCTGCTTCCAAATTAACCTCCCTACGAAGCCAGATATCAGCAGTAGACCAGGTCGTCCTCATGTTTTCATTCAGATCCGCTGTGCCAAAAACAGAGGTTCCTTCCTCCCAGGATGAGGCATCAAAGTCCGGACTGTACCAGTTGGTTCCGGGATTCGTGGTAGTGTAAGACCAAGTTGCTGGTTCTTCCTCGGCAGAAGGGATGACCATCACCACATCTTCTGGGTCTATGGTTTCGAGGTTTGGTGCTCGACTATAGATTTTTAAGGCAGCGGAAAGCCACTTGTCATTTTGATTGACCGGATCATTTTGAATTTGCTTAATGGCTTCTGCCAGGGCTTCGGTTTCTGGTAATTCAGTGGCCCGTAGGATGGCTGCAAGACGGAGATGAAGGTTTTTATGTTTGAGTAGACCAGAGGCTATCAGTAGTTCACTTCCATTGGTGGTTTCTGGGATCAATGCCAAGGCTGAACGGACCAAGCCTTCGGTCTTAGCACTCAGCGCTTTTTCAAGGACATCGCCGGCTTCTGGCACCCCTTCCTCGATCACTCCTAAACCCGCTAAGGTCCATAAGGCGTGGCTAGCGGCTGGTGAATCCTGCAAGGCGAGCTGGCCTAGGTCAGGAATTAATTCTGTGATTTGATGTTCAACGATGAGACGCTGTGCCGTGGTTCTCCAGAACATGTTGTTGCTGGCTAGGCCAAGAAGCAAGCCTTTGCTATCGGTGGGATCAAGCGAGGTTATCTCATTGCTTTTCTTGCCCTTATATTGGAGGATGTATATCCGACCATGCTTTTTATCGCGTAAGCTATTTAGGTGGGCGTTGCCTTCTCCTTTATCTGCATTCCAGATTTGGTTATCCATCCCCCTTTTATCGGGATTGTGTTGAATGACAGGATTATACCAATCGGCTACCCATAGGTTGCCATCTGGGCCTGTTTCCGTATAAACTGGAGCCGTCCAGGCATCGGTACTAGCAAAAATATTTCCACCATCTACTTCCTTGTATCCAGCACCCGCCTCTTCAATTTTGGCAATATGTACCAGATGCCCCGTGGGTTCATTGACATACATTTGGTGGCGGTATTTTGCTGGGTAGTTTTCAGCTGTGTAAAAGTTGGCACCAGCTGCGGCTGTGTAGCCTCCTCGCACGTCTACCTGCTGGAGAGGAATGGTAGTCGCGGGAGTGATTTCATAATGACCCTGAATGAAATCAGCATTGATAGCCCAAGAAGGAAGAGCGCTGAGATAGTCATAGTGACGGAGTGGAATTCCAACATAACAGCAATGATTATTATTGGCGGTTGATCCGAAAATTTCGAAATTCTCAGTGATACCCAAGCCCCAAGTGTTATTGTTGAACTGACCAATTGGTTCAAAAGATTGGCCATTGCGATCAAATCGGAAAACACCACGTGTAAAACTCACCGATTCTCCTCCAAACTCATTTTCGAAGCCAGAATAACCGACAGAACCCCATATTTTATTATCGTATCCATATTTCAAGTTGGCAGGGCCGGCATGTGTATCCCAGGTGCCAAAGCCATCAAATAAGACTGTGCGTTTATCCATTTGGTCATCTCCATCAGCGTCTTCTAAGAAGACGATCTCAGGCGCCTGCGCCACTATCACTCCTCCTTTAACAATAAGAATGCCCGTACTCAAGCTCTGTTCTGTAGCAAAATCAGTGAAGGCATCAGCCTTTCCATCACCATCTGTATCCTCGCAAATGGTGATCCGATCACCACCTACGTCGTTAGCCAAATCATGCGGGTAATCCTGTGACTGAACTACCCATAATCGACCCCGTTCATCCCATGCAAAGGCAATCGGATTGATAATATCCGGTTCTGCCGCGAAAAGAGTGGTGCTAAATCCATCTGGTACCTGGATATGCTTTTGTGATTCGGCTGGACTTAAAGGATTTTGAACTCGTGGTTCTTCACCAAAGTAAGTTAGTTCTGGAAGTGGCCCTTTTTCGGTGCTACAACCTATCAATAAGAGGGCAATTGTTAGGCAAAAGCTGGGGCTGATCGGAAGGTTTTTCATGATCTGCTTGTTTTAGGTATAGTTGATTGGGTCGATCCCTGCAAAATAGTAGTAGTCGACCTGCTTGGTAGCCATGCTCGAGCAGTTCACAGTGTCTTGGGAAATGTAAACTGCTCAGTCAGTGATATAACCTTAGTTTGGATTTGGTCTTGGGGTGACGCTTATCGCTTTAAAGCCAGTGCTTTAAACGCTTTGGTCAAATCTGTAAGCGATTGCTCTACGCCCATGCGTTCAATGGAAGATGCTCCCACAAAACCCTGTGCTTCGGTCTTGTCAAGTACGATCCGAACATCCTCTGGGGTGTTGATCGGGCCGCCATGCGTTAGAAAGAAAGTATCCGGATTAGCGACTTTCACGGCATCGATGATGGTTTGGGTTCGTTCGATGGCGTGATCCATGGTACAAGTAGCATCCACTACGCCAATAGATCCACCGATGGTGGTCCCTACATGTGCTATAACCGCATCTGCTCCAACATCCGCCATCTGTACGGCTTCTTCGGGAGTGGCTACATATACGATAGAAAATAGATCCATCTTCGTTGCCAGACGGATCATTTCTACCTCTTTTTGAAAACTCATGCCGGTTTCTTCAAGGATATTTCGGAATTTACCATCTACAATGGAATGGGTAGGGAAATTATTAACCCCAGAGAAGCCCATATCTTTTACCTGCAACAGAAAATGCCACATTCTCCGACGTGGATCACTCCCGTGTACTCCACAGATTACTGGGATTTCTTCCACCACTGGCAATACTTCAAATTCTCCTATCTCCATCGCTACGGCATTGGCATCTCCATAGGCCATTAAGCCAGCGGTAGACCCATGTCCAGACATTCTGAATCGGCCAGAGTTATAAATGATGATTAAGTCGGCGCCTCCTTTTTCAATGAACTTGGCACTGATACCAGTACCTGCTCCAGCTCCGATGATCGCCATGTTTTTATCAAGCGTAGCTTGTAGTCTATCTCTCACTTCTTGTTTCGTATAAGGGTTTCCTTTCCCTGTCCAAGGATTTGGCATAATGGTGAATTTTCAATTTGTATCAATCAATATTTATGTAATCGGAGGTCCTTCTTGACAAAGGACTAAGCCTGCGAAGTTTGGGGCACTTCTAGCATTTCCAATAGAAGATCAACAGCTTGTTTAGCAAAAATGGGATCGTTGATATCTACATTGAGTTCTAGTATTGGAATAGCTGTGCTGAGCTCCGCTTTGATGGTTTCAAATAGGACCTGGTCTGTAGCGGGAGCATGAAAAACTCCGCCTGCACTGCTAACAATGGAGATCCCCTTTAATGGGATTAGGAGCGCGACTTGACCTTTTGAGGCATTGAGCTTATGAGCTAGTGAAGTCCCTAGTGTGCGGTTCTCGACTTCATTTGTACGCATGAGTGTAACATCGGGAGCCCAGCTGTATAATTGTCGGGATTGGTATCGCTTCGGTACGGTGTCAAGGTGCCCATAGTTGACCATGTCTAAGCAGCCAGGCGCAACGACCTGTGGAATGCCAATGTTGGCAGCCGCGGTTAACCGATTGGGGCCAGCGCTACAAATACCATCACAAAGATCATCTGCCAACTCGGTAGTGGTAAGATCCAGAACACCGTCGAAAAAGCCTTCGCTGATCAAGCTCTCCATGGCTTTCCCCCCACTCCCGACAGCATGGAAGGCCAATACGTCATAGCCTTGATCCTTTAAAAGTCTGGAGCACTCTTGTACGCAAGCTGTCGTATTACCAAACATACTTACAGCAATGGTCCCTTTGGTCGTCTGTTTTTGGGCACTTGGTGCATTCATCATACCCACTAGGGCACCAGCCGCTTGCGCAATCAAGATGCTGCTAATTTTATTCAGTCCTGCTACATCTACGATAGAGGGTACTAGAACTATGTCTTTGGTGCCCACTTGCCGGGAAAGATCTTTGGTTGCTACGGTACTTAAACAAACTTTCGGAATACCAATGGGTATGGCTTGCATAGCCGAAAGCGCTATGTACGTTCCACCACCACCACCCATGCCGATGGCTGCATCAATTTCTTGTTTGGCTATCAGCTGTGAGATGATTTGAAAGGCGCCTTCTCCCATTTTCTCAACGACCAATCCACGCTCCTTCTTTGATCGTAGTTCGTCAAGCGTGGTTCCTGACTGTACTGCTGTATCTTCAGCAGTAATATCTATGGAGAAATTCGCATTGGTTTCAAATACACCGGTATTCAAGGAAAGGATGTTGACACCCATTTGTGTCAGGCAGGAATGGAGGTAGTTAAAGTCTTCCGTTTTGCTATCAAAGCAGCCTAGCATGAGTACGGTTTTCGCCGTCTGCTGATTTTGTTGGTTTTCCATCGTTGTTATAATGAACCTAGACTCTCTCCACTTTTTAGAGTTGAGGAGCAAAGGCTGAATCCAGATTGGTAGTTAAAATAAGCAAATCTGCTTATCCGAAGCTACAAAAGGTAGGAATTTCGATGGTTGACTATACAGAAATGTACAATTGAGCAAAAGTCTATTCCATGATTTTCATTTCTATCCTTTGGTTTTTGCGGCGCCCCTCTAAGGTGTCATTGGAGGCAAGCGGCTTGATTTTGCCATAGCCTTTGTGGTTGACTCGATCTTCTTGAATGCCATGACCGGTGAGATAATTGGCAACGGCCTGGGCTCTCTGCTTGGAAAGCTGCATGGATTGGGAGTGACTCAACCAACCATTGGTGTGACCGCCGATCTCTACTTTGACATTTGCATTTTCTTGCAGGAATAGCACGACTCTTTCCAATTCCGTATAAGCTTTGGATTTGAATTGAGCAGTATTTGGATTGAATTGGATTTGATATAGCGTTATTATCTGTCCTACTGTAGCCGGCACTAATAATAAATCCTGTTGCACCTCTCGGTAGATAGGAGTGCGGTTCGGCCTAATGGCATTATCGTAGGAGGAAGGAATATCACTCCTTCTTTCCGTTTGTCTTTCTTCTTCCTTAATCTGTTGTAAGATGCGTTGTTGGAGGGCTGCCTCTACTTCCTCTGCTCTTTTTTTCTTGGCAAAGTAGGTCGCTTCCGTTTTCAAGGCTTCTTTGACATCCGCTTCCATATTTCTGCGGAGCCCTTCCTCCATTTCCGGTTTTAAGGCCGTTTTTACTTCTAGTTCTAACTGCCGTTCCCAATCTGCCTTCTCCTTGAGTGTGGGGCTAGGGAGTCCCTTTGGGGTAATATCTTTTCCTTTAAGGTTGTTCTGTAAATGTTTTTCCCATTCCTGACTTTCTTCACTCAGGTATTTTTTGCTAGGGAGATCTACTTCCGCTTCCACTTCATTTCGAACTTCCGCTTGCCATTTTTGCTTTAAATCCTCTTGCACCTTCGGTTTTAGAGAAGACTTAAGGTCTAGTGCAATAGAATCCTTAACCCGCTTAAATTTTTCGTCTGCTTTGGAGTTGCGGTATTTGCTTTGGCTCTGATTGGTTGTGCTGCTTCCGCTCTTGTAGTACGTACGGAAGCGCTTTTTCATTTCTTCTAGCTCTTTGTCTGACTGATTCTTTTTTGGAGTAGTTTTGATCGGGATGGTATCTGGTAATCCGCTCAATTGAGCCGTATATTTATTCCTAATGGATAGGAGTGATGGCGTCATTGGGGGAATGATACCTTGTTCATAATTGGGGTTCTCCGTTAGTCTTGTTTGTATTTCTTTTCTGCTTTCTTCAATGACTGTGATATCGTCATTCATCTGATTCAATTGGAGGCTAAGCGCTTTGATCTCATCTTCTCTTTGGTAGTAGTTAAGACTAAAGTTGCTGGAACCAAGTATATTCCTACTATCGAAGTCAATGGCAGCAGATTGTTGTTGCTCCCCAAACGCTAAAGAAGGACTCATGGGATAGTATCCGTCAACCTGTGCGTGCAGGTTGACCTCCTCTCCATAAGGAACAACCAGCTGAAAGCTTTGACTCCGTTTTTCCAATGGACTGCCGGCTTGTGGGAAATTGAGATTGATCACTTCCTGTGGACCATCCAAGACTTGAGAAAGGTCATCACCTAGTTTGACCAAGCGGCCATGTACCAGGACGACGGGCTCGGGGCGAAACTCATCGGGCAGCCTTACGCTGAATATATCTCCTTTCTGTTCCCCGTTCTGAGCAGCAATGAAAGCTAGTTCTCCGGCAGCTGCCAGGGAGATAAATTGATTGTCATTTTTATCGTTAATGCTATTGCCAAGGTTTTGTGGAGTGGACCAGTTTTCCCAGCTTTCATCTAAGCGTTTGCTCATAAAAAGGTCCATGCCTCCTAAGCCTTTGTGGCCGTTAGAGGAGAAGTATAGCGTCTTTCCATCGAGTGCAATAAATACATAACCTTCCTCGCCTCTACTATTAAGCACATTGCCCATATGTTTTGGTTTCGACCAAGTACCATCCTGTTTCTTGATGCTAACATATAGGTCACGTTTTCCTAGGGCATCCTTGCGGGCCATAGAAATGACCATAATATTTCCCCAACTATTCAAATGGAAATCTATGTTCTCTTGATTATCGGCAAGACTATCGATTTTCACCTTTCGTGGATAGGACCAGATTCGCCCTTCCCTTTCACTAAGGGCTAGTTGCGATTTGCCCTTTCGGTAAGTATTGATTAGGTATAGCTGATAACCATTTGGGACTATGCCTACCACTCTGTTAGCATAGCGGTTGTTAAGTGGTGCACCCGCATTCACGGCGCGACTCCAACTCCCATCAGGCATTTTTTGACTTAGCCAAATATCTGCTGCATCTTCTCTTCCATTATTTTTGGGGTCTCCAGTTCTCACAAAATACAAGCTCTTACCATCAGGGCTAACTATGGGGGCACTTTCCTCATGAGAGGTATTAATGGAGGACCCGATAGAGATGGGAGCAGTTTGCGCAAAGCTGCACAAAACAGAGACTGAAAAAAGACAAGAAATGAAGATGAACCTTTTCATAATCAAAAGATTTAGGAGATAGAGGCTCTGTTGAGACGCAGAAAGCTCAAAAAGGATACATTTCTAGGGATACACAGGTTGTGTGGGATAGCTAAATTAGCTATTGCTTAACAATTATGAAAGAGGATGGCCTTCTTTAATGGTAGGAATTTCTCTCGCGATCCTTGACCGCTCGTCGTTTATTGGATCGCGAGAGAACAGGATCTTATATATCGAATGTTACTTCTAGGTCGTCGCTAGTTGGATGAGCTTGACAAGTTAAGATAAAACCGTCAGCGATTTCATCGTCATCCAAGGCATAGCATACGTCCATTTTCACGGAACCCTTAGTTACTTTAGCCATGCAGGTAGAACAAGCTCCTGAAGTGCAGGAGTAAGGCGGATCGTGTTTGGCTGCCAACATGACATCAAGAACGGTCTTGCCCTCAGGAACACTCAATTCGATTTTTTGCCCATTGAGTTGCACCGTCAATTGAGCACCATCTGTCCCTTTTACTTTATCCTCTTCTTTAGGAAGGGCTGTAGTGAAACGCTCGGTATGAATGTGCTTTTTGTCTATCCCTCGGTTAACTAAAGTATTTTCGACTACATCAATCATTTCTCCTGGTCCACAGATGAAGTATTCTACCTCTTTTGCCGCAGCCGGATTCTTTGCTAAGAAACTAGCTATTTGCTGGGCATCAATTCTACCTACTAAACCTTGCCAACTCAAAGTACCTTTGGATAGCAGGCCTAGCATGCCTTTACCTTTTTGCCTTTTGGGCTGGCTGAGGATATGTGTCACTGCCAACTGGCCAGCATAACGCTTTTCCAATTGCCCTAGCTCCTCATGATAGATGATGCTTTCTTTATTGCGATTGCCATAAAGCAAATGAATATTGCTTTTGGGCTCTTTCTCTACAATGGTTCGAGCGATTGACATCAAAGGTGTGATGCCGCTACCGGCTCCGAAGAGATAGTAGGTTTTCTTGTTTTCTTCCGCTACAGGCGTGAAGAATCTTCCATCCGGTGGCATTACCTCAATCACGTCTCCACCTTTCACATTACTATTGATGTGGGTGGATACTAACCCTCCCTGTACCTTCTTTACCGTGACCGCAATGTCCGGGTCAACTGGACTGCTACACATGGAGTAGGATCGGCGGACTTCTTGCCCGTCTAATTCAAACTTTAGGGTCAGGTATTGCCCTTGGGTATACTTAAAGGTATCTTTTAGTTCGGTAGGTATATCAAAAGTGAGTGTTACAGCATCCTCGGTTTCATTGCGTACGCTCTTTACACTCAAAGAATAAAAATTATGGTCCATTTCTCTAAGGTGTTTTTGATCTAGGAACATGCACTTAACAGTCACGTTTTAGCTATTGTTTATCCAAAATAAATAAAGGTGTGACTTCAAGCGTTTTTGAATGCGTGCAAATGTACGTAATTGCTATTGTTTCTGTATATTACATGCGTCTATTTGGCAAATATGGAACCTAAAAAGGAAGATCATGTGGAAGGATAGCAAGTACTTAATCGCTTACCTTGCACCACTGGCAGGCTATCTTGGATTGTATTATGGTGGTTGGTGGTCCCTAGGAAGTATTTATGTGGGATTTGTTGCCATACCCATTCTCGAAACTTTTCTGCCAGGAACTCCTGAGAATCTTAACTCGGAGGAGGAAAGTAGCAAACTAAGCAATCGTTTTTTCGACCTACTATTGTACATTAATATTCCAATTCTTTGGGGATTGGTAGCCTACTACTTTTATATTCTTGGAGCGAGATCGTTAGAAACGTATGAGGTAGTAGGGATGACCTTAAATGTCGGCCTAGTTGTAGGGACGATTGGTATAAATGTAGGACATGAATTGGGACATAGAACGAATCAGGTAGAGCAGTTTTTGTCTAAATTGCTATTGCTTTCGGCCCTGTATATGCACTTCTTTATAGAACACAATCGAGGGCATCATAAGAACGTAGCTACGGACGAAGACCCAGCTTCGGCTAGAAGAGGAGAAATGATATATGCCTTTTGGGTACGTTCAGTGATAGGAGGGTACCTGAATGCCTGGAAGCTAGAGCAAAGCCGACTTCAACAAATGGGTGCTTCAGCATTTAGTTGGCAAAATGAAATGTTGCGGTTTCAACTTATCCAAGCAGCTTACCTTTTAAGTATTGGGTTGTTTTTGGGATGGAATATGGTGGGCTATGCGGTTGGTATTGCCATTGTCGGTTTCTTGATGCTAGAGAGTGTAAACTATATTGAGCATTATGGCTTAAGACGCGAAAAACTGCCCTCTGGACGCTATGAACCTGTACAACCACATCATTCCTGGAATTCAGATCATGAATTGGGAAGGATTTTTCTATACGAACTAACACGTCACTCGGATCACCACTTCAAAGCAACTAGAAAGTATCAGATACTAAGACATTTTGAAGAAAGTCCACAATTACCCATGGGGTACCCTGTGGCTATACTCATGTCCTTTGTTCCGCCCTTGTGGTTTGCTGTAATGAATAAGAGAGTAGAGCTAAGCCCGAACTTTTAAGAGTATGTTTAAAATTCCATCAATCGGCTACGAGCGGCAAATATTTACGGCCAGCCCATCCGCAAGCGGTTCACTCACTCAGGTGTCCACTGGACATCTGCCACTAGGTGGATCGTTCGCTCATGTTAAAAAGCCTCGCCGTACCTTCTAGGTATGCCTGCGCCTACCTGCCCTTTAGGCAGGTTTTTTGTCTCGCTCAGCACAAAATTTGCTCGCACTCGCCCGTCTGGCCGCCGGACAGGCGCAATCAGGAAAGTTTAAACATACTCCAAATTGGATGGGACTCAGTGGCACCCAAGGAACTTAAAGAATTTACGTGAAGTAAAGTTAAAAACACCTGTGCAGAGTACGAACCACATTTCTATGTGATTTCTGGAAATACAATTTTCACCTCTGTGTTTGAATTTAATGATAGCTATGGCCAAGGACACAGGGTCGAGTCGAATTACTCCTCCAGGCCGCCAAGCCATAAGATTAATCAAGAGGCCGAGGTCCTATATTTAGAAGCTAAGCCGCAGGAGGTAAAAATCTCTAGTTTTTGGAGCTTTTGGTTGCTACCCACTGGTTTGGGAGTCATGGGGTTGGTATTTACCTTAGTCGGGATAAGCCTTAGCATTCGTACTAAAGCAATTTATTGATCAAGTACAGGTGCAAAATCCACTTCTTCTTGCTTCTTGATCTTCTGATTGAGATCTCTCCTGATTTCTCGCTGCAAATAAGTGTAAGTGACCGTCGCCGCCAAAATATCTGCAATGGGGAAAGAGTACCAAACGCCCTTTAGACCAAAAAAAAGGGGAAGGATCAAAACCAATGGAATGAGGAAGAAACCTTGTTTGGTTAAGGTGAGGAATAAGGCAGGTAAGGCTTTGCCAATGGCTTGGAAGTAGGCGGCCCCAACAAGTTGGATAGTAATAAGCGGGGTGGCCAGGAAGACCACTACGAGGGCTGAAGGCGTACGGCTGATCAATTCGGGGTCCGTAGTGAATAAACTGGTAATATTGGAAGAGAACAATAGGATGATAGTAAACAGACCAATGGCAATAAAGGTACCTGAACGAAGGGCGGTCCTGATAACTTCTTTTACCCGCCCCCAGTGTTTAGCGCCGTAATTGTAGCCAGCAATTGGTACAAAACCCTGCGTTACCCCTAGGACCGGGAAATTTGCAAACATCATGGTCCGGTTGATGATACCCCAAACCGCGATGGCCAACTCATCACCGTATTGAAACAAGGAGTTGTTCAAAACAATGGTTAGTAGGCTGACGGCTCCTTGGCGAGCTAATGTCACACCGCCGATGGCGGCTATTTCCTTAACTAACGGCAGCTGTAGGATGAAGGATCTGGCCGTAACTTTTAATTCAGAAGGGCCAAAAAGAAAATACCAGAGCGAAAAACCAGCACTTAAGTAATAGGAAAAGGTCGTAGCCCAAGCCGCCCCTTCCAGTCCCCAGTCTAAACCTATGATTAGAATGGGGTCTAAAATGATATTAACGATCGCAGGCAGGACCATAGCAATCATCGCAAAACGAGGTTGACCTTCCGCGCGCATCACATTGTTGGCCATCATCATCCAAGCAAGGCAGGGGACACCCAGCAAAATAATCTGGAAATACCGCTTGGCTGGATCCATGATTTCTCCCTTAGCTCCGAAGGCCGATAGTACCGGATCTGATACAAAGAAGCCAAGGATAACCAGTGAAATAGCCAAAAACAGCGTGATGGTAATCATATTACCGAAGGTATGCCAAGCCTTTTCATTGTTTTCGGACCCTAATGCTCTGGAAATGACCGAAGAACCTCCTACCCCTATCGCCATTCCAAAGGAGCCGATCAAGAAACTAATGGGCAAAACCACCGTGATGGCTGCAATCCCCAAGGAACCCACAAAACGCCCTACAAAAATAGTATCTACAATAAAATAGATGGACATGACCAAAATTCCAATGGAGGCAGGAACAGCCATCTTTACCAATAACTTACTAATGTTCTCAGTTCCTAGTTCTTGAGACTTACTCATGATTATAGGTGGTTTTAGGCTGGATCTGTTGATGTCTAGCTCGAAAAGCTAGGGTGCTGGAGAGATGAATGAGGTGGCAATGTCAGAAATTCGACCGCTTTCTTGGAAGAGTCAACTCATTATTTGTTCTCATTGCTTTTGGGCTAAAACGATCACAGGGGGTTGGGTTCTAAACAGAACTTACAGCCAGGTCACTGTTGTATTACAAATTCAAAGCTGTGAAGTTTAAACAAATAGATGAATTTACAGTAATATCCTGCGATGTTTTACTTGAACGAATCCTAAACCGAAAGATGCCTTGAATTGTTTTGACAAGGTATCATTGATTGAAACTTATTTATGGTAGAAATAAATCCGCACGCCAAACCCGCCAATTTACTAGAACAACTGAGCGCTTTTAAGCAACTACAAGGAATTGAAACTGCTGCTCTTGAATGGCTCATCGATAAAGCTGAGTATTCGGTTCTCGCAGAGGGGGAACTATTTTTTGAACCAGGAATGAAGGTGGATCATATGTTTATGATCTTAGAGGGAGAAATGGGGGTCCGCGTTCGTAGGGGCAATGTGATGAAAGACTTTGGATCAAACAAGAAAGGGGATATTACGGGAGTCCTGCCCTTTTCTAGAATGAAGTCCATAACTGCTGAAGGCAAGGTGCTGAGAGAGTTGCACTTCTTGAGTTTACACCGCGATCATTTTGTGGAAATGGTAAATGTCAGCTATGCCTTGACACAAGCCTTGGTTGCGATTATGTCTACTCGTATTCGGGATTTTTCTCAGTCTCGGTTTCAAGATGAGAAACTGATGGCGCTGGGGAAACTTTCTGCTGGACTAGCGCATGAATTGAATAACCCGGCTTCTGCCATGGTTCGAAGTTCCGAAGAGCTATACAAACGAATCCATTCTACACCTGATAAATTCAAGTCGGTAATCAATATGAAGATTACGACAGCACAAACTGATCAGGTTAACGCAATCCTGTTTTCCAAGATGGAGAACCTAAATACAGTGGATCTATCTCTGATGGAACGAGAAGAACAATTAGATGATCTGCTAGATTGGCTGGAGGATCATAATATTGAAGAGTCGGATGAAGTGGCAGAAACCTTTGTTGATTTTGGGATTGCTGAGGAAGATTTGGAAAAGTTGGATGAGATCATGGATGGGAAGGAATTGGATCCCATCATTAGATGGCTGGAAAGTACCCTGAGTTTGGAAAAACTAATCGGCGAAATCAGGGAGTCCGCCGATCGGATATCGGGACTTATTAAAGCGGTGAAAGGCTATTCCCATATGGACCGCGGAAGTTCCATGGAACCTACGGATGTACGGGATGGAATTCGTAGCACCGTTATGATGCTTAAATTTAAGATTAAGCAGAAAGGAATCATTCTGGACAAAACTTTCTCCGATGACCTTCCCAAAGTCAAGGCTTTTGTAAGTGAACTAAATCAGGTTTGGACCAATCTTATTGCCAACGCGGTTGATGCCATGGATCAAGGAGGAGAACTCAAAATTAAAGCTTACCAAGAGAGGAGTTCTGTTTGTGTGGAAGTCACTGATAATGGGCATGGCGTACCAGAAGAAATACAAACCCGCATCTTTGAACCCTTCTTTACCACCAAATCCATGGATGAAGGTACAGGCATGGGTTTGGATATCGTACAAAAGATTCTGAATAAACACGAAGCTAGTATAGACTTGGATTCGGTGCCGGGCCGAACCACCTTTAAAGTTTGTATACCCATCCTAAAATAAGAGCGTGAACAAGTTATTGCCTTTCAATTACTTGATCCACTCACAATGCCTAAACTTAAACAATGGCTGACGAAAGAAAACCAATCATTTTTTCCATAGACGATGATCCACAGGTATTGCGCTCGCTTCGTCGCGACCTCAGAGGAGAATACCGTAGGGATTATCGAATCATTAGTACAGAATCTGCTAAGGAAGGACTTGAGGCCTTGGTCGAACTGAAAAAGAAAGGAGAAGTCGTAGCCCTATTTATCTCGGATCAGCGGATGCCTGAAATGTTGGGCGTTGAGTTCCTGGAGCGTGCCAAGGAAATATTTCCAAAGGCTAAGAGGGTGCTGCTTACCGCCTATTCTGATACAGATGCCGCGATCAAAGCCATCAATGAAGTACAACTGGATTATTATCTAATGAAGCCCTGGGATCCGCCAACTGAAAAGTTGTATCCTATCTTAAATGATCTCCTGGAAGAATGGCAGGTCGATTATCGACCAGTATTCAGAGGAATTAAGATTGCTGGCTACCAGTACTCTCCGAAGTCACATAATTTAAAGGACTTTTTAGCAGGTAATTTGGTGCCCTATCAATGGTTAGACATTGAGCAAAATGATGAGGCAGAAAACCTCCTTCAATTGCACCAGCTTGATCGCAAGCAATTGCCAGCCGTTTTTTTTGAGGATGGGAGTATCTTATCAAACCCCAGTGTGCAGGAGGTAGCGACCAGAGTGGGTTTGCAACCCAAAGCGCAATCAGACTTGTATGATGTTGTGATTATCGGAGCTGGGCCAGCCGGCCTGGCAGCGGCGGTCTACGGGGGTTCGGAAGGCTTAAAGACTCTTTTGATCGAGAAAAGGGCTCCGTGAGGGCAAGCGGGTACCAGTTCTCGAATTGAGAATTATCTAGGATTTCCCAAAGGCTTAAGTGGCTCTGATTTAGCACGGAGAGCCATTACGCAAGCGACACGATTTGGGATTGAATTTCTCTCGCCGCAGGAAGTGACCAATATCGCTATTGAAGGGATCTACAAAAGGTTGACCTTGGGCGATGGTAGCGAAATTGTGACCAGAAGTGTAATTATCACTACTGGGGTAGATTATCGAAAGCTACCAGCAGAAGGGGTGGATGGCTTCACCGGAGCAGGCATATATTATGGTGCAGCAACCACTGAAGCCGGCGCGGTAAAAGGCAAACAAGTGTATGTGGTCGGCGGAGGTAACTCAGCAGGGCAAGGGGCCGTTTATCTTTCCAAATTTGCGGAGAAGGTTAATATATTGATTCGTAGAGAAGATCTCCGAACTACCATGTCATCCTACCTTATAGATCAGATCGATGGTATAGAAAACATCGAAGTGATGGGAAAAAGGCAAGTGCTAAAGGCTTGTGGAGAGGGGCATTTGCAACGCCTAGTCATTGAAGATATGGTAGATCAATCCGCCGAGGAAGTACCTGCCGACGCCTTATTCATTTTCATTGGTGCTCGGCCGGCGACGGATTGGTTGGCACACAATTATATCCTGAGAAGCGAAAGAGGATTCATTGAGACCGGTAAGGAGTTGATGCGGTATGAGAACTATAAAAAGATCTGGAAGATGGAACGAGAACCCTATTTGCTAGAAACCTGCCAGCCAGGGATTTTTGCGGCAGGTGATGTTCGGGCGGGAGCAATGAATAGGGTGGCTTCAGCGGTAGGAGAGGGGGCCATGGCCATTAAGTTTGTGCATGCCTATTTGGCCGAGGTATAGCAGGTGCCAATGAATTGTTAATGGGTGGTTTTGGGAAAACAGCAAAAAGAATTTGCTGTATCTTACTGACTAGTATAAATTGCTAGCTTATTCCATATCATCAAACAACCCTATTAACTAATGAAGTATTTTGTTTTAGGCTTGCTCTGTTTTATCTGTTTACCCAATATGCAAGCCGCGATCAACGGTGCCCATCTTAAGATTCAAATTGAAAACTATGAAGGCAAGGAGGTCTATCTCGTCAAATATGTCGGAGATCAGGCCTATATTAAGGATACGCTACTGGCCGAGGTAGGCGGACAATTCGTTTACCAAAGCGAGGAGAAACTGAAAAGCGGCATCTACTATATTGTCATTCCACCCAAGAATGAATTTGTAGAGATCTTACTTACAGAAGAGGAGCAACACTATAGTTTGCAAATGGATCACACCCGCCTCACCAAGGACCGAGAATTCACCAATGCCCCTCAGAATTCCCTACTGCAAGATTATCGGCTGTTCATGGAAGACAGGAGCGCTATACATCGATCAATAGTGGGGGCGCCACAGGAGGGCGAGGAAAAGTCACCACTTGACGAGGTACAACAAGAACAACTTCAAGCGCTCCGAGCGGAGGTCAAGACTTTTCAAAAAGAATTAATAGAAAAACAGCCGCAGTCTTTGGCGGCGACTATTATTAAAACTCAAATAGAGCCAGACTTCCCTGAATTCAAGGGCTCAGAGGCCGAACGTCAGCAGCAGAAATTCTGGTATACGAAGGCTCATTTCTTTGACCCATTTACCAAAGATGCTCGGCTATACAGTAGTAATCTGTTTTTTCAAAAAGTGGAGCAATACTTTGAAAGATATACGGCCATACAACCTGATTCCATTAGTCATTCCATTGATCAGGTCCTAGGCATGCTTACCAGCGATGAGGAAGCCTTTCGTTTTTACTATCTAAAGTTTTTGAATGAATACCTGCAATCCAATTACGTTGGCATGGATGCAGTAGTAGTTCATCTCGTTAATGAGTACATGAAAAAGGGGAAGGCAGACTTTATTGCTGCCGATAAAAGAAAGGAGTTGATCGGAAAAGTTAGCCGCTGGGAAACGCTGTTGATCGGAAAGATAGCCCCTGCCTTCCGCTCCTATCATCTGGATGTGGAAGGGACACTTTTGCATAAGAACGAAGAAGACCCTAATAAGCGTTTTAAACTGAGTGGATTACTGGATCTGCACAGTTTCAAAAGCCCATATACACTAGTCGTGTTTTGGTCACCCACTTGTGGCCATTGTAAAAAGACAATGCCAGAGTTGGTCAAATTTCACAAAGAATACCAAGCAAAAGGCCTGGAGGTCATAGCCGTCTGCGATAAAGAAACAGAGGACTATCCTAGCTGCGCGCAAGCCATTAAGGATTGGGATGCCATCCACTGGATCAATACCGTTGATCCCTCTAACAACTATCGTTTTTTGTTTTATGTCGACGAAACGCCCAAAATGTTTCTACTGGATCATAAGAAGGAGATTCTGCTGAAAGGAAACCTCAAACTAGATAGTTTAGGTCCTATCATGGATGATTTCATCGAGAAGGACAAGGAAGGAAAGAAGTAGATATCAGTTCAAATCCAGTTTATACATAAAATCCTTAGGTATACCTTGACATACCTAAGGATTTTATGTATAATTGCAATGCCTAAGTTTTTTAGGTATAAGCAAGAAATATGGCTAACAATAAACTATATAAAGGCTCTTTATCTACCATTATCCTGAAGTTACTAGAAGAAAACGGGAAGATGTATGGGTATGAAATTACCCAAAAGGTAAAGGAATTGACGGCAGGAGAGTTGGTGATTACGGAGGGGGCTTTGTATCCTGCGCTTCACAAGCTTGAAGGAGATGGCTACCTGACAGTAGAATATGCCCGTGTGAATAATCGCCAACGAAAATATTATGCTTTAACCCCAGCCGGCAAGGCTGAGAAAGCGGCTAAGATGGATGAGCTCCGGCAGTTTGTCGAGCAAATGCAGTTTTTATTGAACCCTAAATCCACCTTCAATGGCTAGAGTGCTGACTAAGCCAGAGATTGATCAGCTGTACGAATTCGTAGCGGTAAAAGAAATTCCATATTACGATGTGCAATCTGAAATCGTGGATCATTTGGCTTCGATGATGGAAAAGCGCTGGGCTGAAGGGAGCAAGCTGAATCTGGAGCAGATGTTTTTGGAAGTGCATAAAGACTTTGGGGAGTCTGAATGGAGGCAAATCTGGGTGTCCAGGCAAAAAGCGATGTGGAAGCAGTTGTGGTTTGAAGCCAAAAGCTTATTGACCGGGTTCTTCCGTTGGCCCCTGTTTTTACCTTTGTTACTGGCCATCCCACTGGTCCAACAGATGGTGCAAAAGCATCCGGAGCATTTAGAAGTCTTAATTTACACACCCCTGGTTATTTCAGCTGGTCTCTTGATTTTTAGTACTGCCATGTATATTAGTAAACTTTCAGCATATCGCTACCTCAGTAGTGATGCCTATCTGCAGATATTTGCGGTGGAGTTTTGGGGAGCCTTCTTGTTCCTTAGACTGTTACATCACTCCGTAGATTATGTAAAATGGAATAACTGGTTGTTTGCCGTTGCTTATGTGGCTTTGGTACTACTCCTAATAGTAATACCCATTTGGCTCCGCATGGCTGGAGTCCGTCGGAGTATAGAAAGGCATCGACGTTTAACGAAACTAAGTTGAAGAAATGGAAAAGCAAGTATCAGAATTACAATTAGATACCCTTGTCCAGTTTATTAAGGCCAAGGGGGTAAAGCATTACGATGTCCAATTGGAGATTGCGGATCACTTTGCCTCCGCGATCGAAGAAAAGTGGCGTAAGGAGCCAGACTTGATCCTAGAAGAAGAAATGGTGAGTCTGTATCGGGAATTTAAAGATCCGAACTTCAAGAAAATGATAGGCACCAAGGGCAGAGCATTGCAGAAGAAATGGCTAAAGCGTTGTTGGAAGCACTTTAAGGGCTTCTTCACTTTCCCTAAGCTAGTGATTACAATCGTAATGGTCCTCGTTTTTCAGGAGCTCTTCAGCTATGCCGCTAGCCCCCTGAAAATATTCAAATTCTGTGCCTTTTTAGTCATTCTAACTAGTTTTTCCACCTTTGTTCTGTTAGCTTGGAAGAAACCCGTTAAGGTCCCCATCTTCGCCTATGATCATGCCCAGGTCCAGCTGTTAAATGCCATGAATCTATCGGGCTTAGCCTTCATTTACAGTGCGGATTGG
>JAHQWA010000642.1 GCA_019634045.1 Saprospiraceae bacterium
ACCATCAATGAATGCATACATTTTGCTGTACCCATGCTAGTGTATTCGGGACAACGATACGATCAAAATGGATGTGCAGCCCGTATTCATTTCCACCAAGTTGGAATAATCGGAGACAAGGACTTGGATGATAGTACCGTCATTCTACAAAAAATGAATGCGCTCTTGCAGGAACCCATCTATCGCGAAAGAATCCAAGATCTACAGAAAAACTACCTGCAAGCCCGCGCTAAACTACCACAATTGGTGGATGCTTACTTGGCCACGAAATCCTCCACACAGGAAACGACCATAACTACTTCCCTATGAATACTAGTTCCGTACAAACTTATCCGATTCATTTCTTACGCGCCCTCTGGCAGAGTTTTAAAGAAACCTATCACAAGATTAAGTGGCAAAGCAAACGGGGCTTTGGTAAGACGGACCGACGCTTGATCCAACAATATCTAGATACGCATGAAGTCAAAAAACTACAGATCGGCGCCGGCACCAATTTGCGGGAAGATTGGTTAAACACCAACTATTTCCCGTGGCGAAAAGAGGTTCTTCACCTAGATGCTAGTGCTCCTTTTCCCTTGTCCAGTGATACTTTTGACTACATCTTCAGCGAGCATATGATCGAGCATATTTCTTACCCGCAGGGGCTTAGTATGCTCAAGGAAAGCTTCCGTGTGCTACAAGCTGGTGGTAGGATTCGCATCTCTACGCCGGATATCCAATTCCTGTTCGACCTCTACCAACAAAAGCACAACTCCATCCAAGCGGAATATCATCAGTGGATGATCCATTGGATGCAGGAAAGGGAAGCAGAATCTGCTCCGTATGCCCACCCCATCTTCATTATCAATAATTTTGTCCGAGATTGGGGCCATCAGTTTATATACGACGAAAACAGCTTGAAATTTGCCCTGGAGCAGGCTGGGTTTACAGCGGTAAAGCGATGCCAAATACAGGAGAGCGAAGACCCAGTTCTTAGCAAACTCGAACATGAGCAGCGCTACCCTGCTGGTTTTCTTAGATTAGAAACGCTGACTATGGAGGGCGTCAAACCTAACCGATAGGCAAGGCGAGATATCCGAAGGCTTGAATAGCCATGTCTTAGGAATACTTCGGATATCTCGCCTTGGTCCTTTAAATAAACTGATCCTCCATCATACTCATATCCATGGCTAAGCTTATTCAATTCCTACAGGACAAGCAGTTCAATTTATAATCGCAAACCTACCTTAAGGCTTCGCTTTCGGCGGCAAATATTTCTCAAACCATCCTAATATCCTCGGAGAAACCTCCATTTGCAACTTGGGTTCACGGGGACCGTGTGGTGTTCTAGGAAGCACGATCATTTCAGTATCTATCCCTCTACGTTTCAAGGCTACGTAAAATTCTTGTCCTTGGGTAAAAGGTACTCGAAGATCTTTAGCCCCATGGATTACTTGGGTTGGCGTTTTCACATTCTTGATGCGATAGATCGCGGAGTGTTTTTCATAAGTTTCATAGTCTTCCCAAAACTCTTTCCCCATATGACCTACCAAATAGTCGGGAATATCCGTCGTTGTTGTCATGCTGATCAGGTTGGGTAAACCGGCCCCCATACTTGCTGCTTTAAATCGATCCGTTTTGGTCACCAAAAAGCTCGTCATATAACCACCATAACTCCAGCCCATAGCCAATAACCGCTCCTCATCCGCCATACCATCCGCTACTACCTTATCCACTCCAGTCATCAGGTCTTCGAAATCTCCAAAACCCCAATCCCGGAAGTTAGCATAGCGAAAATCCTTGCCATAGCCAGAACTCCCACGCGGATTAGGTCGCAAGACAAAAAAGCCTTGTTCTGCGAAGTATTGGGTGAGATAAATGGAGGGATTGCCGGTAAAGCCCTTGGTAAATACACCAGCCGGACCACCATGAATTTGCAGAATAGTAGGATATTTCTTGCCCGGTTCATAATTGACAGGATAAGTTAATAGCCCTTCCACTTCCAGGCCATCCTTTGACTTCCACTTAATCAACTCTGTCTTCCCCATGGCAGGTAATTCGATCTTAGCATTGACAGTTGTCAGCGCCTTTTTATCACTTCCATCAGCATTTGCCACGTATAATTCCACGGCTTGATCTGGGGTTTGATAGACAAATGCCATCTTTTCGGTTTTACTATCAAAATCGATCGATCCGCTGGTTCCATCCAAGGGACATAAAGCCTTAGCTTGTCCACGTCCCTTCTTACCTGCTAGTACATCGCTAATCGGTAAAACCATGGCTGTCCGGGAAGTATTCAGCGCTTCTGAGAACAGTAAACTTTTACCATCCGCCGTCCATCCCATCAGGTTAGCATTGCGATCAGGCGTATGTGGTAAGGCTGTCATTGTGCCACTCTCCAAGGCATATAGATATAGATCTCCCAAACCGATCGGCTCGGGTTGACCATTGTCAGAAACGAAAGCAATATGCTTCCCATCTGGTGAAAAATAAGGGCTATCATCGCTGCCATCTTGCGCTACTATAGTTCGAACAGCACTGCTATCCGCAGCGACCATGGAAATATCATAACCACTTCGGCTGCTATTAATGCTGGGATTCTCCTTGTGCGCAAAAACGATTTGCGAACCATCGGGTGACCAATCAAAACTGGAAACATGAAAATCCCCCTGGGTAAGGCGTTGAATTTGGCGCTTCTTGTCTTCACCCGGTTCTACAGTTATGGTATATAAATGATTGTACTTGTAGTTTTGATCCACCATAATCACGGCACGCTTTTCTTTCTTAGCCTTTTCCTCTTCTTCCGTTTCTTCGTCTTTAGCTAAAAAGGCTATTCGATCCCCTTGTGGTGACCATTGGAAAGAGGCTATGCCCGTCTTGCTATCCGTGATTTGCTCAGCCTCTCCTCCCATCAAGCGCATCGACCAGACCTGTGTCTTTCCAGATCGATCGGACAAGAAGGCAATCTGCTGCCCGTCCGGACTAAAGGCGGGAGCATAACTAGATTTTTCGCCTCTCGAGTATTGTACCTCTAAACTACCATCTGTAGCAGCTACCCAAATATGTTGTAGGTATTCAGATTTTTCGCCCTCCGTCAAAGCTTCCCGCACGACATAAGCGACATACTTTCCATCCGGCGATAGGTCAGTGCCACTAATCTGTTTGAATTGCATACTGAAAGCGGGAGTCCATCTCAATTCAGCATTTTGACTTTGAATGATACTTGGAAACCCAAGTAAAAGCATTACCACTAGGCTTACTTGTACAGCATTTGTCATACTAATCCGTTTTGATGTGATCCTATTGAGTCCTCCTCTAAATTAGCAAAATTGCAAGGATGCCCGAATTTCAAAAAGGTATACTCACCAAAAAGTTAGTAGCACACCAATTTTTCAGTCTCTAGCATAGCCAGCAGTTAATACTTAGCTTTGCTTCCAGAAGAAAGCAAGAATATCTGATCGCTAAATTCGGAAGCATTATTTCATCAGTAACAAAACCACTCATGCCTAAAATATTTAGTCTTTTGCTGCTATTTGGCTTGTTGAATACCAAGGTGGTTGGCCAAAGTTATGAGTTGATGCCTTCTACCGAATACGTTTTTGCAGATATTCAGTTTTTGGAACCTTTTGACAAAACCTACCGGTTTACCCTGTTCAGTCGTACCAGAATTCAGGTCGACTATGCTGAACAAGTTAGTTTTTTCTCTGGCGCCTATTTTAGTTACACCCAGAAGAATGGTTTGGGCACTACTTTCTTAGGACGAGCGGACAATGCTGGAGCCGGGGCTGATTGGGGAATACACTTCAGTCGTACCAAAGCCACCTGGAGTTTTTTCGGATTACTTGCAAAAGACCTAAGCGAGTCCAAAGCTTATAGCTGGTTTTCCATCTTTCGCTACCATCCAAAGATCAATGATCAATGGAAAGGGTACAACTCCATCGAATTGTTTACGGTAATGAATGGTGGAAATCATGGCGCTTCACTGCAACGAATACGATTGGGAGTAGAAAAGGCCGGGTATCAATTCGGGATTGGCTTCAATTGGCTTGAACTGGGCAATGCTTTTCTTTTTCTCAATGATAGTTACGGTATTTTCATACGTAAGTCGTTTAACAATGATTGATCGGCTACAATTTGAGAGCACAAGAATCTGAAAAAGAATTCAAATGAAACCTATGGAAATCTTCTATATCCTCATCGTGCTGGCTGCCGGAATCGGCGTGCCTATTCAAACTGCTTCCAATGCAGCCCTTGGTAAGTCCTTAGGCGGACCAATCCATTCTACCTTAGCCGTTTTCTTAGTAGGATTAACCCTGGTCGCCTTGATTTTTTTTATACAAAAAAATGCGGTGCCGACTGGGGCTGCGATAGTTCAAACTCCTTGGTGGAGTTGGCTTGGTGGGCCGCTAGGGGTAGCGTATATCTTCGTCCTCATTTTGGTCGCCCCAAAGATCGGCATGGCCAATGCTGTAGGATTTGTGATCGTAGGGCAAATCCTGGGCGCAGTATTATTGGATCATTTCGGGTGGTTGAATTTTCCAGTTCACAAACTCAATTGGCAAAGACTATTGGGTGCCCTTCTAATGATCATAGGTGTATTCCTGATCCGAAAGTTTTAAGGCATGTGAGGATTCAAGTCTAAAGGCTATACGCACCAGTTGCATCAATTTTCACCTTTGGCAGCTGCCGGTTCTGTTCAAAATATTCATAGATAGGAAGTAATTCAGCCCAGAATAGGGAGTGGGGTGAATCCCTTATAACCGGCGTAAAATCCTGTCTCATCCTTGCTGGAAAAATATGTACAGGCACTTGTTCTTGCCCATTGGACTGAGCCTGGGTCACCAGTTGATACAGCTCTTCAATCTTAGGATTGGTAATGGGTAGGCAGCCAACGGTAACGCAGCCACCATGGATGAAGATGTCGGAACCCGGTTCTTGTTGATCTCCCCGAATTAGGTCAGAAGCATTAGGATAATTTAAGCCCATCGACAAATGATAGGAACTATTGGGATTCATTCGATCAATTAGATAGCAACCCTCCGGAACTTGTAGGTCACCCTCCTTGCGCTTCGGCCCGAGATGGCCACTATTCTTGCAGATGGGATAGGTAACGAGAAGTTGAAATGCCTTTTCCTCCCCAGCACTTACCCATACTTCTAGTTCCTGCTCCAGCTTAAAGGCACGTAGAAATAGAGTAAAATGCTCTCTGGCTAAGCCCATCTCCGCCATTCGTTTATAAAAAGCTTGTACGTTTTCGGCAGGATTCTCCGCTATTGCTGGGGATCGCTTAGCACTCCACCGTAGATAGTGCCACAGCCCGAATGCCACGCCTATTATTAGTATTGCCCATCGTGCCGTTTTTCCTTTCCACATACTACTTCCTGTTAATTGGATCAACAACAAATATACATTAGAGCGCAAAACGAAAAAAGCCCAGCATTTGAGCTTTCAAATGCTAGGCCGCAACTAGTGAACGTTTTTTTCAAAACGAGAAATCGTAAGGCGGGCCTAGAGCTAGGAGTGATTCTCTTGTAAACACACTGCGGCTCCATTCTCACTTTCCGATTTCTCCCTTTTAACTGTCTTTTGACTACGATTTAAGTCTTGCTATAATTCTTTTATTCCCGGGGCTATTACGTAGCGCCTTCTCATAGTAAGTCTTAGCTTTTTCAGTTTGCCCGATGATCTTGTAAACCTCTCCCAAGTTGAAAAAAGGTTGCCATCGATCAGGGTAGCCTTCGCTATTTAAAGTGAAGAGTGTAATAGCTGCTTGGACATTGCGTTTAGTCATGTATTGCCATCCTAAATTCCCAACAGCTAAAGCGATGTCCTCAGCTGCCGTAAAAGGGTCTTTCCTATAGGTCTGATAAGCCTGTTGTGCTCCTACTTGATCACTTTGATCCAGATGATGAGACAGTATGTCCGTAATGGACAATAGTTTGATCTTACTTACCTCTATAGTTGAGGGCTGTCGACTGGCCCATTGCCCTTTTACATTGTTGACGTACAGCTCTCCACTTTGGCTATCTACGCCAATTCCATTAGGTGCAGAAAAGGAAGCCTCAAGAGCAGGGCCACCTTTAATGACTGTTTGCCCATTCCCAGCCAATAGCTTCGCCTCTCCAACCGCATTGACCTGATAGACTCGGTTGGTCTTGATCTTCGTCACGAAAAGGCGATCATTATAATGTACCACATGGGCCGTACCATCTACGCCGGGGAGGGTAACGAAAACCGAAGAGCTGCCTTCTGGGGTAATTTTAATCACGTCATTACTGTTGAAGTTGGCGACATAAAGATTGCCCGACGGATCAATGGTAATGCCATTGGGACCATTAAAATGGTCCCCGCTGGCGAATACACTCATTTGTTTGTCGGACGATACCTTCAGAATGTTATTTTGATTAAAGTTGCAGATGTATAGATTTTGGTCTTGATCAAAAACCAAGCCTACTGGCCCACTAAGTCCCTCTTCGATAAAAGGCGAAATTTGCCCGAATCGATCAATCCGTACGATGGTATGGGAAAAGAAATTGGCCTGATATAGGTCTCCACGGCCATCAATGGCATTACCAGAAGCCCCGTATAGACCGTCAGTTAGTAACTTGGTTTCTCCTTTGGGTGAAATCTTCCACACCGCATCATGAAAATTAGCTACATATACGAAACCAAGACGATCCACCGTCACTCCTCCCAATTGGCTGCGAGCCGTCAGAGGTAAATCAGTTGAAACTACGCTCACTTGATCAGTTAAGGTAGCTTTTTCTTGAGCCACAAGAAGTTGACCCAAAAACATCAATAAGCCTATAGAAATGTATTTCATGAAGTAGAAGTGTGTGTTGAATTCGCCAATTATAATCCACCCGTTTCGGGTTTGATACTGGTCGCAAAAACGGTAAAAGGATAGGTAAAAGAGACTAATCCGATAGGATTTGACCTATTATTTGGCAAGGAACCTGACTTTTCCTAAGCGGCACCTTGGGTTCTGAAAAGTAGTGTGAATTGGGGAACCTAAATACTAGAAAAGTTGTACTTTTAGATGAAAGTGTTTAGGACGCTTCCATTCTGCGGAAAGACCAGAGGTCACCTAGCTTCCACTTCTTGGAATAACATGTAATCTTCTTTAATCCCAAAAATGCAGAATAAGGATTGGCAATAAAGAATATTATTATGTTTTCAAATGACCAACCGCCTGCTAAGCTCAATGCAAAGCACCTCAAAAGCCAGGCTAAAGAACTGCTCAAAGCCCATCAGAATGGGAATGAGTCTGTCCTTCTTCGAATTCAAGAACATCTTCCACAGTATGCCCACCTTTCTTTACAAGCGATTGCAGCTCTAAGGTTTCAGTTAAGCGATATGCAATTCCTTCTTGCTAGAGAACTGGGATTCAATAGTTGGCCCAAGTTAAAAGCCTACCTGGAGGCTAGGTCAGAGGATACTTCCAGCCCAGAAGTTCTACCGTCAGAAGCTAGTGCGGTTAGCAAATTGCAAGCAATTGGCGCTTATTGTAAAATCGAAGCCGAAGGGCATGTTAGCGCCCTCAGTTTTAGCGGGAGACATTGTACAGATCAGGAATTGGCACTTGTTGAATCACTCCCTGACCTAAAAGTGCTGGGAATTTCCAGCACTAGCATGACCAATGACGGAATGCAGTACCTACGAAGCATACCTCAGCTCGAAAAGTTATACATCACTAAAACACCCATTTCAGATCCAAGCTTGCAAGAGATTGGCCGTCTGTCCGAATTGAAGCAATTGGTCTTGGGGAGGAGTAAAGTCACTGACAAAGGTCTACTACATATAGGTCATATGAAATCGCTGAAGCTTTTGGCGCTGAACAACACTGATGTCTCCGACGCTGGCCTAGTCCATCTAAGCAGTCTTTCTTCTTTGGAAACCCTCTACCTCAACAGAACCCAGGTTGGGAACCCAGGCCTTGTGCATTTAGCTGGCCTGCAAAAGCTACAAGACATAGGATTATTCGGACTCAATATCACAGATGCGGGTTTAGCGTCTCTATCTGATTTCTCTACACTCAGAAACCTTGGCTTAGGAAAAACGCAAATCAGTGATCGTGGACTTCAACACTTGTCTAAACTGCCACACCTACAGAACCTAGACCTATCCTTCAGCAATATCACGGATCAAGGAGTCCAACAGCTCGTGGCCTTGCCAAAGTTACGCAGCCTACGGATTCATTCAACTAAAATTACCGGCAATGGGCTGAAGTTACTTCGGCAGATACCAAACCTGAAAGTTAAACGGTAAGAAAAAATCTATTGGATCAGGAAAGGAGCCCCATTTGTCTCCCATGATTGGCAGATGGGGTTCTAGCTAAACCACTTGATGCGCCTTACGAAAAGCAGAAGGCGTTTGGCCACTATGTTTTTTGAAAGCGGCGTTGAACGAGGCCTTATTACTGAATCCCGAATCAAAGGCTATACTTAGAATGGTGTGTTGGTTGTGCGCTGGATCCGCTAATAATGTCTGCGCATGCTTGATCCTATAGGCATTGATGAAATCTGAAAAACTTTTCCCCAAATGCTCATTCAATACCTGAGATAAATGGTGGGTAGAAATTCCAAGCTCAGCGGCCAAACTATTGAGTTTTAAATCCTCCTGGAGATAAGAGCATTCCTTTTCCATCTTATCCAACAGCTGATCTATATATTGCTGAGCCTGGGTCGGTTTTAAGGAAGACTTCTGGTAGCTTTTTTTAGGTTTTTCTTCCTCCAATGTGCCCGTAGTAATCTCAGGTTGTCGAATTGTAGAATAGCCCAAATAGTAGATCGCGAATGTTCCCGAGAGTAGCACCGCTTTTGCCATACCGAATAGATAATCGTAGTGAAACAGATAAATACTCAAGAAGTGGGAGAAATCGAATAGCAGAAACAATCCCAAAGCCAACAGGAGCTGCTTCAACCAACGATTCTTTAATGGAGCCAAAACGGGGCCCTGACCTTCCTTACCAAACGGTCGATAGCTGCGATAAACCAACCCTAGATAGATCAGTAAATGTAGAAACTTGATCCCCTCATTGACGAAAAACGACTCAGAAAAAGCCGGTGGCGTGTCCACGTTTTGCAGCTGTTCTAAGCCAAGTCTTTTCGTGGCACCGGATTGTAAGAAGAAGGGTATATAATAGAGCGTATGGATCACAAAGGGAACCACGTGCCATAAATCTTTCCTGCTTATGGCTTTCCGTTGCCCCTCTAAAGTTTGCACATAAAACAATAGCAAGGGACCAAATAGCAAGGGCAAACCTACCGTGACAAACATGAGGTGCGGCACCTCGTACAAGTATCGAGTAAAATAAGATGCAAACTCAGCCATCCACAAAGAATACAACAACACCAAGCACGCCAATAGGCCATTAGCTAGGCGATTGCCCCGTTTCAATAGCAATATTACACAACTCAGGAAAAGCCCTTGTGCAGTGGCAAAAAAGGTGATATGTGTAAAAAACTCCATTAGCGCGATTCGTCTGCTAGCATATCCTTTAGCACGATGGAGGTTTTGGTCTCTCCATATTCTGCTAGTTGCTCCAAGAATTCTACCAAATGATGGTTGTTCCGAAACCAAGCGTAAATTAGCACACAATCCTCTCCCGTAAGCCTCTGGCATTGCCTAATTTCGGGGAAAGCTGTCAGCTGCCTGCCAAATGCCTGGATTTTACCATAAGGGCACTTCAAAGTGATTTGGGCAGCAATATCAAAGCCCAATTGTGTATGGTCCACAATGGTCGTATACTGTTGGATCAAACCACTATTTTCCATTTTGGTAATTCGCTGCGCCACGGCAGGGGCCGTCAGCCCCACTTCATGACCAATTTTGGTCAAGGAGGCTCTCGCATTTTGCTCTAACGCCCCTAAAATTGACCGGTCTAGTTCATCCATTTTCAAATCATTATCATATCCTCTAAAAAACAACTTTTCAAAAGCAAAAATACCTATTTACTAATTAAATAAAATGTATTTCTTCAAAATACTAACTATTTTTGCAATAAAAAAATGACTGCATTTGACTTAGCACGCCCAGACCGAGAATCGCTTCTTCAACAAACGCTGGCCACATTACTAGATTGGTATGAAAATGGCGACGAAGCGCCCATAGGTACAATTTGGTCTCCTGAACAGCTACAGTCAGCCGTTGCTGAATTCACCTATCAGAAACCTACTGCAGCCGCTCCGGCTCTTGATTCCCTGATGCAGCACTTAAAAAATTTCACGATCCACACCACCAACTCCAACTACTTTGGCCTATTCAACCCTCGGGCCAATTTCCCCAGCATACTGGCAGATATTATCACCGCTTTTTTCAATCCTCAATTGGCTGCGTGGAGTCATGCCCCTTATGCTGCTGAGATTGAACGGAACTTGATCTTGCAATGCTGTAGCCGTTTCGGTTATGTTGCGGGAGAGCAAGATGGGACCTTTACCTCAGGTGGGGCCGAGTCCAATATGACGGCTATGATCTGCGCCCTACATCAGCACTTTCCCAATTATGGTGATGAAGGTCTTTTTGCCGTTAAGCAAATGCCCGTCATCTACTGCTCCGCAGAATCTCACCATAGTTTACTAAAAGCTACCCGGTCGATAGGCTTAGGAGCTAAAGTCCTGCAGGTGATCCCCTGTGATCCGCAGGAACGCATGGATATGCAGCACCTAAAGCAAAGATTGATCTTAGATGAAGCCGAGGGTAAGCGCCCAATTATGGTGGTTGGAACAGCAGGAACGACCGGCTCAGGAGCTATCGATGATCTGGACACCATTGCCGCCATCTGCAAGGTCCACAACTGTTGGTTTCATGTCGATGCTGCCTATGGTGGAGCCTTGATGCTGTCCAGCAAATACGGCAAGTATCTCAGCGGAATAGAAAAAAGCGATTCCATCACCATGGATATCCATAAGTGGTTTTCCGTTCCGATGGGCATCAGTCTCTTCCTCACCTCCAATACCAGCATCCTTCATCGAGCTTTTGATGTATCCACGGCCTACATGCCCGAAAAAGGGCAATCAAAAAAGGAGATTGATCCTTACGTCCATTCCCTTCAGTGGTCCCGTCGTTTTATGGGCCTAAAGATGCATTTGCCTTTGTTGTTATTCGGCTGGAAAGGGTATGAGGAGGTGATCCACCATCAAATCGAGCAAGGACAATTGCTCCGTAAAGGTTTGGAAGGAGCTGGTTGGGAAATCAAAAACCATAGCGATCTCCCCATCCTCTGCTTCTCCCACCCAAGCTTGGCGGACACCCCCGAACGTATCCAAAAAATCGTGGATGACATCGTAGTAAAAGGAAAAGCTTGGATCTCCACTTATCCCATCAAAGGCGCGCCCTGCATCCGGGCCTGCATCACCAACTACAACACCGGGCCAAAGGAAGTTCAGCAGCTCGTCGAGCTCTTGTCCAGCTACCTATAAGAGAGCCCCCTTGTCAGTTGTTGGTCTTTTCGACACCATGTCAGTTGTCGGTCTTTTCGACCAACAACAAAACACACAAAAACATCCTACCTTTGTCCAAATCATCCACTGTAATCACCATGCCGATTCTAGCACTATTCACTTGGATTATCCTTACTGCCACACCAGTTACAACTATCAACGAGACTGCCTTCGAATGGCCCAATGGTGCCAAAGCAGCCATCTGCCTCACCTATGATGATGGCTTGCCCAGTCATATCCAGACCGTTGCTCCAGCGCTCAAAAAACATGGTTTACGAGCTACCTTCTATCCCACCATGGCTTCTGAATCCATACAAGCGCATATGGCCCAATGGCGCCAACTCGCCATAGACGGTCACGAACTAGGCAATCACAGCCTCTATCACCCCTGCCAAAAATCTGAACCAGACATGGACTGGGTCCCCGATTGGTATGATCTTGATCAATATAGCTTGCAACAATTGCTAGGAGAAGTCAAGGTGGCCAATACTTTCCTACAAGCCTTGGATGGCCAAGAAAGCCGATCCTTTGCCTACCCTTGCGGCCACTTTCACGCAGATGGAGAAGACTTTACAAAACCTTTGCAGGCACATAATTCCGCCGCTCGTGATGCCTCGGAATCACAGTTGGCGCTACCGTCAATTGAAGAGGTAGATCTATTTCATATACCGTCCTGGGCTCCCAATGGCCATGACGCAAAAGCCTTAATTGATTATGTGGAAAAGGTAATAGAGCAACAAACCCTCAGCAGCTTCACCTTCCATGGCGTCGGAGCCGAACACATGCAAATCTCCGTAGAAGCACATGAGTCCCTATTGGAGTATTTGGTAAAAAACGAGGACAAAATCTGGGTCACCACCATCGAAGCAGCCGCCAACTACCTCCAAAAACACCGAAAATAAACCTAACCACAGGCCCGTACTGGTCTCCCGTTGTTGGTCCTTTAACCAACAACACTCGCTACAACCGAACCAACTTCCGGCCTGCCTCCCCTTTATCGGTCAGGACATGTAGCCAGAATATTCCTTTGGCTGCCCCCCGGAGGTCTATTTTTTCGGGTAGATGAGTCCAGCTGCGTACGAGGCGGCCAGCCGCGTCATAAAGTCTTGTGGCCTTCACTCGTACTGCATCCATCGTTCGAATCCGGAATTGGCCTTGTGAAGGGTTGGGAAATACCTGAATTTCCAGAGTTTTAGATAAATCATCTGTAGAAGTAATCCAATCAGGAGCAAAAGACAATGAATCGCAAAGACCAGCCACCATCTCCACCCGCAAGGATTCTGTAAAATCAAACTGGCCTTGCGCATATAATTCATATCTATAAATGGCATTGTTCTCCGGTGAAGGCTTGGTAAACAGCACATCCTCAACCGCCAAAGTATCAGCACCTAAATAAACCCGTAATCCCGTGTAAGCATGCTGCTGGCAAGTATCACACTGATTGGCTACAGAAATGTACATTTTATCTTCGGTAGAAATAGGCAGTTCAACCTTAATAATGAACAGGTCTCGACAATCAGGAAAGCGCCAAGATTGAGCTTCTAGACCTGAGAATGAGGAAAGCAAAAGAAACAAGGTTCCAATAGTAGAATAAGTTTTCATAGAATATAGCTTTAATTCAATGGTGTCCATACACTAGCTCCCTGCCAGCCAATTCCCCTTCTGTTGTTGATCTCCAGACCTACGACTAGCCCAGCAACTCCTCAATCCTACCCACTACCTTTGCCTTATCCCCCACCCCATTCTCCAAACGCCGCTGCGATTGATGCCCATTCGCTACCAAAATACAATCCACCCCAATCGCTTCCGCCACCTCAAAATCATGTAAAGTATCACCAATCAACACAGCTTGTCGAGGCTGAATCGCTCGCTTGCGAATCAGTTGCAATCCCCGATCCACCTTGCTCTCTGCTCGATGGTTGTCCAGGCCTTCTATCTCATTAAAGAAATGGTGGATATCAAAATGCTGTAAAAGCCCCAGCACACTGTCCTTGAAAGCAGCCGTGAGGATATACTGTTGCTTATCTGTGTTTTGAAATTGCCCTAATAGCTGCTGCGCACCAAGGTGAAGTGAGCAGTCCAGTACGGCCCGGTCATAAGTAGCGAAGAACTTTTGAGTAAGGGCATCAAAAGACTCTTTTTGCAGGTCTATACCAATCTTAGCATAGTAAGCTGTGATGGGGAAACCAAACACCTCCCGATACGCAGCTTGATCCAGGCGTAGGTCATTATGCTTAGCTAAAAGTTGATTTGCGATATCAACGCAGAGCAGTACATCGTTTAGCAGCGTCCCATTCCAGTCCCAAATGACATGTTCGTAATGAAAAGCAGAAGATCTACCAGCCATATTCAGTAAAGGGTTTTTCGGTTTGAACAGCAGTGAGTGCTGATCGAATATAAGGTACGGTGTTAGTGGGGAGTTGATCGGTATCTACCCAGCGTAACTCGTCGCATTTATTCGGTTCCATATTCTTCAAGGCTCCCGTCCATTTATGAGCCGATACAAAGAAGTCAACCCGATCCGGCAGATGCTGTTTCTCCCGTCGTCGATGCATCACATGTACAAAGCGAAAATCCTCAACAGCAATCCCAATCCCTACCTC
>JAHQWA010000643.1 GCA_019634045.1 Saprospiraceae bacterium
ATTGGTAGTACCACCATGCCAAGTATGTGAATTAAAGATAAAAACCGATCCGGCTGGAGCTTCGATGACGATCTCTTGAGGATGAGGCTCCATCGGGTTGGTCATAACATCCTGAGGCAATTGGGCATGTAAATGCGTACCAGGAACCAGGCGAGTCGCCCCGTTGGCTTTACTAAAGTCATCGAGGAGCCAAATGGAATTACAGACTTTGTAGTCCCTCGGCTGCACTACCTCATGCCAATCTGCATGCATTCGTTGCAGTCCCATTCCAGGTTTCGCTGCCCGGTAATTCAGAGAGGATAATTTTAGGTGTTGTCCTAGTACATGAGCGACTCCAGCTAAGACCCGAGGATGCGTATAGAACAGATCGAAGACAGGCCCTTTATTAACGAGATCGGCCAGGCGATCTGATCCAGCTTCTTTGGGGAAACGAATGTGTTTAGAGGCTGCCAATTCCGCCCCGGCTTGTTCTCCCTCCGCTTGCAGCAGTTCATCAATTCTACTTCGGATTTGATCGATCTGCAAAGGAGTAAGCAATTGTCCGAGATTCAAATATCCATTCTCATCCAGGAATTTCTTCTCTTCAGGAGATAAGGTGTCTTCCCTGACACCTAGTTGGTGCAGTAAATCTTGCATTGGCTACTTGTTTAAATATTGTTGTTACTTTCGTTTTGTCTCTTCAAAAATACCACAATTAAGCAGCAAATGCCAGTAGCCATACTACAGAAAGGCATTTTGTACCTGAATAATCTCGGCCATAATACTCATGGCAATCTCCTTGGGTTTCTTGGCGTTGATAGACAATCCAATAGGAGCCTTGATTCGAGCAATTGTTTCTTCATCAAATCCGGCTTCCTCCAAACGCTTCACTCGCTTTGCATGGGTCTTTCGACTGCCTAGGGCACCAATATAAGCCGCCTCCGAAGGTAACAGGAGATGAAGGGCATTGTCATCAATCTTCGGATCGTGGGACAGTACCACCGCATAGGTGTAAGCATCCAGGGTAAAGTTGGGCAGGACCTCTGCTGGATAGGCAGATAAGATTTGGTCAGGGGGGTGCGGAAATTGTGTCTTTTCGGAAAACACCCCACGTGGGTCAATCACTATAGTCTCAAAGTCGTAGATCGAAGCTAAACGAACCAAGTCGGCCGTGATATGAGCAGCACCAATAATGAGCATTTGTGGTTTGCGGGGAAAAACCTGAGCGAAGTAAGTCTCCTCCCCCTCTTCTACGATCTGATGTTTGCGTTCTCGGTAGGCGCGCAAAGCTTCCTCTTTCACATACGGGCTTATATCTTGCCCTGCTACGGAACCATCCGGTAAGACCACTGCATGAAAGCCTTCGCCATCCACTAGTCGGCTCAACAGGATACAAGCTTCATTTTGCTCTAGGCAACTAGACAATCGTTGCCAGGCTGCTTGCTCCGCAGGTCTGGCGTCAAAAGCCAAAAAGCGTTCGGCAAATACCTGCATTTTTCCCCCACAACTCAATCCAACCGCCCAAGCATCTTCGTCCGTAACGCCATAAGCCAATCGTTGGCTCTTCCCTTCCTTAATCAAATCCACGGAAGTCTTGATCACTGCTCCCTCTACACACCCCCCGCTGACCGAACCAGCCATTTCCATATCAGCAGATACCAACATGGTGGACCCGACAGGTCGTGGGGAAGAGCCCCAAGTTTTTATCACCGTGGCTGTGGCAAATGGTTTACTATTATTTGTCCAATCAGCTATAGTCGCCAACAATTCTTTCATTTTTCCGTTATTTTAGGAAATAATTTCTAATTTTAGCAAAGTTATTAATTTCAAGCATGACAACAAAAGTACAATCCTGTCATTGCAAAAAGCAAAAAGCAAAGACAGACCTAAATCGTAAAACAGCTACGTCTAGTCTTGGTTCAGCCTTGATCGGGGTTGTTATTGCACTTTTACCCAAATGTCACTTTTGTATACTTGCCTATTCGAGTGCCATTACTCTATGCAGCGGAACTAAAATCTACAACCACTCCCCTGCTTGGACCTCATACATTTCCATCGGTCTTGCCCTCCTAACCCTCGCCTTAATCTTGATAAATTATAAAGGGCTTCGCACACTATTCGCCGCTAGCCTAGTTATTATTGGGTGCTTACTCATCAGTTATAGTGAACTAAAGACCGGTGAAATAGCTTTTTATTATGGGGGGACTTTCGCCCTTTTATTCGGTGTTTGGGTAAACGGAAGCTTCTATCACTTTTTCCGTAAATTTACCGAGAAAAGAACGGAAATCACTCATACCAGTTTCTGATAGAGTTAAACAAAGCGGCATCAATGCAAACCATAAAATGTACCGGCGCATTACGACGATTTTTTCCTAACCTTAAAGATGAAGCAGTAAAAGGAGCGACAGTTGCAGAAGCCATTCAGCAATTTGAAAGCCACTACCCGGGGATCTCTGATTATCTCTTAGATGAACAGGGAGCCTTGCGAAAACATGTGAATATCTTTGTAGGAGGAGAACTCATTCAAGACCGGACCCATCTCCAGGATCCTTTGTATGAAAGTAGCGAGATCCTTATTTTCCAAGCCCTTTCTGGCGGATAACCTTTTCATCACTTCGAATAATTTCAGCGCATGCCTTCAACGTCGTTGCTACTTGTCGGTACAAGTAAAGGTCTAATCATTTTTGAAGAAAGAGAGACCGGTTGGGCCATCAGAGATGTCCAATTCGTTGGCATGCCCGTGGCCCTGATCTACGAAGACGAAAGAACGCAAACTTGGTGGGCAGGAATCGCGCATCGGCACTGTGGGCAAAAGCTACACTTCAGCAACGACCTAGGTAAAACCTGGCAAGCTGTACCTACTCCAAAGTATCCGAAAGATACCTTTGTCTACCCCAATCGTCCAGCTACACTCAAGAAAATTTGGGCCATGCAGCATGCAGGGCCAGACAAGCCAGGAGGTTTGTGGCTAGGTACAGAACCTGGCGGACTCTTCTACAGCGACAATCACGGACAAAGCTTTGAACTCGTCCAAGCACTATGGAACCACCCTAGTCGGCAAGACCAAAATCAATGGTTTGGAGCAGGCAGAGATTTTCCCTTTATCCACAGTATCGTACTGGACCCTAGAGATAGTGACCATGTCTACATAGCTGTTAGCTGCGCTGGGGTATTTGAAACGAAGGATGCCGGAGCTTCCTGGGCACCGCGAAACAAAGGATTGGTTGCCGCTTACCTACCTAATCCAAACGCGGAGGTCGGGCACGATCCACACCGGATGTTACTGTGTCCAGCTCATCCAGATGTTATGTGGCAACAAAATCACTGCGGTATCTTTCGCTCCGTGGATGCAGGAAAATCTTGGAGCAATGTAACAGATTCGAATGGTTTAGCCAACTATGGATTCGCACTAGCGGTAGACCAGGAGAATCCAGCACGTGCCTGGGTCATACCTGCGGTAAGTGATGAAGTCAGAGTAGCGCAAAATCTAGCCCTATGCGTTTGCGTGACGGAAGATGGCGGCCAAAATTGGCATGCTTTACGAGAAGGGCTACCTCAGCATCATAGCTTCGATATTGTGTTTCGCCACTCTTTTTGTAACAATGGAAAAAGGCTGGCCTTTGGCTCTACGACAGGTAATCTGTTCTTGTCCGATGACTATGGACAACATTGGCAATGTCTATCTCACCACCTACCCCGGATTGACAGCCTGATCTTCACTCACGCCTAGTCCCCTCGTTTTAATTTGAAGCTACTTTGTTGCTAACTCCTGCTTTTTTCAGGATAGGTCCACATAAACCTATTCCACGCACATTTCCATCTAAGCTCCTGTTGGTATTCAGAGAAACGAAATATTTCTTCTTTACTGCAAGTTTTTAGGCAATTCTATGCGGTAAAATATGGTTTATGCCATTTTTATTCATTTTTTAGTAAATTTTTACTAAAATTACATCATTATCCTTTATTCTTTCACAGAAAGCCCTATTATTCAATCATTATTGGGCTTTTCAAATCCTTCAATAAATGATACCTGCACCCTTTGAGTATGATGCGCCAGCTACGCTGGATGAAGCCATTGCTCTACTTGAGAAGCATGGTGATGAAGCTAAAATACTAGCGGGGGGTCACAGTCTCATTCCCATGATGAAGCTACGATTTGCTTCACCGGAGCATTTGATTGACATCAATAATATCCCGGGGCTTTCGTACATCAAGGAAGAAGATGGCTATCTTAAGATAGGCGCTATGACCCGCGAATCAGAGCTAGAAGAAAGCGAACTAATCCGTACTAAGTATCCCATCTTTACGGATGCATCAAAACTGATTGCAGATCCTCAAGTTCGGAATATGGGCACGATCGGTGGAAATATTGCCCATGGTGATGCCGCCAATGACCATCCTGCTGTGATGCTTGCTTTGCGAGCAGAAGTTCTTGCTACTGGCCCTGGTGGACAGCGTGTAATTCCCATTGATGAATTCTTCTTTGGCTTTTACATGACAGCACTTCAACCCAACGAAATTTTAACAGAAATCAGAATCCCGAGTGTCGGAGCGGGTACCGGCAATGCTTACCACAAGCTAGAACGCAAAGTAGGTGATTATGCTACTGCTGGCGTTGCGACTCAGATCGTAGTCGATGGCGATGGCGTTTGCACCTATGCCGGAATTGGGCTAACCAATGTAAACGCTACCCCTCTAAGAGCCACTAGATCCGAAGAGGCCTTGGTTGGGAATAAACTGACTGAAGAAACCATTATGGCGGCGGCACAAGCGGCCGCAGAAGATTGCAATCCTTCTTCTGATTTAAGAGGTGATGTAGAATACAAACGCTCTATGGTCCGTGTACTTGTTAAGCGAATGATCAATAAGGCAAGCGACCGTATTTAGTTCTAATCCAGATTAATACTCAATTTGATTATGAAAAAAGAAATAACTGTAACCATCAATGGAGAAGCTCATACGGTAGAAGTAGAGCCTCGTTTATTGTTGGTTCACCTCATAAGAGAACAGCTTAGCATGACCGGAACTCATATCGGTTGCGATACCTCAAGCTGTGGAGCATGTACCATTTTAGTTGACGGTAAATCTATCAAGTCTTGCACAATGTTGGCCATTCAGGCTGACGGAAAGTCAATTATCACAGTGGAAGGCTTAGCTACTGTTGAGGGGCTACACCCTTTACAAGAAGGATTCAAAGAGAATCACGGCTTACACTGTGGCTTCTGCACACCTGGAATGATGTTAAGAGCCGTAGAGCTATTGGAAAAGAATCCAAATCCCACGGAAGAAGAAATTCGTTGGGGTATTTCCGGAAATCTATGTCGCTGCACTGGCTACAACAACATCGTGAAAGCCATTCAATATGCAGGGGCTAAAATGCGTGGAGAGGAACTTCCTTCCACTGAGCCTGAATTTGTTTAGTTTAAATTGACAATTATCACATCATGATAAAGTGTAAAACATCAAAGGCCATCGGAGGAATGGGTCACTCCATCAAGAGAAAGGAGGACGCCCGTTTTATCCAAGGCAAAGGCAATTATGTAGATGATATCAAATTGCCAGGCATGCTGCATATGGACATTGTTCGTAGCCCTTATGCTTATGCCAAAATCAAAAGCATCAATGCCGAGGAAGCATTAAAGATTCCCGGAGTGATCGCTGTAGTGACCGGCAAGGATCTAGAGAAATACAATTTGCACTGGATGCCGACACTCATGTCAGACACGCAAATGGTATTACCTACTGACACGGTCATGTATCAAGCCCAGGAGGTAGCCGCAGTTATTGCTACCGATCGGTATGCCGCAAGAGATGGTAAAGAGGCGGTCATGGTAGATTACGAGCCGATGAAGCCCGTAATCGATCCGTTTAAAGCACTAGATGAGGATGCGCCGGTATTACGTACAGACAAGGAAGGTAAAACAGATAATCACATCTGGAATTGGAGTGTTGGTGACAAGGACGCCACAGACAAACTCTTTAATTCTGCCGACGTGACGGTCAAGGAGCAAATGCATATTCCTAGAATTCATGTGGCTTCTATAGAAACTTGTGGCTGCGTGGCTGACTACAACAAGGTAGAGAACCACCTGACCATGTATATGACCACACAGGCGCCGCATGCTATCCGGACTGTGATTGCACTGGTGGCAGGACACGTTGGTTTGACAGAAGAAAAAGTACGGGTTATCTCGCCGGATATTGGAGGAGGATTTGGAGGTAAAGTACCTGTATATCCCGGATATGTAATTGCTATTGCCGTTTCCTTTTTAGTTGGAAAGCCCGTTAAATGGATTGAAGATAGAAGTGAAAATTTACAGGCAGATTCCTTTGCACGGGACTACCATATCACCGCAGAAATGGCGGCGACCAAAGAAGGAAAGATCCAAGGTATCCGATTCAAGCTTCTTGCGGATCATGGGTATACAGATGCTGCCGCTAATCCCTCTAAATTTCCAACGGGATTATTCTCGATCTGTACCGGATCTTACGACTATGGTACAGCCTACCTAGAGGCCGATGCTGTTTATACCAACAAACCTCCAGGAGGGGTAGCTTATCGTTGTTCTTTCCGGGTAACCGAAGCCGTTCACGCCATTGAGAGGATCACAGATCGTCTAGCTTTAGAGATCGGTAAAGACCCTGCTCAATTGCGTTTTGAGAATTTCATTAAGAAAGAGGATTTCCCTTGGAAATCTCCAACCGGTTGGGAGTATGATAGTGGCGATTACCACGCCGGCTTGGAAAAAGCGATGAACGCCATTGAATATGATGCGCTACGAAAAGAGCAAGAGGAAAAGAGAGCTCGTGGAGAGATGATGGGTATCGGTATCTCTACTTTCACTGAGATCGTAGGAGCTGGTCCATCTAAGGACTTCGATATTTTGGGTATTAAAATGTTTGATAGTGCCGAGATTCGAGTGCATCCAACGGGTAAAGCCATCGCAAGGTTTGGTACTAAATCTCAAGGGCAAGGTCACGAAACCACCTATGCTCAGATCATTGCAGAGGAGCTAGGCATTCCTGCCGAGCATATTCAAATTGAAGAAGGAGATACAGATACCGCACCTTATGGATTAGGTACCTACGCTAGTAGAAGTACTCCAACAGCGGGTGCCGCAGCAGCAGTTGCCGCGCGAAAGTTGAGAGACAAAGCCCGCAAGATTGCAGCTTACCTCCTGGAAGTAAGTGAAGAAGATTTGGAATGGGAACCTGGTAAATTCTTTGTAAAGGGAGCGCCAGAAAAAACAAAAACCATTCAAGAGATTGTATTTGCAGCCTACACTAACCATCCGCAAGGTATGGAGGCTGGCTTTGAAGCTACTCACTACTACGATCCACCCAATCTTACTTTCCCATCAGGTGCCTATATCTGTGTAGTAGACATTGATAAGGAAACCTGTGAGATCAAGGTTCGTCGCTTCGTAGCCATTGATGATTGCGGTAATATCATTAACCCAATGATCGTACAAGGTCAAGTACATGGCGGGCTTACGCAAGGTATTGCTCCAGCTATGTATGAGGAACTGATCTATGATGAAGATGGGAATATCCTGAACGGTACACTGATGGATTACCTGGTACCTACAGCTGTGGAATCGCCAAGCTGGGAAACGGGGCACACCATCACGCCTTCCCCTCACCACCCTATTGGTGCAAAGGGTGTGGGCGAATCCCCAACCGTAGGCGCTCCGCCAGCCATCGCTAATGCGATCGTTGATGCTTTGAGCCCTTATGGTATTACACATATGGATATCCCGATCACTCCTTATAAAGTGTGGAAGGTATTGAAAGAGAAAGGAGTTGTAGAATAAACATCAATTCATATGGAGGGAGAGTCACCGATTCTCTCTCCCTAGCTAAAGAAATATGAGAACGACAATAAAAAAAGATTTCTCCGTCGAAGAACCGATTGAAAAGGTTTGGGATTACCTAGCTAATCCTACCAAGATCGTCACCTGCGTACCTGGCGCATCAATAACTGAAGAAATTGACGATCGAAATTTCAAAGGAGAGGTTTCCATGAAATTTGGTCCCGTAAAGGCTAAATATAGTGGGGAGATCACCATCCAAGAATTAGATGTGGAAGCCAAGAATATGGTCATGAAAGGCCGTGGATTGGACTCCAAAGGCAAGGGAAGTGCCGATATGATCATGAATGGCAACTTGAAGCCGACAGAAAAAGGAACCGATGTAAGCTTCTCTATGGAAGTATCTATCATCGGAATGCTTGCTCAATTTGGATCTCGCCTGATCAATGATGTATCTGATCAGCTACTTAACCAATTTGTTACCAACTTCAAGGCTAAACTAGCAGGATCTGATGAGGTAGATAATAGTATCAATGCAGGTGCTATGGTAGGTACCATCGTGAAGAACAAAATCGGTGGCCTATTCGGTGGTAAGAAGGAAAAAGAACAAGAAGAGCAAAAGCCAAAGGAAGAAACAAGCAAATGACGAATACGAGTTCAATTCAGCAAGAATTTGATCAGTTAGGTTATGTATTGGATGAGGAATTGGCAACGGTCCTATTCCTCACCTTGCATTTACAAAAACCATTACTGCTGGAAGGCCCTCCCGGCGTCGGGAAGACAGAGGTAGCTAATGTCCTAGCCCAAGCATTGGATACGGAACTTATCCGCTTACAATGTTATGAAGGTTTAGATGTAAATGCAGCCGTGTACGAGTGGAACTATCAGAAGCAGTTGTTGTCCATCAAGCTTCAGGAGGGATCGCAAAAATCCGAAGCAGAGAAGGAGTCACATATTTTCGGAGAGGACTTCCTGTTGCAGCGTCCTTTGCTGCGAGCTATTACGGCTAGCAAGAAGCCACCAGTATTACTCATTGATGAAATAGACCGGGCCGATGAAGAGTTTGAGGCTTTTTTACTAGAACTACTGTCCGCTTTCCAAATTAGTATACCGGAAATGGGGACGATCAAAGCTACGCACAAGCCTTTGGTTATCCTCACTTCCAACCGGACGCGAGAACTTAGCGATGCTCTCAAACGACGTTGCCTTTATCATTGGGTAGCCTATCCTGACCTTCCTAGGGAACTGCGGATCGTACAGAAGCACCTTCCACACTTGGATCAACAATTATCTGAAAACTTGGTGCGGATCGTTCAGGCTTTACGGGAAAGAAAGTTGAATAAAGTACCTGGGATCGCTGAGACCCTAGATTGGGTAAATGCCTTAGTTGCCCTAGAAGCTACTAAGCCTGATGCTAGCGACTTGGCACGTAGTCTAGGCTGTTTGCTGAAGTCAGCCGATGATATCGAAATGGTTAAAGCAAGTGGTTTAGAAGAGCTACTCGTCGAATCCGAATAAAAGACATATGGCTGATTACTCACATTTTACCCAATTCCAAAGCTTGCCAGAAGCGATAACTGCCTTCTGTCAATTGGCACGAGAAAACGGGCTCAATGTGGGACTACAAGAGAATATGGATGCGTTGCGAATGGCTCAACTAGAACCATTGAATGATCGCATTGCTTTCGGATATGCCTTAAAAGCCATCTGCTGTTGTAGCGAAGAGGAAAGAGCACAATTTGACACCCTATACGAATGGTTTTGGGGTTGGCAAAAAGGAGCCTTGAAAGCCAAAACCGTATTCAAAAATCAATCCAACCTCCAAAAGAAAACACCGGCTTCATTGGTGATGATGGGCATTGGTCAACAGCAAGACGGCCAAGAGGAAGAAGCCCGAAATGTATCGGGGGCCAATCGGGTGGAAAGATTGCGCAAGACAGATTTCTCCAAGATTGAAGAGATGGATAGTGAACTGTTGGAAGAAATTGCTTTGAAGCTGTGGAAGCAAATGAGCTTGCGGCTAAAGCGAAAGATGAAGTCCTCAACAACCAAAGGGCCTTTGAATCTCCGGCAAATTATCCGGTCTAGCATTAGCACAGGAGGAGATCCGATTCGCTTATTTCGGAAAAACAAGAAGCCTCGTAAGCAGCGATTAATCGTGCTTTTAGATGTAAGTGGATCCATGGATAAATACAGCTTTTTCCTGTTGCGATTCATTTGTGCCCTGCGCGTCCACTTCGAAAAGGTAGAAGCTTTTCTATTCAGTACTAATTTGATTCGAATTACCGAATACTTATCTGCTAGTAATCTCGCCACTACTTTAACCATTTTGTCCGCGAAGGCCGATAATTGGTCAAGTGGTACGAAAATTGGAGATTGTTTTCGCGACTTTAATGAGCAACATGCCAAGCGAATGCTAAATGGGCAATCCACGGTAATTGTTTTAAGTGACGGATTGGATACAGGAGAACCAGAAGTGCTATTTGAAGAGGTCCAAAAAATACGGCGGCGCACCAAACGCTTGATTTGGCTCAATCCCCTAAAAGGGATGCGAGGATATGAACCCACACAACGAGGTATGAAAGCGGCTTTGCCCGCAGTGGACATTTTTAAATCTGCCCATAACCTGGACAGCATTTTAGAATTGGAAAAATTCCTATTGGATGTTTAATGAATTCCTAACGACTACTGAATCACTATATAAAGAAAGAGAACCCTTTGCTTGGGCCTTTATCATCAATCGGAAGATTCCTTCCTCTGGCAAGCCAGGAGATAAAGCCATTATCAAAAGGGACGGGACTTTGATCGGATGGATTGGTGGAGGATGCACGCGCGGTATCGTCCTAAAGGAAGCCCAGGCCGCCATCAATGATGGGAAACCGCGCCTCGTGAAAATTGCACCAGATCAGCTGGAAGAACAGAGAGCTGGAGTCCAAAATTATACAATGACCTGTCAAAGTGGAGGAGCAGTGGAAGTATATATTGAACCTGTATTACCTCGCCCACATTTGGTGATCATGGGGAAATCACATGTGGCCATGGCCTTGGCCAAATTGGGCAAAGCCATGGATTATCAAGTATCCGTAGTCGCCACTCATGCTGACAAAGTGAGCTTCCCTACTGCCGATCATATTATAGATAGTAAGGAACTGCATGCAGAACATATCCAGCCCAATTCTTGCATTATTGTGTCTACCCAAGGGGAGGGGGATGAAATTGCTTTGGAACAAGCGATAAAAGCCAAGCCCATATACCTTGCTTTTGTGGCTAGCCTACGCAAGGCAAACTCCGTATTTACAGACTTGCGGCAAAGGGGCATTACATTTGATGAATTAAAAGGGATTAAGACCCCCGCGGGTTTAGATATCAAAGCCAAATTACCAGAGGAAGTAGCTGTTAGCATCTTGGCCGAAATCATTCAATTGATTCGTGGCGAGGAGATTCAAATCGGAGCAGATGACGCTCCTCAATCTGCGCAGCCAGCGCAATTGAATGAAGATCTATTCATCAATCCTGTATGTGGAATCCCTGTACAAAAAAGTACGGCCAAACATATCTTGGAATACCAGGGAAAAAAGGTTTATTTTTGTTGCGATGGCTGTAAGGTCAGTTTCGAAAAAGAACCCGAAAAATACGCTATGAAGTTGGAATAGATCACATGAAAAATACCAAACAAAAGATATTAGACGCAGCACTTTCCTTATTTAACCGAGACGGGTATGTCAACGTAAGACTACAGCATATAGCGGATAAAGCAGGAATGAGTATTGGTAACCAAGGATACCATTTCAAGCACAAAGAAGAAATGTTACTGGCGATCTATCAGGAACTAAGTGCGGAGCAGCGAAAACTGCTCACAGATACTAGCCTTAGTCCCATCTTTCCAAACATTGACTTTTTCATATCATCCCTTTTTGATCTTCAACAAAAATTTGCATTTTTCTATCTCGACATGCTCGAATTAACGCGGGCTAACGAGACATTAAAATCCCAACAACAAGAACATATCCAGTGGCAGCAAACACAATTGACGCTGTTACTACAAATGCATGAGGCAAGGGGAGTAATCAATTGGGAGAACTCCGGAATCGGTTTGGAAGAAACCGCTCAACATCTATGGCGCATGATGGACTTTTGGCTCATTATGCAAAAGGTCGAAGGAAAGAATACTGCTGACTTTCAGGCCTATCGCCAAAGTGTGTGGGGTGTGATTAAGCCCTTTTTCACCGCACAGGGTGCTATAGAATTTGATCAACTTAATGCTTTACAAGAACCCATTAAACTAGGCTAAGTCCATGACAGGCGTAAGTGCAAGTACGATTGCAGGTCAGGTAGAAAAAGAGTTAGAAGCCGATGTGTACATCAATCGCAATGGGCAGATTATGCGCGCCACCTTGAGGTCCGGCTTGTATCAGGGGGATAAAGGCATTTTGATGGAACAAAGACCAGAAGCAGCCTGCAGACTTACCGCTCACTTATTCGGCTTTTGCGGAGGATCTCATCAGCAAGCTGCCGCCAAAGCCTTGGAGAATGCCTGGGCGATTGAAGGCGTGCCGATAAATGCCGTTTTGCTGCGCCATATCACGCAAGCAGCAGAGATCATGCAAAATATACCTCGTTGGTTTTACTCTAATTTCTCTCATGATTTAACCAGCGAAAAATACAGTCATACTTTACTTTATCCAGCTATCCTTGAACGATTTGCTTTCATCAAAGGCACTTCCTTTCGCCAAGGACTCATGGCTAGCGCCTATCCCATTAGTCTGTACTCTTCTATCGCCGGCCAATGGCCACAGGCGGATTTTGCCACTCCCGGTGGCGTTTCGACTAGTTTCCAGGTGCAAAACCTCAGTCAAGCCTTTTCCATATTAGAAAAATACCGTTCAGAATGGCTGGAACCCACTTGGTTAGGTTGTAGTGTAGAGCGATATCTAGAGATCCAGAGCTGGCAGGAACTAATGGAATGGATTGAAGAAAAGCCTGCACATCGCAATAGTGACCTGGGACTATTTATTAGAGGGGCTCTAAGTTATGGCTGGGATAAATTAGGAGGTGGAGTCGGTAGATTCCTATCCTATGGAATATATGGGGATTTAAGCCTATCCTCTACCCAAGCTTGGGAGGCAAAGTGCATTGCCGGAGGCTATTATGATGGTCAAAACATTGAAGCGATTAATCCGCTATTGATTAAGGAAGAGATGCAAAGGGGAAATGCACATTTTCAATACAAAGGTCAAATGGTAGAAGTTGGGCCACTAGCCCGTCAGGTACTCGCCTGTCAAGATCTCCATCAAAAGCAAGCTCCTTCCGGTTTGATCTGGGATATCCTACAAGAAAAAGGGCCCAGTGTCTTCCTCCGTGTCCTGGCTCGTATGCACGAATCAGCCTTCTTCTTTCAAAAGATCCAACATTGGCTTTCCAAATTGGATCTTGCCGAAAACTTCAATGTAGATTTCAGCCGATACAAACAGAGTATGATGGGCTTGGGCCTTACAGAAGCGCCCAGAGGTGCCCTGGCACATTTAACGACTACCAATAGTCAAAAGATTGAGGGGTATCGGATCCTAGCACCAACCCTAGTCAACATTAATAATGGTACCACTCCAAAGGCGCAATCTGCCTTAGCTGAAGCGCTGACGGGCGTTATCATAGAGGACCCCAACAAGCCCGTAGAGGTGGCTACTATTGCTCGATCCATGGATACCTGTCTTAATTGTAAAGTGAATTTATACAAGCATCGATCTGAAAAACAGATCGCTACAGTGGCCTTGTAGGCTCAAATACCTGACTTATCTCCCGAAATGCCTCTTTTGAGACAACTTACTGCCGCAAGTGAGCCTAGAATTTTAAAATATTGTATAGTTTAAAAACAATTTTCCATCATAAGTTTTATAGTAGAAGCGTTTGCCAAAACAAATAATCCTTCAACGGTGGATAAACAAAATTGCTCTATGTGTCTAGCCATTCCTGGAAAAATCAAATCCATCACTAGCACTGATGGGATGATTCGAACTGCCAAAGTGGTATTTGGCAATATCATCAAAGAAGCTTTTTTAGATATGGTTCCTAATGCTAAAGAGGGGGATTATGTCCTCGTTCATGCGGGAGTAGCCATCAATGTGGTCAATGAGTTAGAAGCAAAGCGCACCTTTTCTTATTTGAAACGCTACGGGGGATTGGAAGATCTTATCCCTGAAAAAGCTGGCTAACCTAGCTGTGCATGAAATTTTTGCATGAATATCGAGACCCAGAGCTCGTACAAGCCTATCTAAGCGAAATTGATGACCTCATCAGTCAGGACTGGACCCTCATGGAATTTTGCGGGGGACAAACGCATAGTTTGGTGAAAAACGGCCTACTGGATATTCTTCCGGATCAGATCCATATGGTACATGGACCTGGCTGTCCAGTCTGTGTGACTCCGCTGGGAATGATCGATCAAGCGATCGAGCTAGCCATGACCAAGGACGTAATTTTGTGTTCGTTTGGTGATATGCTAAGGGTACCAGGCTCCGAAAAGAGTTTACTGGAAGCCAGAGGAGCAGGAGGGGATGTACGTTTTCTCTATTCTCCCATGGAAGCTGTGAAAATTGCCAAGCAAAACCCGGATAGGGAAGTAATTTTCTTCGCCGTTGGCTTTGAGACCACCGCCCCTGCCAATGCATTATCCGTACTTCATGCTCAACAGTATGGGCTAAGCAATTACTCCATTCTATCTTCCCATATTTTAGTTCCTCCCGCCATGGAAGCCGTGCTGGATGACGACAAAAGCCAGATTCAAGGCTTCATTGGCGCCGGCAATGTATGTTCGGTTATGGGCCTAGAGTCTTATCAGGACATCGTTGTCCGCCGAAAAATTCCTTTGGTCGTAACCGGCTTTGAACCAGTAGACCTACTACAAGGTATTTTGATGCTGGTTAAACAACTGGAGGCCGGAGAAGCTAAGTTGGAAAACCAGTATGCACGGGTAGTCCCCTGGGATGGTAACCCCATGGCTAAGCAAGTGATCCAGAAAGTTTTTGAGATCACCGATCGTGAATGGCGCGGAATCGGTATGCTCCCGAATAGCGGCTGGCGCGTCAAGCCCGAATACAAAGATTTTGATGCTACACAAAAGTTTGGGTTAGGTGCACCCGCTCCGAAAGAAAGCGGTGAGTGTATTGCCGGGGAAATTTTGACGGGTCAAAGGAAGCCTAAGGATTGTCCACACTTTGGTAAAAAATGTAATCCGGTCACACCACTTGGCGCTCCGATGGTGTCTTCAGAAGGTGCCTGTGCGGCCTATTATCACTTCACTGGAGCATTTTCATAATCACTTTTCCCTGTGGACTGGAAAAGCACTAAAATCATCCTTAGCTAATCAGAATACTCCTTTCAATCTAGCCTACTCAGCGAATTATGCTACCAGTTTGCGCCGGGCAAAACTGAAGCTCCTGGAATCTGAATCAACCGCATCTCCACATTATTGGAGTCCTTTTTTGTTGATTGGCCGGTAAACAGGCATTAGTCTTCTACTCCAATAAAACAGCGTTTCTTGCGGCGTTCTTCTCAAAGTGAGGTTGCGTACTATTCAGCAGCTCAAGGAAGAAAAAAACAAGTTCTAAGGATTAAACCACCTGAAACAGAAGCCCTTGGGCTGGAAACTTACATAGGGACAAACTGCAGTTTGTCCC
>JAHQWA010000644.1 GCA_019634045.1 Saprospiraceae bacterium
ACCACCAACTATAACGCTAGCCAACAGTTGCAGTAGCCTTTCCGAATTCATGAATGGAACTACCCGCAGCAGCCATAGCTCTTAGGCTATCCGGCACTGCCCAGCGAGGGCCAAAGGTTTCAGCAAAGGCGTCACAATCCTGTATGAATTGATCCATACCGACGAAGTCTATATAAGAAAGCGCTCCTCCGGTATAGATGGGGAATCCCCAACCTAGTACGGATCCGATGTCGCCATCCATAGTAGATCTTAATACACCTTCTTCCAAACAGCGATAAGCTTCCAAAGCTTGACGATGGAGAATTCGTTTTCCGACAGTCTCCTTATCTAGCGTCTCGACATTAGAATTATACAATTCCTTCAAGCCCGGCCACAACTTCTTTTTACCACCTTCTGGGTAGTCATAGAAGCCTTTGCCCCATTTCTTGCCCTTTCGCTCATGATTGTTAACCAGGTTCTTCTGGATCTCATACATCCGAGTTTGGTAGACTGCTTTATTCGGAGAAGGATCACTTTCATATACGTGCATTCCTAAGGTCAAGGTCACTTCATCGGTCACCGCCAGCGGTCCTACTGGCATCCCTTTAGCTTTGGCTACATTCTCTACCATGGCTGCTGGCACGCCCTCTTCCAGCATGAAGATACCTTCGCTAGCAAAAGTGCCAAAGCAACGAGAAGTATAGAAACCACGGCTATCATTCACGACAATCGGCACTTTACCGATGGCTACCGTATAGTCAACAGCCGCTGCAATAGCTTTTGCCTCTGTTTTTTCTCCTACGATTATTTCCACCAAAGGCATTTTATCTACTGGAGAGAAGAAGTGAATTCCGATAAACTGCTCCGGTCTCTTGGAAGATTTAGCCAATAGCGTGATTGGAATCGTTGAGGTGTTAGAAGCATATACCTTGTCTTCCGCCAAAACGGCTTCGGTCTCTTTGGTTACTTTATCCTTTAGCGTGGGATCCTCAAATACGGCTTCGATCACTAGATCACATCCTGCCATCTGACTAGGATCATCGGTTGGTGTGATGCGGGAAAGTAGAGCCTGTTTTTTCTCTTCTGTAGAGCGGCCACGCTTGATCGCCTTATCTAGCAATTTGGTAGAATAGGCTTTTCCCTTCTCGGCTCCTTCCATGCTGACATCTTTCAGCACTACTTCCATGCCTGCCTTCGCCGAAACGTAAGCAATACCTGCCCCCATCATACCTGCCCCAAGAATACCTAGTTTCTTGATTTCATACTTTGGCTCCTCCTTCGGTCTGGCTTTTCCTTTCTTAGCCGCTTGAATACCCATGAATCCGGTACGGATCATATTCTTGGCTTCTTTGCTATCTACTAACTTGGTGAAATAGCGAGCCTCAATCTCCAAGGCGCGGTCAATAGGTACTTGCAGCCCGTCATGTACTACCTTCAATATGTAGCGTTGAGCGGGGTAGTTGCCATGTGTCATTTTGGTCAAATTACCTGCTGCACCCATCATGACCTGCATACCGTTCGGAGTCCAGATATTTCCACCGGGAATTCTATGTTTCTTGTTATCCCAAGCTTGCACAGGTTTTGGGTTATTCTTAATCCAATCCTTTGCCTTGGCAATCAGTTCCTCCTGGTTCTCAGCCAACTCATCGATCAAACCATCTTTCAAGGCCTTAGGCGGACGGACCTCCAGGCCCTGTAGCAGATACATTAAGGCATTTTGTATACCCAATAAATAAGGCGCCTTAACGGTACCACCACCGCCAGGTAATAAGCCTACTTTTGATTCTGGGAATCCGAGTTTGATCTTGATGTTATTTAGGACAATTCGATGGTGACAGGCTAGGCATAGCTCTAAGCCCCCACCCATGGCTGTTCCGTTGATCGCCGCGACGAATGGCTTACCAGAAGTTTCGATTTCTCTAAAGGCGGTGTGCATTTCCAGCATGCCTTGCAGTTGACCAGCAGGATCACCCCCCATCTTATTCAATTCGCGGAGATCGGCTCCTGGCATGAACATGCTGCGTCCTGAAGTCACAATGACCCCCGCTATATTTTCGTCAGCGATGGCTTGTTTGGCTACCTCTAGGTAAGCATTGATAAAAGCCGAGCTAAATAGATTGGTTGGATTGTTGACCTGATTGATCGTGAAAATGCCAATTCCATCTTCACCGACCACAAATTCGAACAGGTCATTCTTTATATTTTGCATGATTTTCTTTTTTTGGTCAATTCAAACTTGAAAGTGTAGCGCGAACGGTGCCCGTCCGACCTAGATGCGTTCGATAATGGTAGCAATACCCATTCCGCCACCAATGCAAAGGGTAACAAGGCCCGTGCTTAGGTCTCTGCGCTCTAGCTCATCCATCAAGGTACCCGTAAGCATGCAGCCGGTAGATCCCAGCGGGTGTCCAAGTGCAATAGCTCCACCATTTACATTGACTATAGAATGATCCACGCCCATTTCTTCCATGAAGTACATCGGGACAGCAGCAAAGGCTTCATTTACTTCAAATAGATCGATATCGCTCACCTGCATACCCGCTTGTTTCAAGGCTTTCTTAGAGGCCGGGGCTGGGCCAATTAGCATGATGGTGGGGTCCGTTCCAACGACCGCAGCTGCACGGATCTTGAAGCGAGGTTTCAATCCCATTTTCTCGCCTACCGCTTGATTCCCAATCAAGGCTACAGAAGCGCCATCCACAATCGCAGAGGAATTACCCGCATGGTGTACGTGGCTGATCTCTTCGATTTCAGGATATTTGTCGATGGCTACGGCATCGTATCCACCCATTTGTCCCATCATCGCGAAAGAAGGTTGTAAGTTGCTCAAACCTTCCACGGTTGTAGAAGGGCGGATATTTTCATCGGTATTCAATACAGAGAGACCATTAACATCCTTTACCGGAATCCGGGATATAAAATGCCCAGCACTTTCTGCCTTGCTCGCTCTCATCTGAGATTCAAAGGCAAATTTGTCTACATCTTCTCTAGAATAGCCGAATTTAGAAGCAATCAAATCCGCAGATATTCCCTGCGGTACCATTTTCCCTGGAATGGCTTGCTCTGGATCCAGTAAGAAACCTCCGCCATCAGATCCCATGGGAACGCGAGACATACTCTCTACACCGCCTGCCACCAAAAGATCGGTAAATCCTGCCCGCACATAGGCAGCGGCCTGATTGATCGCCTCTAAGCCAGAACCACAGAATCTATTCAAGGTAACTCCACACAAATGATCGCCGTATCCCGACTGTTGCGCCGCTGATTTGGCGATATTCACGCCTTGGTCTTTCACTTGACTCACACAACCCAGGATAACATCTTCCACTAGATCGGTGTCTAGCTCGTTTCTATCTTTTAATGCCTTTAAGACTTGCGAAGAAAGCTCTGTAGGCGTAACGCTCATGAGCGCTCCTTTTTTGTTTCCCTTCCCTCTCACGGTGCGTACCGCATCGTAGATATATGCTTCCATAATATTGTTGATTTAGATTATTTCTATTTGTTTTTTAATTGTTCAACGAACATTTTTACCATCATTTGCGCTTCTGGTGTGTTAGAGGCTTCAATATGCTCTTCAATCATTTCCTCCATTCTTGCTTCACTGAGATCAACGATCTGCCATAGTTGATGTGTCAGGTAGCGCTTCGAGTCTGCATACACTCTTGGTGTGACGTACATCAGTTTCTGCAAATAGGCTTCTGCCTTAGGTAAGACTTCCTCCACTTCGGCTGCTTCGTTGACCAAGCCAGCTTCGACGGCATCATCGGCATGGAATAGCTTGGCTTGCTGGACGGCCAACCAGGCATTTTTTTCGCCGGAATAATAAGCATAGATGCGGCACAGGAGTTCTGGAATCTGTAAATTCATCTTAAACTCATGCATGCCAAAGACATGTTTCTGCCCGCGCGCCATGATCTTGTAGTCAGTCATGAGTGCTAAAATCGTAGCCCCCGCTGGAGCGTAGCCCGTGATTGCTGCCACAAGTGGCTTGGAAAAGCGGATCATTTTCTGACACAATTGAAAATAGGCTCGCCAAAAAGGAACGGCCAATTCAACTCCCCCCATCGCCAAACTCACGATATCTAGCCCTGCACTAAAGCAATTGGGCCTTCCCGCAAGGATCACGCCCTTCACGGTATCATCCGCTTGCAATTGCGCAAAAGCCTGGTTCAGATCTTGTAAAAGTGGAAGATTTATAGCGTTTACCTTGCCGTTATCAATCTCGATAATGGCATGATTTTTCTTTTTGTGAATTTGAAGAGTCTCCATTTTTTTATTAAGTTGGTGCTTAATAAAAACAAATATAATCAAATTTGACTATTGTTTAAGGGCACCAATGGAATCTTTGCGATTAATTAAACTCATATAATTTTATAGGGAAAAGCAGAACAATTAAGGGAGAACACTGTCTTATTCAGTGGCTTCTTAATAATAGGAGGAGACTGTGAACTAGTAGATATGAAAGAAGAAATGAAAACGCCAGCTAGGCGTAGAAGGGGGCGCCCCAGCAAGGCTAATACACTGGATCAAGAACTACTTTTGCAATTGACCCTCCGGGCCTTTGCAGAAAATGGTTTTGAGGGAACCAGTTTGAAAACGATATCTGACCAGTTACAGGTGGATGATTCCCTGATTTACTATCATTATAAGAACAAACAGAATCTTTGGAAACAAGCCATGTGGCAAGTGATTACAGAGTATGAAAGGCAGGCCAAGGAAACGGTGCGTCTCTGTAAAGATCAAAGTATCATCGATCTAGGGAAGTCTCTGACTCGCCATTTGGTTTACTTTATGGCGGAACATATTGAGGTGTATAAGATAATGAACCACGAACTCACCCGCCGCTCTGAACGTTCCGACTGGATCATAGACAATATGCTCAAGCCATTAGGTGACCGACTCACTCCAATATTCCAAGCCTATAAGCGAGCTGGCTACGAGGTGAATATGCCTATTAACAATTATATCGCCCTCATCTTTGGAATTCTCAGTCAATTCTTCTTTATGGACACCATGAGTAAACGACTATATAATGTCGATGTATACCAGCAGGAAGAAGTCGATCGACATGCTGATTTGGCCGTCGAGATCATTTTCTCCTCTATCTTCCGTAAAGTGGATTAAGCTTCAATCCGCTCGACTTTTCCGATTAAAAATAGATAGGAACAAAAGCCAATAAAGGCCAAAGCACCGATGTAGAAAAGGGCAGGTGCAAAGTTGCCATCTTTCACTAGATAGCCGATTATGATCGGCGTCACAGCTGCAGAAAGTCCCCCCATTAAGTTGAACACGCCACCAATCAAACCTATGAGTCGGGTCGGGGCTAGTAAGGAAACGAAAACCCAAGCTATGGAGGCTAGGCCATTCCCCAAGAAAGCGATGGATAGAAATAGAATGATTAGAAAGGTTTGGTTGGTATAGTTGGCCCCAATGATTGACATGGACAATAGCATCCCAATCAGGATCGGGGCTTTGCGGGCAATTTCATTAGAATATCCCCGCCGCACCAATGCATCGGAAGAGAAACCGGACAGTAATACGCCAACAAAGGCGGCTAGAAAAGGTACCGATGCCAAGAACCCGGACTTGATAAAGTCCAAACCGCGATACTTGACCAGATAGGTCGGAAACCAAGTCAAAAAGAAGATGAATAAGGAACCTAAACAGAATTGCCCAATATATACGCCCCATAACTTACGGTAGCTAAAGGCCATTAGTAGATCCGTCCAGCTAAACTTAGTCCGTTCCCGCGGAGCAGATATCCCTTCAATCAATCCACCGCCCTCAGCGATATGATCCAATTCCATTGCATTAACACTGGGGTGACGACTAGGGTCGCGATACAGTATGTACCATAGGGCGGCCCAGGCAATTCCGATTAGACCAGAAACGATAAAAAGGCCTCTCCATCCCAATTGACTCTGTATCAATACCAATACCGGAGTGAGGAATGCCAAACCTATGAACTGGCCAGAGGTATACACGGCTATGGCACTCGCCCGCTCACTTTCTGGAAACCAACTGGTCACAATCTTATTGTTAGCCGGATAAGAAGGGGCTTCAAAAACGCCAATGGCAGCCCGGCACCCGATAAAGGCCGCAAGGGAATTGATAAATCCCTGTACTAAGGTAGCTAAGGACCACAGTGTTAGCAGGATGGGATATAGAACCCTTGGTTTAACAAAGTCCACTAGAATTCCCCCTGGTATTTGTAATGCGGAATAGGTCCAAGCGAAAGCTGAAAAGATGAAGCCCATTTGAATGCTACTTAACTCCAGTTCATCGCTGATCGCAAAGGCTGCGACAGAGATATTGCTTCGGTCGAGGTAGTTGATCACCACGGTAATGAATACGAGCGCTAAGATTTCATAGCGCTTTCGAGTTGGTTTTGCCATTGTTGCACTTCGTTTATGCTGTTACCCTCAGGTGGAGAATAACAGCTAAAGATCCTATTTCAGGATTGAAGTTCCATACGCGAAGGGCTTGAATCTGAATATGTTCATTTTTTGTTCAGTTGGATTTGACTTAGATTGTTAGCTTCAAAAGTATTTTGGAGCATCCAACAATTCGAAAAACAGCAATATGAAAATCAAAGCTATAAAATCCTATCCCATCCGGCTTGGGCAGGGGAGCCAACTAGTGGTGAAAGTAGAAGCTGACAATGGCCTATATGGGTATGGAGCATCAGGACTATCTACTAGAGAGTTGGCAGTAGTCGGGGCCATCAAACATTTTGTCCCTTTCTTACAAGGGAAAGATCCAAGGGCGATTGGTGGACTTTGGCAGGAGATGTACCGGAGCCAATACTTTGAAGGTGGTCGGGTGCTTACGGCTGCTATCTCCGCTATTGATATTGCTCTATATGATCTGAAAGGGAAAGCGCTCGGTGTTCCTGTGTATGAGTTGTTGGGGGGTAAGCAGCGTGACTTTGTACCATGCTTTGCTTCTCTGCGTTTTGTTTCCTTAGAGGATCTATTGGCTAAAGCCCGCGTATTATTAGATCACGGCTGGACCGTTCTCCGTTTAGCCCCAGCAGAGTATGAGGCTTCGGATGTTCAACATCAATTTGAACCCAGAGCATCCATTGCTTTGCTTGCGGAGTGGATGATTCTACTGCGTGAAAAGGTAGGCAAGTCAATTACCATTGGATTGGACTATCACCATCGCCTATCGATACCTGAAACCGTTTCATTCCTCCAACGGATGCCTACCGGTACCCTGGATTTTATCGAAGAGCCGATTCGAGATGAAAGTCCTGGGGCATATGAGACCTTGCGGAAAATGGTCTCCATACCTTTTGCCATAGGAGAGGAGTTTGCTAGCAAATGGCAATTTGCCCCCTATTTGGAGCAAAACATTACGCAGTTTGCTCGAGTTGACGTCTGCAATGTCGGCGGGCTTACGGAGGCGAAGAAGGTGGCAGCTATGGCCGAAGCGCACTATATTGACCTCATGCCGCACAATCCGCTTGGTCCCATCTGCACAGCCGCCTCCATTCACCTCGCCGCGGCATGCCCCAATTTCGCCTGGTTGGAGGAGATCAATACGCCTGCGGAGCAAGCCGGTACCAATGATCCGAACTTCTATCCCGTGCAAGCTAGCTTAACCGGGGATAGGTATCAGGTTCCCGATGGACCGGGCCTTGGCGTGGAATTCAACGAAGAATTAGCCCAGCAGGAAGAATTTCAGCTGACTGAGGTTCCGCATTTACGTAGGAAGGATGGATCATTTACGAATTGGTAGATGTAGACTCGGACTAAGTGCACCTTCTAGGTTTTACACAGGAGCCTACTTGGCTTGCTGATCTTTGGCATCAATCTGCTCCATCACCAAGTTTGCCTTTGCTTGCTCCTCTTCCTCGATGTACCCTTTGGTTTTATCAATCTCATAATCCATCATTTCACCAATTCGGGTAATCTTATCGATAATATTCATGATCAAGTGGTAGGCGTTATGGATCTTTTGTTTGACAATCCAATCCGTGATCAGGCAATCGATGAATTGATCGAGGAAGAACTCCAACTGATTGACTTCTCTTTGATAATCTAGCTGGAAGAGATCGGAGATGTCAGAGAGTTCATCTTCATACTTTTGCAGGTAGTTATTGGCGACGTATATATCCTTGTTGATTCTTTCCACTTTTCTATCAATTCGGTCAGGAACCTCTAAGGGAGGAACATCACCCCAGTGTTCAATCTGCTGTAGACCTAGCATCACCTTGTGCAGATATTTTTTGGCACTAATACCTTTCTTAATCGTTTGTTGGAGTTCCCGAATCTTGGAATGGTAGTTCGCTATTTTCTCGGTCAGCTTGTCGAAGCCAGCCGGCAATTTACGGCGCTGGTTGAGCAGGGCCATTTTCTGCTTAATGAGTTGCTCGAATTGCTCATCGATGGCGTGTAAGCTGCTATAACTTTTTTCTAACACTGACCTTTCTTCCCTGAGGCCCTCTAAGTTGGATGTCAAGGCATTGTATTTAACATAAGCCGCCAAATACTCCTGCTTAGCCTTTTCCAACTGCTCCTCCTTATTACCCAGCAAGTATTGAAATATGGAATACAGGTTTTTCCCTTCTAGTGCATCTAAGTCCGCCTGCTCCTCATCCAAGATGGCGGTTAATTTTGCCAATGCTTGTTCCTTTTGAGCAATGATAATATGCAGATGTTGGAGGTGGGTCTTGATCTTTTGCTTACGATTGAATTCATCGTAGACGGCAAGCAATTGTTGATCGAGGGTAGGCATAGCTTTGGGGTTTTCAGTGGGTAATGAAGCCTAGTAATAAGTAGTATGATAACGAGGATAATCGAGCTTTATTTCATCGGTGCTGGACTTCTCTACAAGTAACGATAGTACCAAGGAAAGAGCGCATAAATTATCCATGTGAAGTAAAGAATCGTCCATGTTTTGGCATGCTCGCTGAGAGTAGTTTTGTGAATAAATAACATCAGCCAATTATCACAATAACTAAAATTTGATCTGCTTCCCGTTGAGAGCAGATGCTCAGTGCTCATCACATTATTTTCTTTCACACTTCAAAACTTGGAATTTATGGAAAAATCAGAAAAGTTAGGACTATTTGTTATCGTCAACGCCAAACCAGAAAAGGCTAGTGCTGTAAAGCAATTCTTACTCGGTGGATTAGCGTTAGCTACGCAGGAAGTGGATACCCAGTCCTGGTATGCCTTTCAAGTTGATGAGACCACTTTTGGAATCTTTGATACCTTTGAACATGAAGAAGGCCGAAATGCCCATTTGAATGGCGAAATTGCAAAAGCACTGCTGCAACAGGCGGATGATCTTTTGGTCGATTTTCAAGTTGGCGATATCAATAAATTTAATTTGTTAGCCGTAAAATAGATTTATTCAAAGGCGTTTAGCGCATCCTGTTCGGCGCAAAAGCCTTTGTGCCGAACAGGCATTTTGATTTTAACTGTATGCAGTACCAAGCTATTAATTCGACGATCCTAACAAAGAGTACCAATGAGTTAGCACTTAAATTGAGTTCATTTAGAAATTTTGACGATTTCGACCATTTGGTTCGCTACAACTATTATTCAATAATCCTAATTGATCAAGGGAACTTTCAACTGAAAATAAATCTAGACCAGTATAAACTCCCGCCCCAGACCGCAATTTGCCTTTCACCTTATCAAGCATTCATGATGATAAGCGATGAAGAGGTTGTTGGATACATGCTCAACTTTCATCCTGATTTCTTCTGTACCTATCGACATCAAAATGAGATTGAAACAGAAGGTGTACTTTTTAATAATTTTTCTTCTGAACCTTTCTTTCAGATCGAGCATTCAGCTAAATTGCTTGAACATTTTTTCAACATGAACGCTGAAGTCCAAGAAAACAACATTGGAATTCATGAGGTACTGATTTCTTCGCTAAAGATATTTTTGATCAAGCTTATTCGGGAAAAGCAAACTACGAACCAATTGCAACAGGCATCTAAGGTAAATGAAAAACCAGTTCTACTGCAGAGCTTGGTAGATTGTATTGAAGAGAATTTTAAGACTTTGCACACTGCCGGGGAATATGCTCGAACACTATTCGTAACTCCTCAACAATTGAATAAGGTGGTGAAGGCCAGTTGCAGTATTTCCTTGTCCCAACTCATCGTAAATAGAATTATTATTGAAGCTAAGAGAGAGTTGTATCTAACATCAAAATCAGTTAAGATCATAGCTCAGGAACTGGGGTATAAAGACGAATTTTACTTTAGCAGGGTCTTCAAGAAACAAGTCGGCGTTTCTCCAAAACTATATCGAGATACAGTCGGATTTGCGAAAATGGAATGAAGAAATCGGGGCAACACTTAAACCTCAGTAAAAGCTAGGGCTCATTCATAAAGGGTGGGTCTAAAAAGGATAACCATCATTGTTGATTAAAGCCTGGGCGATGTTCCGCCCTAGGGTCCTCGGATTTACGCTATAAGGCTGCAATAGTAATTTAATGATTCTGCGGTGACGTCGAAGTTCAGCTCCTTCCGCAAAGCTCGCCAGTACATCAAAGGCAGCTTGCCGTGCTTTGTTGGAGGCTTGATAGAGGAATAGCTGGACCATGTCTTGCCTTAATTGGAGCTTTGCTTGATCGCTTCCTCCCCGTAGCTGCAATTTTCTCAGCTTCAGCAATGCACTATCGGCCAGGTAAGATTCCTGGAGGATGGTGGATAAATGCATAATGATCTCTTGCTCGTCAATCATTTGCTTACGTAGCTTCTTGCCAGCAGCAGAAGATAGGTACAGGAAAGTATATTTTAGCCCTTGGACTAAACGATCTTGCTCAGATACTTCATCCTTGGCACGGAAGGGGTTCAAGCGGGATAGTAGGAAGGCAGGAATCCGTTTTCCAGCAGTCAAAAGATCTAACTCTTTGGTTTGCAGGGCACGCTTAGAAAGTTCACCTACGGACAACATGGCATTAATCTCATTGGTGCCTTCGTAGATTTTGGTGATTCGTGCATCTCGATAGCCAATTCCAAGGCCCGTCTCAACTGCGTAACCCATGCCCCCAAAGATCTGCATCGCTTCATCTAAGGCGTAGCACACCAGTTCAGAACCACGAACTTTAACGATGGAGGCTTCTATGGCAAATTCGCTGATGGACTTAATCTTGGCCTCATTCTGGCTGGCCCCTTGGGCTAGCAAGCTGACTTCCTTTCGATCAATGAGGTCGGCCGTTCGAAAGCAGGCAGCCTCCGCCGCAAAAACTTGCATGGCCATATCCGCCAACTTAGCTTGGATCGCCCCAAAACTGCCTATGGCTTTCCCGAACTGTTGCCTTTCTTTGGCGTATCCAACTGACTTGTTTATCGCAAATTTAGCTCCCCCGATTCCTCCGGCTCCCGCCTTGATCCGACCCCCATTTAGAATAGTTAATGCCATTTTGAAGCCCTCTTCTCGAGCGCCCAATAGATTCTCAACGGGTACTTTACAATTATCAAAAAATAACTGTACAGTCGAAGATCCTTTGATTCCAAATTTCTTTTCTTCTGCCCCAACCGAAAAACCTTCAAAGTTTCGTTCTACAATAAATGCTGATAAATTCTTATCGCTATCAATCTTAGCAAACACGATGTATACGTCAGCGAAACCACCATTGGTGATCCATATCTTTTGTCCATTCAAGAGATAGTGCTGTTGATCCTCGCTGAGGCGGGCACTGGTTCTCCCTGCATTGGCATCGGAGCCAGCTTGGGGCTCAGTGAGGGCGTAGGCCGCCACGTATTCCGCCGAGGCAATCTTGGGCAGGTATTTTTGTTTTTGCTGCTCATTTCCATAGTAGACAATCGGAAGGCAACCGATGGAAGTTTGAGCTCCCAGGGTGGTAGCAAAGGAAAGCCCGTGGGATAGGGCCATAGAAATTAAGGTATTGGTCTTGAAGTTCAGCCCCATCCCCTCGTATGCTTCAGGAATACTAACACTACATAGGCCTAAATCTCCCGCTCGTTTTAAAATGGCCAATACCTCAGCTTTATCTTCAGGATTGGTCACTTGTAGTTCCCGGCCAGACTGAAAGAAGGGCGTCTGAATTTCCTTGATGCAAAATTCTTTGACGGTTTCCGCCATGAGTTGGGCTTCTTCGTCGAATTCTTCAGCAATGAAAAGTTCATTCGCTGGCGCACTTTCGGTTACGAAATAACCACCTTGCACAAAAGGCTCGTCTCTAGTTTCTGTATTGGGTTCAGTCGCTTTAGTCGCTACCATATTGATTTTTTACTTGGCTTTGCTGTTGGATGGCAAAGATAGATAATGCATCTAAAACCCCGATAGCAATCAAAGGTTTTCCCACTCGTCCAATTCTTTGAAAAGCCCTATTTTTAGCCCTATGAAAAAAGTAATAATAACTGGGGCTACAGGAATGGTAGGAAGTATTGTGTTGAGGAAGTGCTTGGAAAGCCCTGAAATCAGTCAGGTCATTAGCTTATCGAGACGAACTACCGGGGTTCAAAATGAGAAATTAACGGAAGTGCTACATGATGATTTTTTGGACCTTTCTTCGCTATCGACGCATTTTAAGGATATAGCTGTGGCCTATTTTTGTCTAGGTGTTTACACAGGACAAGTACCGACGGACCTCTTTAAGACAATAACCGTAGATTACACAAAGGTTTTTGCCGATGCCTTGAAAGCAGCCAGTCCCAATGCGCACTTTTGTTTCTTGAGTGGGGAAGGGGCGGATCCTAAGGAGAAGAGCCGTGTGGCTTTTGCCCGGTTTAAAGGAATGGCGGAGAATTATCTGATTCAACAAGATTTCGGCGCTTTGCATATTTTCCGGCCTGGCTATATTTATCCGGTCGAGAAACGCAATGAACCGAATCTGAGCTATCGGATCTTTCGTCGATTGTATCCGATTATGAAGAAGCTGTATCCAGCCGGGGAAATCACCTCAGAGCAATTGGCACAAGCTATCTTCCAAACCGGACTTTCTAAAGGACCAGCGGAAGTGATTTTGTCGAATGTGGCCATTAAAGCACTTTTGTAATCAGCAAACTACTCAATCACCCAATATTCACAAAGATGGATGTGCAACAACTGTTATTGTTCTTCTTGGCCTCTTTAGGACTTGGTCTGAGTCTATTCTTCAGCTTTGTCCTACTCAGATGGAAAGGACCTAGACAGCAAGCCAATCGATTGCTGGGGTTGTTGCTCCTATTTCTTTCGTTACGCATTACCAAGTCGGTCTTTTATCACTTTGTCGCATTACCGCTCTTCATCAAGAATCTGGGCTTGGCAGCCAATCTAGCTGTGGCACCACTGCTCTACCTCTATGGCCGAGCACTTTCCGATGCGGCTTGGAAATGGACCAAGCCTCAGCTGCTTCATTTTATTCCCGCTCTAGCTTATGCTATCTTAAGTCCGGTTTTACCAAATGGCGCAGCTACTCCTGCATGGCAATGGCTCTATCCGCTGGTTTTAGGTCAATCCTTCATCTATGCTGGGCTAAGTCTAAGTCTAGCCTATCGATCCTTGCAGAAAGATCAGCTGACGCAAAAGTGGTATCTGTCTATTACCTGGGGCTTAGTCATACTTTGGGGTACCTACCTCGCCATTTTCCTTACCTGGATACCGATCTATCTGATGGGGGCATTGAGTTTTTCCGTTTTAATGGGGATTTGGTTGGTGTTGGGATGGCGGGAAAAGGATGTGTTCTTAGGCTGGCGGGAGAAACGATATCAGGCTTCCGTGCTGAAACCGGGGCAGGGAGCGGCGGTACTTGCCCAAATTCATACCCTATTCGAAGAAGAAGCTACCTATTTAGATCCCAAACTGTCGCTGATGAACTTGGCCAAACATTTGGACGTCCATCCAAAGCAATTGTCTCAAGCTATCAATGAAGGTACGGACCACAACTTTATTCAGTTTATCAATACTTATCGAATTAAGCATGCCCAGGGGCTATTACTTGACCCAGATCGCCGATCCGACAAGATCATTGCTATTGCCTTGGATAGTGGCTTTGGATCCCTTTCCACTTTCAATGCAGTGTTCAAGCAAGCTACGCAAATGACCCCTTCCGCCTTTCGCAAGGCCATTGTCTAAAACCCTTCCTAATTTGGTATAATTCGTTTCCAGATTCTTGAATCCGGTAGTTTAACAGCTGGCTGGCACTTACTTTGCGTTCAAAAGCACATATGAATGCAAACCTACTATGGCTGGGGCTCCTCTGCTGCCTGTCCCTGCCCATCCATGCACAAAAAACGGAAACGATTTTTGATCGGATTGAACATATCTCGGACAAGATATTACCTGTCCCAGAGATTGCCCGACTAGAAGAGTCTTTAGGTA
>JAHQWA010000051.1 GCA_019634045.1 Saprospiraceae bacterium
AGCCCCGCTCTATTTCAATTAGTAGATGCCGCACACACCGGGATTTCCTTCAATAATCGCCTGACGGAAACCGGTCAGATGAATGCGCTGAACTATGACTATATGTACAACGGTGCCGGGGTGTCCGTCGGAGACTTTAACCAAGATGGTCTGCCTGATCTCTATTTCGTAGCTAATCAATTGCCCAACCGCTTGTACTTGAACAAAGGTGATCTTAAGTTCGAAGACATTACCAATATATCTGGTACGGCAGGGAAGCAAGGCTTTTCCACAGGTACAACTGTGGTAGATATCAATGCGGATGGCTTACTTGATATTTACGTTTGTCGATCTGGATCGTTTCCGGATTCGGATCAGCGGAGAAATGAACTATTCATAAACCAGGGGAATAATGGCGATGGTATTCCCATCTTCAAAGAACAGGCCAGAGATTACAATTTGGACCTCCCTCACTACTCTACACAAGCTTCCTTTTTTGACTATGACCGAGACGGTGACTTGGACTTGTTTTTGATCAATCACAATATCAATTCTCAGGTGCATTATGACTTGAAAAAATACCGCCAGTTGAAGTCTGTCGAAACCGGCGATCGACTTTTCCGAAATGAAGGCAATACCTTCATCGATGTTTCTGAGGAAGCGGGAATTTTGATCGATGGGATTGGCTTTGGATTGGGACTAGCTGTTGGAGATCTAAATAATGATCAATGGCCTGATGTTGTAGTTGGACAAGATTTTGCCTCCAAGGATCGAATTTATCTGAACCTGAAGAATGGGAAATTTCAAGAAGTTGCGAGCGAAGTAACCGGACATTTGTCCAATTTCTCCATGGGCAATGATATGGCCGACTTTAACAATGATGGTTGGCTAGACTTCATGTCACTCGATATGGTTTCGGAAGACAACTACGGTATCAAGGCTAGTATGAGTGGTATGAATCCGGAACGATTTCACGAGCTGGTCGAAGGAGGCTTCCACCACCAATACATGTACAACACGCTTCAGTTAAACAATGGCACAGCGGAGCATAGTTTACCCTACTTCTCAGACCTAGCTGCACTTGCTGGAGTATCCAGCACAGATTGGAGTTGGGGACCTTTGTTTTTTGACATGGACAATGATGGAGACAAAGATCTTTTCATCTCCAATGGAATCAAACGGGACTTTAGGAATGTAGATTATCTCCATTATCGTGAACGAGCCGAGAATGCCTTTTTGGAAAAAGTGAAAGAGGTTTCTTCCACACTGAGAGCGGTAGTCCAGCAGCAACATGACAGTGATCTAATCAGGCGCATGCCCCCCCGGCTAAAAAACAACTATTTCTACGAGAACAATGGTGATCTTGGTTTTACCAAAAGAACAGGGGAATGGGCTCCAGAAAGGCTGGATGCCAGCAATGGGGCTGCTTACGCAGATTTGGACAATGACGGAGACCTGGACCTGGTGACCAATAATATGGATGAGCTTGCATCGGTGTATCGCAACAACAGCACTGAACAAAGGAAAGGCAATTTCATTAAGATCGTACTACAGGGGCCTCCCAAGAATCCAGATGGAATCGGCGCAAGAGTCAAGATCGAAACTGAACAAAAGAAGCAGTTGACGGAGCAATATGTCTCTAGAGGCTTCCAGTCTTCCATAGACCATGTCATCCACTTTGGTATAGGGAAGGAAACTGAAATAAAAAAAATAGTGGTCCGCTGGCCGGATGGGATGTCTACCTCCATCCAACCTAGAACAGTTAATCAGACGCTCCCTATAAAATATGCAAATGCAAGCACTCCGACTGATGCAAGGGAAGTCATTCCCTCCTTCTTTACGACCATACCGGCTCAAGCCAAGCTGAACCACCTAGCAAAAGAGGACGATTTCGATGATTTCCAACGGGAGTCTTTGCTTCCACACAAAATGTCTCGGGAAGGGCCGGCTCTGGCCGTTGGTGATGTGAATAAAGATGGACTGGACGACTGCTATATTGGGGGTTCGAAGGGAACCCCAGGAAGCCTATATATCCAGCAACCAGATGGAACATTCCAGGCTAGCCAGTCAACTATTTTCCAAAATAACAAAGCCGGAGAAGAAGTCGATGCGGTATTTTTTGACATGGACGATGATGGTGATTTAGACCTGTATGTAGTGAATGGCAGTAATGAATTTGAATTGGATTCTAAGTGGTACCAAGATCAAATTTATATCAACCGAGACGGGCAATTTCGGGCTGCTTTAAATCCTTTTAGTCAGGAAATGAAAGTCAGCGGCTCAGTCGTTTGCCCACATGATTTTGATGGAGACGGCGACTTGGACTTGTTCGTGGGCGGGCGGCAGACGCCGGGACAGTATCCACATCCTGGTACCAGCGTGATCTGGCGCAATGAATCAACGCCCGGACATATCCATTTTACTAAATTTGAAGAACCCCTTTTGGATAGACTTGGAATGGTGACAGATGCCCTTTGGGCGGATGTTGACGGAGACCAGCAAAAGGAACTGATCGTCGTTGGAGAATGGATGTCTCCCCAGGTCCTGAAATTTGACGGGAAAGACTTTAGCTCCATCTCGCAAGGTACCGCACTCGAAAAAGAGGTGGGGTGGTGGTTTTGTATAGAAGCTGCTGATGTTGATCAAGACGGAGACTTGGATCTCGTGGCTGGTAATTTGGGCTTAAATAGTAAGTATCAAGCCTCTATTGCTTCCCCTTTCCAGATCTTTGCCAAGGACTTTGATCAAACGGGCACCCTTGATATCGTCTTAGCTTTTGAGCAGAATGAGGAAGTGTTTCCGCTACGGGGGCGTGAGTGTAGTTCCAATCAAATGCCTTTCATCAAAAAGAAGTTTCCAGATTACCATTCTTTCGCTTCTGCTAATATGCAGGAGGTGTATGGGGAAGAGAATCTAGCTACTTCTCTGCAGTTTAGCGCCTCTAATTTTGCCTCTACTTATTTTGAAAACAAGGGAAACGGACAGTTTGCACCAAAGGCACTTCCTAGGGCTGCCCAAGTAACCACTACACGGAAAATCATTACACATGATGCTAATGGAGATGGCCATCTTGACCTGCTACTTTTAGGGAATCGATACGATTTTGAAGTAGAAACGCCCAGACAAGATGCGGGCTATGGTACGCTACTACTAGGTAATGGACAAGGTGATTTTAGGGCAAGCATGGCTTACGAAAGTGGCTTATTCGTCAAAGGAAGTGTTGTTGATGCGGCCGAGATGACCTTGTCCGACGGACAGCAAGCCTTATTGATCGCTAAGAACAATGCTTATTTACAGCTAGTATCGATAAACAAAGCACGGGATAAAAAATACATAGTACAATAAGAAGGACTTGAGCGCATCACTACTTAACCCTCAATAGAAACAAAACACATGCTAAAACCAATCATATTCCTCGGATTATTGCTCCTCCTGACTTGCGAGTCACCTGATGCTACAGGCAAGGCCGATGCAAGTACAGAAACAACAACTAAGGAAGAGGTTCCTGCGGAAGGCTATCCATGGGACATTCCACAAAGCAAGCCCGACCGCCCCCTGAGCGCAGCTATGGAACGGCTGTACGACAACTACCTCACACCTAGACCGGAGGACAATGAATTGTTTTCCAGTTTTAAATACACCCCTTTAGAGGGGCTAGACTATAACAATGGGGATGGAACAATTTCCCGGCGTGATGCTTCCAAGATTATCAAGGAAAATGGGAAGTACTACGTTTGGTATACACGAAGAAATACCGTTGCCCCACCAGTGGGTTTTCACCGTGCTAAGGAAGCTACCGATGAGATACCTTCCACAGATTGGGATCTGTCGGAAATCTGGTACGCGACGAGTGAAGACGGATTCACCTGGGAAGAGCAAGGCGTGGCTGTCCCTCGCCCCCCTAAACCAGCAGTAGGTTGGCGCTCGGTCACCACCACCGATATCCTGAAATGGAAGGGCAAGTATTACCTGTATTATCAAGCTTTTATGGAAGCGAGTGGATTAAAAGGGGACCATTGCCCGGTGGCAGTGTCTTATGCTGATTCTCCCGATGGCCCCTGGACACCGGCCAACCAGGTCATTATTCCCAATGGAGAGCCAGGTACCTGGGATCAATTTTCGATTCACGACCCCTACCCTCTTGTGTATAAGGATAAAATATACATTTACTTCAAAGCTGCCTATGGGGATCGCCCCGAATACCTAGTTGGTAACGGCTTAGCCATAGCAGATGACCCCTTGGGGCCATTTACCAAGCACCCACTCAACCCACTATTTAATTCAGGACACGAAACGGCACTGTTTCCGTTCAAAGAGGGTATTGCTGCGTTGGTCATCCGTAATGGAAATGAGGCCAGTACCATCCAATATGCGGAAGATGGTGTAAACTTCAACATCGCTTCCGTCACTTCCCTCATGCCCACTGCCGCTGGATCTTATATTCCGGATGCTTTCAATAGTAATGGAAATGGCCGAGGGATCAGCTGGGGCCTGTGCCACTTTACCAATGCCTCTGAAGTGAAGGGTAAAAGCCATAGTATACTGGCGCGTTTTGATTGCGACTTGAGCTTAGATGTTGATGATCCAGCTATGAAGAATACACAGTTGTGGTTGAGGCCGGAGGTGTACTTTTCGCAAGGATTGACGAAGGAGCAAAAGGCACGCCTTCAAACCTCAAGGTAGACGATATAGACTGACCAATTTGCATCGTCATCTGATTAAGGATATTCTCAGCCAAATAAGACCCATAAAAATTAATTATTATAGAATGTTGAAAACATACGTTTTTCTCTCCTTACTGACCTTCGGTATTATATCATGTGGAACCCAGGACAAAGCCCCGGGCCTTAAAAAAGTACCTGACCTTAAGATCGAATTGGGCCAGATTGCCAAAGAATCAGTCTTCGTAAATGACACCATGAGTATTTGGGGAGGCTCAGTGGTAAAGGGAGAAGATGGACTTTATCACATGTTTTACGCTCGCTGGCCCAAACATCTAGGCTGGGTTTGGGTCAGTCACTCCGAGATCGCCCATGCTGTTTCGGACTCTCCGTTTGGGCCTTTTAAGTTCAAGGATATTGCACTACCAGATCGAGGCGGAGAACATTGGGATGGCCTTTGCACACACAACCCTACCATTCATAAATTCAATGGAAAATATTATCTGTACTACATGGGAAATACTGGAGATAAAGCAGTAATGGGCGTCCCGGGAAAGCATAAGTTAAATTGGTTGCATCGCAATAACCAACGGATTGGAGTAGCAGTAGCTGATAACCCCGAAGGTCCGTGGCAGCGATTTGATGAACCCGTTTTGGATATCACACACAATGATAGCTTGGCCTTCGATGCCTTGATGACCTCCAATCCCTCCATTTGCCAGATGACCGATGGAAAGATATTGATGGTTTTTAAAGCTGTAGGCAAGCAATATCCTTTGCCAGGTGGTGGTCCGGTAGTTCATGGCGTGGCCATAGCCGACAATCCTACTGGCCCTTTTAAGAAATACCCCAATCCGGTGTTCACAGTCGAAGGGGAACGCTTTCCCGCCGAAGATCCCTACATCTGGTATCAAGAAGGGAAGTATCGTGCCATCGTAAAAAGTATTAAGCAGGAGGAGGGAAAACGAGTCTTCTACCTTGTACAGTATGAATCCGAAAATGGGATTGATTGGCTTGAAGCCAAAAACTTTCACATCTCAGACCGAACCGTTACTTGGTCCAATGGTAAACAGCAAAAGCTAACCCATTTGGAACGTCCGCAAGTCCTGCTTGAGAATGGAGAACCCATCGCCCTAATGTGCGCCGCTGATACTTTAGACGCAAACAATGTTAGACAGTCATTTAATGTGCAGATACCCCTTATCATCACGAAGGAGTGAGGAAGAGCTATCTACTTGAAAACTGTATTAAGTCAACGCTGATAGAAATCAACAAAAGTGAAAATACCAACTATTGTAAGTTTAATTCTTTCTGTACTTGTTTTTGGCAATGGTTCAACGAACCAAGTAAGCGAAAACGACCTATCCTTGAATGGTCATTGGAAATTCCACGCCGTATATGGTGAGGGTTCCAACTACATGAATATTCAGGAAATGGATAGTGATATCGTTATTGACAATACCGATCCCAATACCGAAAGACAAGGTCGTTGGAAGACCTTAAAAACAGGATTAAGAAACTCCAAGTTCTACAGAGAAGATTATGTGCAGCACAATTTTACTTTGACCGATCTTAAAGAAACCAATAAGGTAGACAGCTCCTACTTCAGGTTTTATCCCAACTTTAAGCAATCAGGCTATTACGAAGCGTTCACCAGATACCCATTTGCCTCTCACCTCACCGTCCAATACAATGTAAAACACGCCGAAGGTGTCACTACAAAATATGTGAGCCAAAGAACCTTCTGCAATGAATGGGTAAGCCTAGGCATCTTTGAATTTGATAACACTGACACAAATTATATAGAATTAACCGCCATTGTTAGTGGTGCGGTAGCAGCGGATGCGGTCCTATTTAGAGAAATTCCTGCAGAAAAGTATCGACGAGCAAAAAAAGAACCTGAGAGTGTATATCTACCCGAATTTGATGATTCAAAATGGTCCAACTTACAAGTACCCGGCCATTGGGGAATGATCAATGATTTTTCGAATTATACCGGAAAAGCCTGGTATAGGAAAACGGTAGATCTTCCGGAAAGCTGGACCAAAACTTCCGACACTCGGTATTATCTGCAGTTCGGCGGGGTATATCACCTTTCAAGCATCTATCTCAATGGAAAATTCATTGGAAAAAATAGGGGCGGATTTACGCCTTTTGAATTCGATGTGACAGAGGAGTTGAACTTCGAAGGAAAAAATATCATTGCTGTCCAGGCCGATAATAGTGCTGTTGTTGGGGCTACCTGGAACTGGGGCGGTATTATTAGAGATGTTGCGCTGACGAAAAACAAAGATGTCCGCATAGACTATCAATACATTCATGCTGAACCAAATTTAAAAACGGGCGCCGCTGAACTAACACTAAAGGTGAGGATTGAAAATAATTCTGCCGAAAAAAGAACCATTGAAGTTCACGCCAAAATAAAGGATGAAACCGAAATTGGAACCCTAAAGGGAAGCATTGAAATCGCCCCCCGGACCAGAAAGGATATTCACTTAACCAGCACGCTACCAGCCGAAGACACAGAATTGTGGCATTTCGATAATCCTAAGCTATATCAATTACAAACGACCATTTCGGAGGAGAATACTGCTTTAGATCATGAGTCTGATCATTTTGGAATCAGAAAGGTTGAACTTACGGACACCCACCTGCTGTTAAATGGTGAACCGGTTCGTCTAGCAGGATTCAACAGGGTGAGCGAACATCGTTTCTGGGGATCCTCTGAACCGCTCGAAGTCTTGGAGAAGGACGTCGATCTGATGAAGGAAGCAGGTGCAAATTTCATGAGAATCATGCACGGTACCCAAAATGAAAAACTCATAGAGTTATGTGATAAAAAGGGAATTCTACTGTTCCAAGAAATTAATGTCCGAGATTTAGACAATGACGAGTTCAGAGCCGACTACTATCCGCTATCTAAACTTGATAAGAAAAAAAGAGCCGAACTTCGGTACGAGCAGGAAGAAATCTTGATGTTGGACGAACCTTATCTTAAGGTCACAGATCGGCATGGCATAGCCATTACGGACAAGAACTATTTCCTTTCTAAATATTGGTTAAAAGGAATGATTGAACGCGATATCAATCATCCCAGTATTATTGGATGGAGTGTTGGAAATGAATTGAATAATCATTTCGAATACGGCAAAGCCATCATCGCCTATGTCAAAGAGGAATTGGACCCATATCGATTGGTCACCTGCGTGAGTAATTCGGGACAAAAGCCGGAATACACTCCCGAAACAGATCCAAATACATTCGTGGATCTCATCATGCACAACATGTACCGCTGGCAAGGCGATCCGCAGGAGATCTTAACAACATTAAGGTCAAAATGGCCGGATAAACCCGTGTTTATTTCTGAATATGGTTTCGACCCTTTCCCCTCTACAGCCTTGGATGGAGACAAAGAAATCTTCTCCGAATGGACGAAGCATTTTAGACATCAAAATGAATTTGTGATTGGGACCTCCATGTGGACGTTTAATGATTACAGGAGTAGTTATGCTGGAACGACGGCTGAGGAGAATAGGGTTTGGGGAATTATTAACTCATGGAGACAAAAAAGAAGATTATTCCATCGCATTAAGAGAGAACATGCACCGATAAAGGATATTATGGTCTCGAACCTTGACTTTGAAAGTGGCAAGGCTGATATCAAAATACCGATTAGAAGTGAAAGTGACTACCCCAGTCACGCCATGCGCAATTACAAGCTAGTCTATCAATTTAGAAATAGCAAGGGAGAAGTCATTTCAAACAACTCCTTCGATTTACCGACCATACACCCCATAGATGAAGATTGGCAGGGGTCGATTTCTTGGGATCAGCTACCCGCTGATATTTTGGATATGACAATTAGGCTGGTAACGCCCACCAATCACTCAAGATTTAGCAAGACCATATCCTTCCGGCCAGCCATCACACCTGAAATCTCCACCATAG
>JAHQWA010000052.1 GCA_019634045.1 Saprospiraceae bacterium
AGCATCGCTCCCATAGGAACTGCCATCCTTGATATCAATGGGTGGCAGTTTTTTTTATTTCACAAATATATATATCATCCCTATGAACAGACACAAACTAAACTACTTTGTGCCAGACTTAAGACTAATCCTACGTAGGGGTTTCTTATCCCTGTGTCTTCTTTTCCCAATCCTACTACTTGCTCAAGAACCTCCTTGTGATACGCTGTATACACATGGCAAAAAGTTTGTTAAGCAAAAGAAATTTGCGGAGGCGATTGATCAATTTACCAGGATTGTTCCTCCAGAGGGGGACTTACAATTTAACGAGTGTTATGTAGAGTCTATTTACCTGATGGCTCGCTGTTATGGCCAATTGTCCAATAATATTGACGTGATTAAAGGACTGGAGGTCTATCTAGCATTTCCTGCGGAAGTAGTGGATTCTACGCGGCGTGAACTTGCCCGAAGTTTGATCCCAGACCTTTATCGAAAAGTGGGACTTTATGAACAGTCTCATCAAAAACACATAAATCTGTTAGCTTACCGAGATTCGATCCAAGACTCCATTGGTGTTGCTAAATCCTTGTACGAGCTAGGAACGCTTTTTCACGACCAGAATAATTATGTTCAGGCCATTGACTATTATGAAAAGTCCGTTTCACTATGTCAAGCTTTAAAGGATAGTATCAATATCCTTAGTGGATACAACGCTTTGGGGACAAACCATCGGGAGAACAAAGACCTGGAGCGGGCATTGGAGTACAATCAGGCTGCCCTAGATTTGATTCCGACAATCTCCAGAGAAATACTGGAGAAAAAGAATCGATTGGAGCCCTATGCAGAAATGAATATGGGCAGTCTCCTGCTAGCCATGAAGGAGTATGATAGAGCGAAGGAGCACTTAGACAACAGTATCAGAATATTTAAGGAAATTGATTATTCACCCGGTTTAGCTAGTGCCTATCTGGATTATGGTAATCTCTTGGAGGAGCTAGGCACCCAACAAGAAGCTATAGATGTTTTTAAGGAGGGCTTAGCCATTGCGCAAAGCATGAATGCCACCAACAGAGAGGCCGAGTTTCATCATGCACTTGCTATCGGTTATCAACGGATTGATCGAATTGAGGATGCCTACCCACATCTTTCCCAATATGCCACACTCAAAGACCGAATTGTCAACCAAGAGCAGCAAAAACGCATGGACCAAGCTCAATTCAAGTATGAATTGGAGAAACAAGGTAGAGAAATTGGATTGTTGAATCAGGAATTAGAATTGCTGCAGCGCAAGGAGGCCATTGACCGGCGTTTCCGACAATTCTATATTGCGTCCTTCGCTTTGGTCGCCTTGTTGTTGGCCCTTTTTATCTACTGGTATCGTTTACAAAGAGAACACAACTCCGTTTTGCAGGAGAAAAATGACAAGATTAATCAGCAGAACGATATGCTGCAGCATCTAAATGCAGAGTTGAAACAATTTGCCTATATCGCTTCTCATGATATGCGGGAACCATTGCGATCTATAGGCGCCTTCTCCTCCTTGCTGCAACGCAGACAAGGAGACAAACTGGATGATTCCGGTAAAGAATATTTGGGCTTCATTCGGGAAGCGGTGGACCGAATGTCGGCACTGCTAACAGATTTGCTAGATTACTCCAAGATAAATAGTCAGCAATCGACCGAATGGATTGATATGAAGAGTATTATTCAAACGGTCAAATCGAACTTAAATCACCAATTGACCACCGCTGAAGGGGAAATAGTGGTGGAGCGAAAGGGGATTCCCTATTTGGACGCAGTTCCCACACAAATGATGCAATTGTTCCAGAACTTGATCTCGAATTCGCTCAAGTTTAGAAAGCCAGATGTAAAGCCCGTAGTTGAGCTAGCAGGTTTTGCTCATGATGGAGGCCATGTCATTACCATCAAAGACAATGGCATCGGAATTGACCCCAAGTACAAAGAGAAGGTATTTGGGATGTTTAGCCGCTTAAACAATAAAGAGAAGTTTGAAGGAACGGGAATTGGACTAGCTACTTGTAAAAAGATTGTCCAGCAACATGGCGGGAAGATCTGGGTGGAATCCGAGGAAGGCCAAGGGAGTACTTTCTTTATTTGGATGCCAAAGAAAAGGGTCACTTTTTCGGAAAAAAAGACTTTGGCAGTAGCTAGCTAGATCCCCCGCAAAGTCAGTAGTTTAGCTGCTGCAAATTTAGGTATAAAAAACCAATACCGTTATCCTACAGAGTGAGGGGAGGGTATTGATCAGATAAGCAAATCTAGCTTTAGAAATGCTGTCAGCAAACTTTGTTGACAGCATTTTGTTTTGGTCCTATGGCGAGAAAGGAAGGATATGTGGAGTAAGCTTCCTATTTTTGTGCCGTTTTGGTTAAGGCCTAAGGGTATAGATTAATTTAGAAAAGGAACAGCTATGTATGTATTGTTGATCACCATCGTTATTGGCCTCTTTGTTGCCATGTTATTCCTGAACATTTACTTTCGCGTAAAAGTATTAAAGGTCTATCGTCAGCTAGTACAAAATCGGGTGGAATTTGGGGCTGCTCATGTGTTTAATCCCAAGAAGATGGCAGAGGAGATCATTCCCAAGTATCCACATATGCAGATGCAAATTGAAACCTTTGCCAGTCATATGAAATATTCCATTCGTATGGCGACGGTATTGATTGCCTTGATCACTCTATTTGGTGCCATCCTAATGTATTACCGCTAAGCAAGCAGCTATTTCTCACCTACTTTGTCATCCAAGGAACTAAAAATCCTGCCCATACCGACCAACGGCCAAATTAAAAGGACGTTCTAATTTTTCAGACATTAGATTTCCCTTATTTTGCGCGCCTAAACTAGAACATATGCTAAAGATCGGAGTTTTAGGAACAGGGCACTTGGGGAAAATACACCTGAAATGTATTAAGCAAGCAGAAACGCACTATGCCTTGCAAGGTTTTTATGATGCGGATGCTGCCACCCGGACCAAAGTTTCGGCTGATTTCGGGACGCCTGCCTTTGATAGTGTGGAGGCGCTTATTGAGGCGGTCGATGTAGTGGACATTGTTACCCCTACGACTACTCACTTTGAGTTGGCAAAGCTGGCTATCCAGAAGGGGAAACACGTTTTTGTAGAAAAGCCGTTGACCAATACTCCGGACGAGGCAAAGGCTCTGTTAGAGCTCAGTCGTGAGCAGGGGGTGAAGATTCAGGTGGGGCATGTAGAGCGTTTTAATCCGGCCTTACTGGCACTAGGGGATATGCAGTTGGCTCCCATGTTCATTGAAGCCCATCGTTTAGCTACTTTCAATCCAAGAGGGACTGATGTTTCCGTCGTCTTGGATCTTATGATACACGACTTGGATATTTTGCTGAGTATGGTGGATTCTACGGTAAAGGTGGTTAATGCCAGTGGTGTGGCTGTGGTGAGTGATACGCCCGATATTGCAAATGCAAGAATAGAGTTTGCCAATGGCTGTGTAGCCAATTTGACGGCAAGCAGGATCTCCTTGAAGCAAATGCGCAAGATCCGTCTATTCCAGCAAGATGCCTATATCAGTTTAGACTTTCTAGACAAAGAAGCCCAAGTGGTGCGCCTTTATGGAACGGAAGACCCAAATCTACCGGAAGGGGCGAGTGGCATGACAATTGATACCAACCGAGGTACCAAGCATATTCATATCGATATGCCTTCTATCGCGAACACAAATGCTATCCAGATGGAATTACAAACCTTTGCGGATAGTATTACTCAAAACCAGCGTCCATTGGTGAGTGGGGAGGATGGCTATCAGGCTTTGAAATTGGCTTACGATATCATGGCTGAAATAGATCGAAGGACCGCTGACCTTTAGGGCAGATACCATAGCCAACTTGAACGACAATTAATGGATTGTCTTCAACGGCCAAAAAAAGCTAGATCCATGACCCAAAAAAGTGGCTTATTTACCCTTTTGTTGGTAGTTATTTTCGGTAGCTCTTGCGAATTGATCAATCCTTCGGAAGATATTCCGGCCTTTCTGTATATAGAACCTTTCTCTTTTGACGTTAATCCATCGGCGCATGGCAGTGCCTCTTCGGATATTACGGAGGTTTGGGTGACGGTCAATGGCGATTTTTTAGGCGTGTACCCCTTGCCCGCTAGCGTACCCGTCCTTGCTACAGGAACGGCAGATGTGCGTTTGGAGGCTGGAATACACGACAATGGTATTCGGGCTACCCCTAATATTTACCCCTTTTATGAGGCTTTCGTACGGGATGTGGAACTGGCCCCGAATGAGACGGATACGCTGCGACCTTCTACAACTTATCGATCGAATACCCAGTTTGCTTTCATTGAGAATTTCGAAACTGGAAGCCGGGTGTTCACGGAGCAATTTGAAGGGCAGAATGGCCTTACTTCCACTAATGATATTATCTTTGAGGGCGATCGATCAGGGCTGATAACGCTGACGCAGGCAGACAACCTGATTCAGCTTGGTACTGACCAGATATATGCCGGCTTGACCGACAACAGTCCAAGGGTATATTTAGAAATGAACTATCGATCAGAGGTTCCTGTGGTATGGGGCGTGTTGGGATTTAGAAGCACCGGTCCCGGTGAACCCATCCTTCAGCCTGGGTTTCGAGAAAGCAACGATTGGAATAAGATCTATTTCGATTTAAGTTTGTTGATCCTAGAAGGGAATTTTAGTGGACATCGAATTCTTCTACAAGCTAGTATTCCAAATGGAAGTAGTTTGGATGAGGCCAAGGTCTATTTAGACAATATCAAGTTAGTACACTTTTAGCGTACCTAGGGGTACTACATAATGAGTTTATTGAACGGAGAATATTAAACTGGAATGGTAACTATCTACTTTTCAAAGGATTGAATTTATGACCCAAAAAAGAAGGTGGCATACACTTTTTTACAAAATAGCAGATTTCCTTTCTGCTATGTTAGCTTGGGCAGGTTTTTTCCTTTACCGCAAACGACTAGAAGGGGGGGAAGTTGAATGGACCGCAGTGCAGGACCCAAACTTCTGGTATGGTGTAGCCATCATACCGGTTGGATGGTTGTTGTTTTACGGCATTTTTGATCAGTATAAAGACATCTATCGACTATCCCGGATCGCTACCTTGGCAAGGACCCTCTTCCTGAGTTTCTTCGGTGTTATTCTACTCTTCTTTACCCTGATCCTGGACGATGTTGTAACCAACTATAAGACTTATTACGCTTCTTTTATCACGCTCTTTTTATTTCACTTTCTATTGACCTCCATAGTGAGGATGATCATTCTTACTCGAGCTAGTTGGCGCTTGAAGGCAGGGGTAATTGCCTATCGGACTCTAATAATTGGAGGAAATCAGAATGCTGTAGAGCTGTACGAGGAAATCAATAATCGAGTGAAAAAATTAGGCTATGAATTCATTGGTTTCATTGATACGAACGGGAAAAGTACGAATGAACTAGCTACCCAGTTGCCAATGTTAGGTACGCTGGATGATATTGGGAATGTTATTCAAGATTATGCAATTGAAGAGGTGATCATTGCTATTGAAACCTCCGAACACAACCTATTAAAAGATATCCTCAATACGCTTTTTGATTTTGGAGATCAGGTTTTGGTGAAGATCATTCCGGATATGTACGATATCATATTGGGGACAGTTAAGATGAACCATGTTTATGGAGCGGTATTGATAGAGATTGCTCAAGACCTGATGCCGAAGTGGCAGCGCTTGGTCAAACGCCTGATTGATCTGGCGGCTTCGCTCATTATGTTGATTCTTTTCTTGCCCTTGTATTTGTATATCGCCATACGAGTTCGCATTTCTTCAAAGGGACCAATCTTTTTCATGCAGGAGCGAATTGGCTTGAATGGGGCCCCGTTTTTGATTTATAAGTTTCGATCCATGTACACCGATGCCGAGGTGGATGGACCGATGCTTAGCCATGACGGCGATGACCGTTGTACGCCTTGGGGAGCGGTGATGCGTAAATGGCGCCTAGATGAATTGCCGCAATTCTGGAATGTCCTCAAAGGAGATATGTCGATCGTGGGCCCGCGGCCGGAGAGACAATTTTATATCGACCAAATCGTACAGATGAACCCGCATTACAAGCATCTGTTGAAGGTCAGACCTGGAATCACCTCCTGGGGTCAGGTTAAGTACGGGTATGCTTCCGATGTGCATCAAATGGTACAGCGCTTAAAATTTGATATTCTCTACATAGAAAACATGTCCTTAGCGCTCGACTTTAAGATCATGTTTTATACGCTTTTCGTACTGATTCAGGGGAAAGGGAAGTAGGAGGAAATGTTGCATGAAAAGTGTAAAATGGTACTACTTTGAAGGGTTTCTTGCCCGTTTTCCTTGCCTAGCACTTCTTTAGATGATATGTCCTTAGTCAATACTGGTGTTTTTCAGCAAAGGATTGTGGGAGCAGTTGAGAATTGATATTTTCCTAGCCTATATCCTAATATATGCTCCGACATTTGCTTCCTTTTTTGCGCTATCGCATGGTTTGGTCTACCGGGCTAATCTTCGTACTTCTTGGGTTTATTTTTGGTAGTTGGACGGCTTTGATCCCGGGTATCAAGGAACGCTTTGGGATGGATGAAGCACAACTAGGCTTGCTATTACTGGCCTTGCCGGGTGGGGTGATTCTCATGAACCCTTTGTCCGTACCCTTGATCGCTTGGATGGGAGCTGCTCGCTTATCTCGCATTTGTTTAGCCCTAACTGCGGTATTTTTTGTCTTGCCGACGGTAATGCCCAGTATTTGGGGCGTTGCGGCCATGTTATTTTTATCGGGTATGTTCTTTTCCACCACCAACATTGGCATGAATACCTGTGCCGCTAATATTGAAGAGGCTAAGGGAATCCACATCATTGCCAGTTGTCACGGTTTGTGGAGTATTGGGGCTATGTTTGGGGCCATGACAGTGAGTGGCCTGCTGGGTACAGCGATGACTCCATTTTCTGTGATGTTGTTGCTGGCCATCTTCATTGCGTTGACCGCAGTTGGCTTAGAAATTCCGATGGCGGATTTGCCTGCTGATCCAGCTCGACGTCCAGGGGAAAAGGCCAGCGGTTTTGTCATGCCAAATCGGGCTTTGTGGTTATTGATCACCATTAGTATTTGTGTCTACCTAATGGAGGGGACAATGGCAGATTGGTCAGCCGTTTACATGCGAGAAGTATTGGAACGGCCAGAAAGCCAAGTTGGGTTTGGCTTCGCGATCTATGCCTTCTGTATGGCCAGTGGCCGGTTACTGGGCGACCAATTAATTGCCCGTTTTTCCAGTAAGCGCGTCCTACAATATGGGGGGGTGGTAGCCGCATTAGGTTTGCTTATCTTGATCTTACAACCAGCGGTATGGTTGGTGCTAGTGGGTTTTGGCTTGGCGGGTATTGGTGTATCTCTAGGGGCTCCTATTTTATATGCGGCTTCCGCAAAAGTACCGGGCTTACCGCCTGGCGCGGGCCTAGCCACCATGAATACATTTGCCATGGGAGCTTTCCTGGGGGGACCGGCCTTCATCGGATTTACAGCCAAGTGGCAGGGTTTACCCTTTGCCTTAGGTATCGTAGCGGTGGGGGCATTGCTGTGGGCTTTGCAGGCGCGGTGGATCAGGGAGACTAGTCATACACCTTGATCACTTTGGTCGTTTGCGGCATCCCTACTGTAGGACTGATATGAACAAAATATGAACCACTAGGTATCCATCCAAGATTGATAGACTGTACCTCATTAAGCATCCCGTTTTCCAGCTTGACTTCTTTTACGAGTTGTCCAGTAGCGTTAATGATCTGTGCGGTTATAGGCCCATGGGTGGGCACTTGACCTTTTAAGAATAGATGGCTACTAAACATGGTTGGGAATACTTCTATTTTGGATGCCGAGTCAGTTGGAGTCTTGGTATTGGTTATTCGAGCGGGAATATAATGAAGGAGATGAAAAACTTGCTCATTATCATAGTAACCTAAGAATACGCCACTTCCTGCCAACAAGCTTCTGAAAATCAATATTGGCGCCCCGATGTTGAGGCTTAAGCTAGGCATATTGATATTTCCATCCATGCCATGTCCTACAATTGCCTCTTCTCCTTGATTCTCATTAGGGAATAAACCAAAAGTTAGCACGTTGCCTTGCTCACGGATAATTGACCCAAGAATTTTTTCACAATGAGTAAGTCCTTCCAAATCAACCCTGCCGTCCAACCCAAAATTGATATCGTCTACACCATTCGGTAGCAGGCGGTGCAGGTATGCTTTTGCTGCGTTGAAGACTATTCGGTAATGTGATAGTAAAAGAGCACCATCTGCTTCTACTTTTAGATCTTCGATATTTTGTATTTGAGCATCAAGAAGACGATAACCTATAGAATAAAAGGAACTATCAAGGGATCCATCCAAATGAAATCGAGCCACAAATGTTCTGGCTTGTGTCTCTAGAATTCCAGCCACCACGAATTTATTGTCTGGACCTAGTCTGGCCTTCGTTATTTTTGTTTTTAGGTCCGGTCCGAACAACTGGCGTCCATTTTCTCCGAAGTTCTGCAAAATTTCTCCTTGACCATTTATCCTATAAAAGGAAATACTTTCGTGCTCTTCCTCCTCGTAATTCATTCCAACAATTATCTCATCCCCTTCTAATGGGATAATGTACTCATCAAGTATCGTGGGAGATTTTGGAAAGATTAGAAATCCATCATCTCCAAAGTTAAAATCTAGTTGACCACTCTCATCAATCTTGAAGATCACCGATTTGAAGGTGTCTTCAGAATAATCAAAGAGGGAGCCAGTCGCAATAATATGATCATTATCTAGGACCCTCATGCCAAAAATATAAGCCTTAGCTGCTGGATATGGGATCAATTTTAATCCATTAAGCCCGAAACTTGGATCAGGACTTCCATCCTTTAATAGACGTTTGAACATGAATTGCGTTTGGTCAGATAAGCCATGTCTACCGCCAAGTACAATTTTCCCGTCTCTTAAAGTGTCAATTGTATGGACGCTGAATGTTTCTTGCTGATAGTCGATATGCCCATTTTCACCGAAGTTGGGGTTTAGCTCTAACGTTTGGGCAAACGAAATGGAAGAAATCAGAGATAGGATAGCAATGAGTGAAGTAAAATTGACTGTTTCCATGTTTTAGAATTTTAAGCGCTAATTGGAGGGTTATTTTAATGTACGAAGTTACAAAACGGTTTGTTCCAGCCTTGTCGATACTCCTTTGTTAAATCCTGTTATTTTTCTTCAGTGAGAAGATGAATCTCCATAGAATTTTGGATCTTATATCAAATTCATAAATCATCACAATGACAACAAGACGAAAATTCATCCAACAAATGGCTTTGGGGGCCGCCGCCACAAGCATTAGCACCTCAGCTTTCCCCAACATCATCATCCCGAAAAAGAAAGATCGCTTGGGCATCGCCTTGATGGGCTTGGGGTACTATAGTACAGACCTTTTGGCACCAGCTTTACAACTCACTAAGCATTGTCATCTGGCAGGTATCGTGAGCGGAACACCAGCGAAGGCGGAACGCTGGAAGAAGAAATACAACATACCGGATAAAAATATTTACAATTACGACAATTTCGATTCCATCGCCGATAATCCGGATATTGATGTCGTGTATGTGGTATTACCTCCGGCACTTCATGCCGAGTATACGATTCGTGCCGCCAATGCAGGAAAGCATGTGTTTTGTGAAAAGCCCATGGCGATGACCACGGGAGAGTGCGAAGCCATGATCAAAGCCTGTAAGGACAATAAGGTGATGCTGACTATAGGCTATCGAATGCAGCATGAACCTAATACGCAGGAGATTATCAAATACGGCAGAGAAAAGACCTTTGGAAAGATCAAGCTCATCTCAGCTGCGGCAGGCTTTAGAAGCAACTTTGCCAAGGACTATTGGAAGATGAAGCAAAATATGGGGGGAGGAGCTATGTATGATATGGGGGTATATTGTCTGAATGCCACTCGCTACGTGACGGGCGAGGAACCGGTAGCGGTTTTGGCACAAGAAGTTAATGAACGCCCTGAATTTACGGAGGCTGACGAGAATACGATGTTTCAACTGGAGTTTCCTAGTGGAGCCCTAGCGAATTGTGCGACGAGCTTTGCCATGCGGGTCAATTATCTAAACGTGACCGCTGAACGAGGATGGTATAAACTGGATCCTTTCCAGGCTTATAATGGTATCAAAGGGGAAAGTAGCAAAGGCCCTCTGAATTTTACGATTGAAAATGAACAGACCAAACAAATGGATGATGATTGCTTAGCCATCATGAATGGGACGGCCCCGATCGTACCAGGGGAAGAAGGGCTGGCGGATATTAAGGTGGTGAATGCTATTCAACTATCCGCCAAGTTGGGGCGACGGGTGGTGATTTAACCAGAGAGCAGCTGGATTTCCAAAGGGCAAGATAGCCCAATGTCCATGTAAAAATTGATGGAAAGATTTGGGCTATTCTTATAAGCCTCGCCATCGAAGATGAGCACCTTTATTAGACATAATCATTTGTGTCGCTATTAAGCATCCAATGGCATAGTTCTCTACCTTCCTCATAAAAGGACATGATTTGAGTAGTGCGGCGGGTTTTGTTTTTTCGATACCAGATCAAAAAATGCCCCTCGCCTTCTAGGTGCCAATTGTGTTTTCCGGTAAACAGGCTAAAGATTTCCGGTTTGATGGCATATTGGATGGCTGTTCGGTCGCGGCCGATGATCTTATAGTTTTTTGAAAACTCAGGGTATTGAGGAAATAATGGACTTCGAGTTACGAATAACTTGCCCAATAGATCTTCAAAACCTTTAGGTTTGATGCGAAAACTGGGTAGGCGTAAGTCTTTGGATTCGAATAAAAAGGTAGTCGTGCGGCGGGTTTCTCCATCATCATCCATATACAAGAAATCAAAAATTTGTATGTGTCCGCCTAAGCTTGGTTCCGAGAACTGAAAGATGTTTTTGATTTTTCGCCTGGATTTATTTTTCCATAGCTTGAAACTCGGAAGACCTGTTTGCCAATCCTTAAATTTATGGTTTTTGGAAAACGGAATTTGCTCTTGTCTGGCCAATAGCTGTAATTGGTCAAGTCGCTTACGTTGATCAAAAAAGGGCATGGGTTCAATTTCAATACGCATGCTACGGAATTTTTAGTCAGGCTAAAAATAAGTAGAGGCGGAGATGGAAGGAAAAGGATTAGATAAAGGTTAAGAAATATTAGACGTTAAGCTACATTTTTTCTTGTTCTGGCTATCTAGTAGACTTACTCCTCCGAGTCGTCGACATTGGCTTATTTAGCGGCCTCGGGTGTCCAAAACGGATCCCCTGCGGGGATAAATTGCACAGGCACTTCGGAGATAAACCCTTGTAGCCACTCCGCACAATATTCCATTCCGGCCTCCTCCGAGTTAGCATGACCGATCAAGATTAGGGCCTTTTTTCGGCCTTGGGCCTGAGCATCTCGCACGTATTCTACCGTTTCCCATTCGTGGGTTTCACCTCCTATCAATACTTCTACCTCATCCATGCGCAAGATCTCAATCTGCGCTTGAGAACCCGGCGATCCCATGGAAAAACCTACTTTCGAAACTTCCATATCTCTTGGACCGACGACTCGCACAGAGGTAGCTTGGAAGTGCTGTTGCAGGTAATCCGCTATGGATTGTAGGCTTTGGGTTGGTAGTTCAAAGATCAAGTCATTGGGGCGGATCTCGTATTCCTTCCAACCTAGTCGTTCATTCATGCCCAGTAAAATGCCATCCGGTTGTGTGCGATGCCAATGATCATGAAAGCGAAAAACGACCATCTTATTGTCTCTAATGAAGTCGCGCTTCTTTTGAAAAACAGGATCTTCCTCGAAGAAGCTGATTTCATCTAAGTGGTTGTAGTAAGTGGGTTCGTGCGTGATCACCATATTTAGACCGGCGGCCTGCGCTCGTTTCAGCACATCATAGGTAGCTAGAAAGGTGGTCGCAATTCCCGTTATAGAGCTTTCCTCATTTCCACTTTTGTAGGTATCCACCGTCTTTTCTGACCAATCACAAGTCACTTGCTCCTTTATTCGATTAATCACATCTCCCGCTTGTAAAGGGGCATTAGAAACTGTGATAGCCTTTGCAGCATTGTTAGAACTTCTTTGCTCTCCTTGGCAACTGAGCAGGCAAAGCATAATGAAAATTACTAGACTTAAGTACCTCATAAAATCACGGATTGGAATTGAATAAATAACTCCTTGGTAGAATCAATTTGTAAAATAGAAATAATACAGACAACCCTAGGCCCGGAATTTACCGTCCTTGTTAAAGAATAGTTTGGTCATCTGCCGCTAACTAGAAGTCATCAGTAAATTTCTCTTTTTCACTATCAAAAATCTTTTTGAGATGGCTCCTAATAAAACGAAAATCTATTTTATGAAAAAATTAGTACCCGTTCTTTTCCTTTTTGTACCCTTCTTCCTTTTCGGACAAAGTCAACACGAGCTAAAACTCAATATTCTCAGCAGCTTGGATGAGCAACCGATGTTGCAATATGAGTTTGCCTCTGAAAAAAATATAGGAGTGGAATTCCTCGCTGGATACTTGAAAAGAGGCCTAGTCGTAGGAAAAGCGAGCACTGCACCATTGCTAGACTTTCAAAGTTTTCCTCGACACTTTGCTGTAGCAGGACTGGCCTTGAAGTATTATGTCGAGCCCAACTCGGCGGCTAAAGGAGCGCATATTGGCTTGTATGCTCGTACGGAACTGCAGGTGGCGGAAAAAGAAGGCTATGAACAGGCCTTCCGCCAAGCCTTTGGCGAAGAGCCCGTGCTAGAAAGTGATAATCGACTAAATCTTGGGGCGGGGATGGGTTACAAGTGGGTGATCAGTGATCATTGGATCATCGAGCCGCAGGTGCGCTATGGCTGGAACGCGGTCAAGCCTAGTACGATTCAGGAGTGGCAAGGTGAGCTCTTTTTGTCCCTGGGATATCGATTTTAAGGGATGTCTTATTCTTAAGAGAGCAATTGTTTGGCGAATGTTCGGACATTTTTCTCCAACCAATCCTTATTGGCAATCGGAGCCTTTTCATCGAGTTTGAGCCGGATTTGTCGCCACTGCCGCAAGGCCCCTTTGTCTTTGAGTTTAAGCTTAATCTTTAGTAGAAAGAGCTCCTTCGCCAATTGAATGAAATGTGCATTGGCGGTCTTGCGATAGCTGGAAATGTGCTGGTTGCGCTTCAGGTATTTCCGGAAGGCGGCGATCAGGGATAGGAATGCTTCTTCTTCCTCTAGTTCATAATAGCTCTTGAGCTGAATAATCTTGGCCCCGAGATGGTAGGAAGAGTCGGTGAATTCCACATGCTGTAGATGTTGAAGCGCGGAGCGGTAATCTCCTTGGGCATAAGCCAGGGCGGCCAGGTTGTAGCTAAGGGCGTTGAATTGGTTCTCCGGTGCGAGCTTGTGTTGGAATTGATCAATGAAATCCTCCGTCCAGTCAAAAGCCTTTAAGCGTATACTGGTGGTGACGATGTTTTTGAAAGACCATTGAGACAATTGATTGCCTACTAGCAATAATTCCTTCTCCAGCATGACCTGGTAGAGCCCAAATATTTCTTCGTAGAAAGTACTATCTCCAGAATTGATCATTTTTATACTGTAATTGAGCCCATATTGATAGAGTGTTCGTAATTCTCCTTTAGAAAAACACCGATGATGCGCCTGTAGCAAATCCCTGAAGGTTTTATAATCTGTTCTTTGTTGCTGCTCTAGCATTTGCAGGCAGTGCCAATAGGTATTAATAGTTGGGTGTTGGAGATATCGATCATTGTTTTCTATTAATAGTCTGAGTTCTGGAAGTGCATGGCAATGGTAGGTGGCCTGAATGATGGTATTTCGACTCTGCATATCGCAGGCAATTCTTAGTTTTTCTATCATGTAGGCCAGATCTAGGTGGTCGCTCTGTTCTTGTAAGTAGGGGTGGTAACGCCGATTATTTTGCTCCAATTCAAATCGATCTTTGTAGTCATTTCGATTTGCCACCGAGAGATGGTACTGCAAATCTCTCCGCTCTTCTTTCTCGTTTACAAGCTCCCATTTGTGCAAGGCACCTTTGATATGTCGCTGTGCATCTCTTTTCGTTAACTCATGCAATAAAGCTGCTTGTTGCCAACTACCTTGTTGCTGAAAATGCGCTATGCTGAGAAATTGATACACTAACTGTAGCAGTTTCGAAAGAAAATTATTGAATCGCCTTTCATCAAATGGGGTATCAGGTTCTAGTTGGTGCGAAATATCAATAGGATTGATTGTTAGGGGTTGATTATTAGTAATTTGAGAGTTAATTATTTGGAATAAGTCCTTCACTTTTTGATTTCTATTGAATAGATCACAATCTAAAAAGGACTCCAATCGCTTCTGTTCTTTAGGGGATAGGCGTCGGATAATGTCTATGAGTTTGCCGTTTTGCATAAATAAACTGAGCTATTCTAGTTGTTTTTTTAGTTTTAGTAATTTATTAAATTACTGAAAAACAGACAGATAAATTGATTTTATAGATTGTAAAGAGGATTATTTTAGTTATAAATGTAAAATAATGTACTTCAATTTCCCTGCTTTTGCAGCTACTTTTGTTTCGAGCGTTCAGGTATTGTTGGTCAGATACGATATCTGAGACTCATAATCCCATTTGCATTGATCAAAAACCACCCTATGCGCAAGCTATTACTAATTCTCTGTGCACTCACTCTAAGTACTTGCTGGGTATCTGCCCAAGCCGTTATTGTCCGTTCTCTTGAAACGCCGCAAGCTAGCCGAGTAGCTGTTCCCGTACAACTGTACAATATCATGAATACCGACGGGATACAGCTGGGTTTACAGTGGGAAGCCACTGACCTTGAGTTAGATTCCATTGGTTTTTCACCGGACTATCCAATGACCAGTGGTAATTTCAGTTACCCCACTTCCGATGAATTGGTCTTTGATTGGCTTATTGACTATTGGGAAACGGTTCGTGATGGAGATACCCTCTTCGTGATGTACTTCAATGTGTTAGCGGAGTGCGACCAGGCTAGTATTGAGCTGTCCACCGACCATATCCCATTCCGGGTACTACGTGGCGGTCAGGATGTCCCTGATCTACAGTTTGTGGCCGGCAAGGTAGAGATTGGCGCTTATCGAAACATTAGCAGTGATACGACCATCTGTGCTGGGGATAGTTTTGAATTGTTTATCGACGCACCGCTGGCTACCAGCTTCAATTGGTCGGGAACCGATGGATTACTAAGTTGTACCGACTGCCCACGCCCAACTATCAGCGAATTGTATGGAGAAGCCTCCTTTAGTGTAGAAATTGAAGGGCCCATCGGTTGCCTGGATACCACTTACATTTTCGTGAATGCTCGATCTTATCTCGATTTCGGCTTATTACCATTCAGCAATAGCCCCGTGTGTTTAGGAGATACCCTTCATTTTGACCCGAATGTGTTTGGTGCACAAAGTTATAACTGGCAAGGCCCAAATAATTTTCAATCTACCGAAGTGCGGCCGCGGCTTCGAGCTGACTCTATAGAGATGAGTGGAGAATATGAATTACAATTGGTCGATCAATATGGTTGTGAAGCTGGAGCTGTCTTCGATGTGATCGTTGCAGATTCGATCGAATCGGTAGAGGTTAATTTTGAATATGGAGGCTGTGAGGGAGGCTCTGCTACCATGGAAATAGGAGCGATTGAGGGAGGCCAAGCCCCCTTCACCTTCCAATTGAATGGGGGAGAGGCTTTACCGATACCGGATGGACCTTTTCAAGTGCCCTTTGGAGGTCAAATTCGACTGCAGATCAATTCGGCTAGCGGCTGTATCTGGAGACGTGATTTCTTTAGACCAGAAGTGTTGAGCCTTGATATTCAACAACTTCAAGCCCCTCCCTGTGAAGGACCTGAATTTGATGGAGCTTTAACTGCCCAAGTACAAGGAGGGGTCGTGCCTTACGCTTTTACCTGGTCTACGGCAGCTACTAGCCAAACTATAACGGGACTGGAAGCGGCCGTTTATCAAGTTACCGTAACAGATGCCAATGGCTGCTTTGCTACGAGCAGTTATACCTTGGTACCGAGTCCAGTCGATAGTATACTTGCAACCCCCCGCGTGATTGTCGCTGGAGAAAGCAGCCAACTGAAAGTCTTTGGAAAAAACCTAACCAATGTTACCTGGACGCCTGCTGCTACGCTAGATAATCCAAATAGTATAGAAGCTGTAGCCAGTAATCTGCTAGAAACCACCACCTTTACCGTGGCTGTAGAGGATCAGACGGGCTGTTCAGATGAAGTAAGTGTAACGGTTATCGTGCAAAATCCAGAACTGGCATGGAACCTAGTAGATTCATTATTGGTCGGTCAGCAAGGGGTATGGTGCGATCCCACTCAGAATCCACTTGGCTTACAAGTGATTATTGATCCAGACTGCAATGAATTCCAAGGTGGAATTATCGAAGGGGAAGTCGGAGAGGCTGCTAATTGCCTTGAGTACACCGCCATAGGTCCAGGTACAGATACCCTCTGTTTCACGACTTGCCTGAATACCACCGATCTCTGTGGCCCTGGAAGCTTGCAGGTGGCAGTAGCTCCGCAAGAAGACCCGGTCTGGCCTGGCGATACGAATGATGATGGGACCGCAGATCAATACGACGTTCTTAATTTTGGCTTCCTACTAGATTCACTGCAAGGTCCTCGCCGACCCAATGCTAGTGCGAATTGGATCGAACAACCCGCCTTTGATTGGTCTCGCCAGACGCCAGAACAAGACAATTATAAGCATATCGATACCGATGGTAGTGGTGAGATCAATATGGCCGATACCATGGCTTTACACCTCAATTGGGGCTTACTCCACGATGGTTTTGTGCCAGGAACACCCATAGATGAGCGAAGCGGCATCCCTTTTTCTATACAGTTGGATACCTTGCAGGCCGGCCAGTCCTATAGTTTGCCGGTAGTGCTCGGCAATATCGATTTCCCTGCCGATGATGTCTACGGCTTAGCTTTTCAGTTGACCTATGATCCCAGTCTAGTAGTGCCCGGCTCAGTGCGATTTAGCACAGAAGGTTCTTGGTTGGGGCAGGAAGGGCAGAACTTATTGTTGATGCAAAAAGAATTTGCCGACGCAGGTAGACTCGCCATTGGAATGACCCGTCTAGATGGTAACAATGTGAGTGGCAGCGGTATTATTGGCCAGTTGAATATTACCATTGAAGATGATATCCTTATCCGTCAGCGTAATGAATGGGAGAAATCCGGCGTAGATTTTTATTTAGAGATCGAAGGCGTGAAGTTGATTTCTAATAGGCAGGAAGTAGTTCCGGTTGAGGTCGTCAGTACGGAGGTAGAGGTGATCAGTGATATACGAAATACTAGCACCGCTCTTCCCGTTACCCTATATCCCAACCCTGCCCAAAAGAGCCTTTGGATCACCGGCCTAGGTAGACAAGATACCTGGGTGCAATTCTTTGATAATCAGGGCAGGCTGGTTCAATCCTCCGAATTGCTTGTCGGAGATAGTGTTTTGCATGTGCAGAGTTTGCAGCCGGGCTTGTATTGGGTGCGCTTGTGGAATGAGGAGGGTATGGTTGTGCGTAAGGTGATGATTGAGCGGTAATGTGGTGGCCTCTCCCCATCTGTTGGTGTTTTTCACCGACAGTGGGGCAACAATCCCCGCCTTATATAGCCAACAAAGCTTCTTGTAACCAACCCTTGTTGGCTATATTTTTACTCTCCAATTGCTGCCGAATCCGTTGCGTCTGTTGGTCTTTCTCCGGTTGTGTGATGAGGGCTGACTTGAGGCGTAGTTGCAATAGGCGTGTTGCTAGTTTTAAGAAGTTGGCGTTCGATCGTTTTTGGTATTCGGATAGCTGCCGATTTCGAGTGATATAAATTCTGGTAGCTTCGGCCAAGGAGAAAAAGGCTTCGGTTTCCTGTAGATCATAGTAGCTCTTGAGTTGGATGATTTTTGCAGAGAGGTGATAGAAGGCATCCGTAAATTCCACATCATGCAGCAGTTGTAGGGCACTGGAATAGTCTTCGCGAGCATAATAGAGGGCGGCTAGATTATAGGTGTAGACATTATGCTCTTCGTTGGGATGCAGACTAGAGCGATATTGGTTGATAAACTCTTCTGTCCAGTTAAACTCTTTGAGTCGGATGCCAGCGGTCACGATGTTGATGTAGGTCCATTGGGTGAGATAGCCTTCTTTGAAGAGGATCCTTTTATCCAATAGGATTTTGTATAGCTCCAGAATTTCTCGATAGAATTCTCTCCTTCCTGAATTGATCTTTTTGACGCCATAGTTGAGCGCGTAATGGTATAGGATCCTCAATTCCCGGGCGGGGAAAAGGCTCCAGTATTGATTCAATAGATCCTTTAATTGATAGTAGTGTGCTGTCTGCTCCTGTTGCCGGAGCATTTCCAGCGTTTTATAGTACACTTGAAGGGTGGGTTGGGCGGATAGCTCAGGACGAGCTTTGTATTCTGCTATGATCTCTTCCAGAAAGTAACATTGATAGCCGGCATTGACCACGGTATTCCTGCTGATCATATCACAGGCAATGCTCAACTTGCTACAGGTATAGAAGGTATCAAGCATGTCATTCTTTGATTGCAGGTTGATATCGTACCCTCTTTTACCACTGGAAAGCGAAAGCTGATCCAGTTCTTCATGCAATAAAAAGGCATCCCAGAAATACGTTTGATTTCGATGGGGCTGTTTTTCCAGAATCTTCTGATAGCGCTTGGCTTGCCGCGGAATTTGCTCATACAAACCTCTAGTTTGCAGGGCTTCTAGTAGCAAGGCTTTCTTTTGGGTTTCCGTATGCTCCAACTGTAAGTAACTCAAGTAATCATAGAGCAATTGTACCAAGTCGGAAATCAGGTTGTTTAGCCTCAATTCTTCATAAGGACCATCACCGTAGATGGAATGATAAATGTTCTCTTTATCTATTTGCTTCGTGTCGAAGTCAGGAGCGAAGGCGAGCAGTATCTTACAAAGTTGCTGAATCTTCAAGTTCTTGTTGAAAAAAGGGGATTCAACGAATTCCTGAAATTTTGTGCGTTCTCGGGTGCTTAATTTTTTTAGCAAGTTGACAAGGATCATGGGATCTTAGTTGGGATCACTTAACAATAGTGAAGCTTTTATACGGATTAATGCTATTGGCAAGCTAGGGTAATAGGCAAAATTGCAAGGCGCATTGCCAAATTAAGAGCCATCTTCTACTTTCATTTATGCATAATTTGGTCCAAGCGCTGCTTTGTACTTTCAATTTTGTATTTCTATATAAATAGATTGTAAAAATATGATAATGAATTTCTTATGGAATAATGATATCTATTTGTGTGCTATAATTTACAAATAATGTACTTAAATACGAGAAAATTAGCTCGTAATTTTGGGTCAACATTAAGAGATACACCTAATTCATAATCATAATCAAAGTGCGAAGCCCCGGCTTTGCCTCCCAACTACTATCAAAAAAATCCCGTGAACATGTTAAGAAATTGGACCTATCTGTTTTGCTGTTTAGCGCTACTCCTTGGAAGCCAAGTCTCGATCGCTCAAGACACTAATTCCTGTTTATCTTTTCAACTGCAGGATGTACGTGCAAACTCAACGGAGGAGTTTTGTATGGACCTGAAAACCCAGGGGTTTGAAAATATCCTAGGTATGCAGGGAAGTATTCTCTATGACCCTGACCTTTTACAATTTACGCAGACCAAGGACTTCGCACTACCGGGACTTTCTACAGCTTCCTTTGGTACCCCATCTGTTGGACCGGAGAAAACCGTAACCTTTTCTTGGTCGAGCTCTACTGGCACTGGCATAAATCTAGCAGATGGCGAGACGATGGCAAAGATATGCTTCCAACCCTTGGTCAGCTCTGCAAAAACAATAGTAGCATTTTCCAATGCCCCTACCCCCATTGAACTAATCGATGGTGACCTTTGGTTGCTTCCAGGCACATTCCTGGCAGGTGAAGTGCAGATTGGGGATGTAGAAGCTAGCGATGTAGAGCTTGATGAGCTTTGCGTACGCCCCTCTATTTGTGGAGAGATCGGGCGCGGATTTCTGGATGCTGTGGCAAGCTCTGGTGCTGAACCACTCACCTATAACTGGACGGGCCCGAATGGCTTTTCTAGTAATTTGTCTTCTTTTGAGACACTTAGTGCAGGATACTATGAATTGGAAGTAAGCAATAATGCAGGAGAAATAGCCAAAGCCTGTGCCGTTGTTGGAGGAAACGGCGAGTCGATCGTAGCTGCAAATATTACGCCGGTGCCCTGTGATCAAGATGCAGGAGGGGCCATTGAGCTATCTCTTACTGATACGAATGCTGACTTTGATTTTGTTTGGAGCAATGGGGCAACTGATGCGGCTCTGACGGACTTAGTGCCCGGTACATATTTAGTCACCATCACAGATGATGTCACGGGTTGCAGTGTGGTACAGACTTTTAAT
>JAHQWA010000053.1 GCA_019634045.1 Saprospiraceae bacterium
CGATTCAACCCATTTTCGGTTCCAATCCAGAGGAATCCTTGCTTATCTTCCAGCATAGCCCAAACGTTATTATTGCTTAAGCTATTCATGTTATCTGTTTCCTGGGCATAATTAATGAAGCCATCCTGTGCTTCATCATACTGGTACAAGCCGGTATAGGAAGTACCCACCCATAGTCGATTTTGACTATCCTCGTAAAGGCTAATTACATAATTGCTTTGTAAACCATTTTCGTCCGTAGGATCCTGTCGATAGGCCTTCACCTCATATCCATCGTATCGAAAAAGCCCGGACCAAGTGGCAATCCAAAGAAAACCTCGGTGATCCTGCAAAATCGCATTAACGGCATTTCCTTTCCAGCCTTGCTCACCAGAAAGTTGTTCGAAACGAAAGTCCTGCGTCTGTCCAATCGTACTGGGCAGCGCATAGAGAACATAAATCAAACTGTAGCATAGATACTTCTTCATCTCAAGCCGCATTATCTTTCTAAAATACAAACGAAGAAGTCTATGCCCGCAAATACTCAAACTATTATCGGTATTTGTCTGAAGAGTACTAGAAGACTCTTTCTATTCCTTCAGGATCCAAGCTACCCCCAAAATTGTAGGGTAGTTCTCCTTGTACTTTTAATTCATCTGCCGGGACCGGTAAGTGAGCCGGTGTCCCCATTTGCAAACCACCCAAAGCATCTACCGATTGCGAGTCTTGTCGAGGGCCAAATCGCCGTCGATCAAACCATTGGCCCATGGGGGCGGCATTGAATAGTTCAATAGCTCGTTCATACTGAATCGCTAACATCACCTCTGGGGCTAGTGCCCGGTTATCCAAAGCGGGGAGTTGACCCCGAATGATACGCGGGCCTGCATTCAGAACACTTATGGCTTCCATCAGCCGGTTAAGATTCAAAAGTGCCTCGGCCTCTAGGAGTTCATTCTCCGCCTGCAAGAAGGCGGGCATGGCGCCCATGGTCGCCCCATCTCCAGCAAACCCGGGGTCCGTCCGGTTGCGATTATGCTTATAGTGAGAATAATGCCATTCTCCTAAATCTGCGGGAAAGTGCTGGATCTGTACAAATACGAAATCCGTATTCAAGCGCTCATCTGCACTAGTGGCCATTGGGCTGCTTAGCGGAGCATCTCCATTAGCAATCACCTCGGGGTAGCGGGTCGGTTGGCTCGGATCTAAAGCTGCCACTAGCCGCTGATCCACTCTAGCCCAGAAGGGGCCTTCGCCAGTTTGATCAAAGGTGTATTTGTGATAGCTCGTCCAGAAGTTTCCATCTGCAATCGGACCAAAATCCTCTCGAATTCCCTGCTCCGCATGTTCTAGTACGGCTGTCCAATCCACCATTTCGTATTCCGCCGCCGTTCTCGGCCATTGTGTCAAGAATCGGGCTGCGTAGGAATGGCATAAATCCGTGAATTGCTTGGAATCCATGCTCACCCCATTGAAATAGGTATGGTTAAAATCGATGCCAGCAATTCCAGCGGACCGTATGGCTCTTTCCAGTTCCGTCACTGCCGCTGCCACCATTTCTTTATAATCAACAAAAGGGATAGAAGCATTCAAATCCGTGTCTTCATCAGCAATCAACCCTTGATCAAAGATCAATCCCAGGTATCCCCAGCTTAGTCCACGCAACAGATAAGCTGCCGCTCGGATGGATTCATCTAAAGGGCCATCCTTGTCTATGGAAACCCCATTATCTAATGCACTCAGAATATCATTAGCGGTAGAAACAGCACTCAAACAGCCATACCAAGGCACTTCTGCAATTTGTTGATACTCATTTGACTCCGTGGAGCGATTATTATAAGCTGTACGTGGTTCTTTACCCATCCGCTGGGCTCCAAAATCTTCCCATGCTAAGCCATAGGCATCTGCCGCAACCCCCAGCGCGATGACGGGGTATTCTCCGTGGATAGCGCGCCACCAGGAAAGATAAGCACCATTCAAAACCGTTTTCAAATCTGCTCCACTGCTCAGCACCCCATCTCGATCAGGGTTATTATTATTCGTAGTATCCAGTTCTTTACAAGCTGCAAAAACCAGGCAGCAAATCAGGACCACTATCGTTTGCTTTATACTAAACTTCATATCTAGAAGGTAATTTGTAGGCTAAAAGAATAGGTTTTCCGTAGGGGGTAATTGAAGGCATCCACCGCAAAAAGACTTGGATCTCCGTTGGGTGTCGTACGGTCGCTTCCCGGCGCACCTGGTACTCGATTGCCCAAGGTGTTTTCGCCAGTAGGTAAGGTGCTAATGTCGGGATGCCCGCCACTGTATTGCGTCCAGGTCATCAGGTTTCTACCGATCAAACTCAACTTAATCCGATCAATGCTCTTGCCCAACCAACTCCCCAACATACCCTTACCAAAGGTGTAGGAAAGTGAGGCTTCCCTCAGCATCCAAAAGCTGCCATCCTCTACAAAATGATTGTTAGCCACCTGATTGTTATACAGACCATCTCCGCTATAGAATCCTCCGGCAATGCTACTAAATTGACTTACATCCGCGTGCCGCTGATCCCGATACAACCACTGCTTGCTTAGATTGTAGATGTCTCCTCCCTTTTTCCAATCAAATAGCGCGTACAGTTGTAGCCCTCGATAGCTGAAGGTTTGCAGAAAGCCCATTCTGAAGTCGGGATTGCTATTTCCAATGGTTTGAACCAAAGGATTGCCATTTTCATCTCGTAGCTTATGGGGACGTTCCGCTGGAGTACCAAGGGTCTCTTGACGGACTAGATAGCCTGCCTCATTCTGCACATAATCTGCCGGATTGATCCCTACTTGGCCTTCTAGCTCAGCTGCATCTCTAGCAAAAACCTCCCCGACCATCGTACCGAAAGCCTGACCTTCCTCTACCAAAAACAAGGATGTTTGTTGAAGACCGGGGCCTGTGATGTAGGAGGGAATATCCAAGCGATCAATCGTTTGCCGGACTCGATCAAAAGTAACCGTTACGTCCCATTGAAATGCTTTGGTATCTATTTTGAAGAGCCGGGCTAGGTTGGTATTGAGGCGAGCCTCGTATATGGTAGCATCTATGCTGCCCGCATTTTGCCACTGGCCGGTAAAGCCAGCAGCCCCTGTCAGGGGCACCAGTAGCAATTGATCCTCGGTCTTAATTTGACTGTAGGTAAAATCAAGATCGAACGCTTTCCACAGCGTGGCAGTTATTCCCACTTCATTTTCGGTGGAAATGGCAGGACGTAGCGCCTCATTTCCTAAGGTATTTTTGGTAGCCGAGCCATTCTGTAAAGCAAAAGTCTCGAAGCGCTGTTCGAAAGCCGGACGAATACCCGCAGTCCCGATCGAAGCCCTCAATTTTAGTTCTTGTACTCCTTTTATGCGGGCATCACGAGATAGCCGATAGGCTCCACTGACTCGATAATAGTTGGCATTGCGCTCCTCCGGACCAAACAAAGAGCTACGCTCCTGCCGGAATAAGCCGCTAAACAAGAATTTCTCCTTGTAGTCGATATCCGCGACCAAAAATCCACTGTAGGCGACGATATCTTGCGCATTGGAGGCGATCTGTATATTGCTCTGGGCATTGTCAAGGGAACGAACCCCTGCGACGGCCAGATTCTCCCCTCGCGCCTCATTGTACCTTTCGGTAATGTCTTCATACAAAAAGCTAGCCCGAAAAGCTCCATTGAATCCACTGAAGGATCTTCTGGCAATCAAATCTGCTCTTGAGGTGAAGTACTGATTGACCTGCTGACTCCGGTGGATCGCTCCCCCATTGACGAACTGTTGGTCAGCCGTAGCTAGGGACCCAAAGAAACCCGGGACTGAGGTGCTCAGGAATCCCTTTTCAATAAAATGCTCAAACTGATTGGTGGATCGATCGATAGTAGCCGCATATCGTAACTGTAACCAATCGCGGAAGTAGTAGCCAGCCTTGGCATTAGCTAGGAAACGGCTCCGACCAACCGATTGCTCCATATTGGCATCCTGGTATAGTGGATTTGTAATCCCCTTTCCCGTATTGTCAATATCCCAGTCAAAGGTGCTACCGTCCTCTTCATTGGGGACATTCAAATCAAAAATTGGCGTGAGAAACAAAGTCGTCGCCAGGTAATCCGCTGTATTACTGTTGCCTCCGGCGACCAAATCCTGCATAGAATTCGAATAGGCCGTACTAATACCAAAGTCAATCTTTTCACTCAACTGTTGATCAAAATTCAAGCGGAAAGCATTTCGAGTAAATCCATCTGCCGATTGGATTACGCCTTCATCTCTAAGGCGCTGACCTGAGAAAAGGTAGTTCGAAGACTTAGTTCTCCCACTGATGGAGAGATTGTGAGAAGAGAATTGTCCATTTCGGAACAAAATATCCTCCTGGTAATCTTGTAGATTAGGGAGTGGGGTATCATGAACTTGGCTATCGGTAAAATCCCCTAGAACCGGCTGCGGCCCTTCAGGATTTGTGATTTCTCTATTGGTAAATGTATTCAGATCATAACGCTTGGCTTCCTCCGAAAATCCCCACTCGGTACGGTAGGAAACTTTGGAGCGGCCGATTTCTGTCGTTTTGCCTCTTTTGGTGAAGAACTGGATTACTCCATTCGCGGCTTGCGAGCCAAACAAGGAAGCACCAGCTGCCCCCTTCAACACCTCTACTTTTTCAATATCCTCTGGATTGATGTCAGCAAGGCTAGAACCATTGAGATAAATGCCGTCAAGCAATATCAAGGGCTGCTGGCCATTGGCAATGGAGTTCGCAGAACGCAACTGCAAATAGGCACCTTGCCCGGGCTGCCGGCCCAACTGGCTCACGCGCAAACCCGCTACCTTAGCCTGTAAGCCTTGCCCTAAATAGGAAGGAGGAACAGGGTAAAAGGCATCGTCATGCAGACAATCTACACTGAAGCAGAGCCCTTTTGGCGTTTGTCCATCCGCCGTTCCGGTAAGGATTACTTCTGCAACTTGAATCTCTTGATTATCGAGCTTTCGCTTCATCGAAAGATTAAACTCCTTCCTCCGGCCCACATCTACTTCTATCGTTTCATGTCCAACTAAAGAAAAAAGGAGAATCGCATTGCGCCGGGCATAAAAGATATTCGGTGGGGGTACATTAATTTCAAAAAAGCCTTGCGCGTTGGAGGATGTTTTTCGGGGGGTACCTTGTAACTCAATTTGCACATTTGGAAGTGGATCTCCTGTCTCGGCAGAAGAAATCAGCCCTCGGACAGTAATATCTTGCCCCAGCAAGACCGATCCCAAACAGCAGAGCATTAAGCTTAGTACACTGTGTACGGTTCGTTTCATAATTTAGGTTTAGAGACTACGGGTTATCATTGAGTAGCAAAGGCTACTCATTAACTGAATAGGGCAATAGGGATGAAAATGGCTTTCGGTAACAACTAGCGGTTATCCATTTGTATATACACGAAGCCTGGTTGGAGATATTGTCTTACTGCAAGCGGAACGACGTCCTTTTCTTGGTGCTTTTCTCAGGGAGGGAGGTAAAGAAGACCTTGGATCACGACAATTAGATCCAAGGTCTTCCCATTTTGGAAAGCCGATGAGGCTTTATTCTATCACATTTAGTTCAACAGCTTCGTCCTGGGAGGAGGATAGACATCCCCAGGTGCTAGATTCCTTTTGGGAAAGTAGCAAATACTTACCTGTATGGTATTTAGTCATTTCAAGTTCAAAGTTGGGACTAGATTGCCCTTCATTCGTTCCCGGTGCAATGACCCAATTGGATGAACCTTGTGGCTGAAAATATAGGGTGTATTGATAGCCTTTCGCCTTAAATCCATAGGAAACATCTACAATATCCCCCACTTGAATGGGTTGCTCCGCCCGCACAACCAGCTCTCGCTTGTACTTACAAGCTTCAAACTTGGTGATGGGAACAGAAGGCATGTCATACAGCGGCTTACTACCTGTCTTAGGCACAGCGCCAGGAGCTCGAGCAGCAAGAGGGCCTCCTACAGCTCCATCTGGAACAACTTGGACCGAGGTGAATCCATCGTCGGCTTGTTCAAGGGTCGTAGGATTGACCTTATCATGGTAACCTATGATATCCTCTACGCCATAAAGTGGACCTTCGCCCGAAACATAGGCGGCTTTCCTTTGTCCGTTTCCGGTTTTGACCACAACTTCATAGTATTGATCATCCGGATGCAATTGAGTCAACAATTCCCGAATCATAGCCCCTTTCTTTCTTCCACTCACCAATAGCCGCAATTGCTTGGGGCCAGCACCAGCCCAGACGGTGTAATCACACCCCTCCTCCTGACAACAGCGAGGATTCAACCAGGCGATGTACAAAGGGATGGTAGATCTCGGCCCGTCAAATACTAGATTAAGATCCTGAATGGGCGTACAATTAGGGTCCGATGCCGTTACATTTACAGTATTGAAGGTTTCCTCCATCAAGGTAGGATCAACACTAGAAGCATACGGATCTCTTTCGCCAGAATTTGCCGCTATCTTGGGCTGTTGCCCTGATTTAGCTCTTGCTTCTGTTGGCGTAGGAATTGCCGTTCCATTTCTGGCCGCTAAGTAATCCCTATCGCGCTGTCCGGGTAATTCCGCTTTAAGCCAGAAGGAACTCATGGGAACTTCCTCCTGCGTAACGTCAGACTTGACGTAAGTTTGCACTTGAATAGTATGAATACCTCTTTGCATGTCTCGAGCGTCGAGCGGGATCTCAAAAGGTGCAATGGAACCAGGAATCAGTACCACCTTATCCAGGGTGATATCTCTATGCCCTGGGTGCACATATTTGATCATAGCATAGGGCATCATATCGCCACAGGGCGAAGTTCTATTTAACTCTACGGTACCTCTAATGGTATTCCCTTGCACACTAGCACTAGCACTTACTTCACAGGTATCTGGTAGTTTCCGGTAATCTTCTTCCACCTGGATCTGCGTACTAGGTGCAGACACCACTGGCGGGTTATTGATCAGGCGATCATCAGGGATGATGACAGCAGTTTGTATAGATTTAATAATGGGCGTACTGCAGTTCTGTCCCCAGGCCAGCACCTGAACATCATACATGCCAGGTCGCAGTAAGCACAAAGGCTCGGTTCTCACAGCCACACCCAAAGCATTTTGTGGTGCTCCATCCGCCCGTAGTGATTGCCATTGGCCATACTTAGTCTTGACTTCCACGGAGAAACGCCAATTCTTCCCTTGGCAATCCTTGCATTGTACTAAGATAGCGGGTCGATTAGCCGTTCCGCAATAGCCAGAAGCTTCCACCTGTACCGAGATGTTTGGGTTGTAACAAGGTAAGCTTCGACTCGGTGCTTGAGGGCTGGCGGGTGTGGCCGAGGGGATACTGGATGGATCCTTCTTGGCCACAGTACCGGATGCTTGAAAGCGATACAAGTATCCTTCTTGCAGCACCTTTGAAATAAACTTTCGATTGAGGCTTTGAGGTTTCCGATAATCCAAGCCTATCGTGTAGAAATGTCCATCCAACAAACCCTCAATTTTAATGGTTTGTTTCTCGCGATTACCAATAGATCCGAGATCTTTGATCATCTTCTTTGGGCCATCGCCCATCATACTCGTGCCTAAATCTTTAATCCACACCGAGTACTCTAATGTATTCACCTTGCTATGGGTGAAATAGAGGTTGAGGTTCGCCACCCCTTGCATTGGGGCATTTTCTAAAGTGGGGTGAAACTTTGCATCCTCCCTTTCAAAAATTCCTTTAAACAGGTCTTTTTGCGCGTTACCGTCTACAAAAGTCAGCAGAGCGAATACGAAAGGAAGGACAGTAGTCAACAATCTTTTCATGTAGTTTCTTTTTTAACCGAGGTCAAGCCCAATCGGATTTGAAGTGTTGCCATAATTCCAACTTCACCTCAAGCTAATTTTTAAATAATTTAAGTACAGGCAATAGCGGGCTTGGATTAACCTTTGCCAATCCTCAACCAGCCGGAGTAAGGGCACTGTACTCCAAATTCTTAAGGTCTGTCCTACTATTCCAATAAAAATGGGTGTAAACGCTTAGTTGCTAATAGTAAATAATCTCAAGATGATAAAGCACTACCACTTCATCACCGTACATTTGTAGGTGATCAGGTAGTGTAACGATTTATAATACAAAAAACGTGCCTTTTCAGGCGATTAGCTCCTTTCTTTTTTCCTAGAGGCCTTTCTTGCCTTCAATTTCTTCTGGTATAGCTCCTCCCGGGCCTGGCTATTTTTAGGGTTGGTAATGTCCTTCATCTTAGTGGCATCAGGGTGGTCTTTATTGACTTTACGGCCTGGGAATGAGAGTTTATTCTCCAATACCTTGGACGTTTCCACATTTGTTTCTTCTACCAAACGAGCCATATCTTCTTCTGAGATATAGGAGTTACTTTTTAACTTTTCTTTTGCAATTTTCTTAGCTACTTCACGCCCTACCATTTCGTCATATTCCGCTTCCCAGATCTCTGCGCTTTTCATTTCTCGTGCTTTCGAACGGTTTGCGACGGCCTCTTTCCTAGCCTCCCATCGCGATTCTTTCATAGCATAAGTCACTTCTTCTGCCACTTCTCTGGCTCTTTTTTCCACCTCAGGATCACTAGACAATTTGTTTCGTACCTCATAGTCGAAGTCTCTGAGCGCATACTTTTTCATTACCTTCTTTAAACCAGAAGCAGAAAAATCGCCCGTATTACCTAATCCTTCCGCCCATTTCTCACTGTTAGCAGAGTATTTAAAGTAGGACTTGATTTGCTTTCTTGAAGCCTGAAACTTTGCTGCCGCAAGTGGCTCGATCACCTCTTCCATAAAGCTATTCCAATTACTAATATTTACGCCATCCTTGATTTTAGAAACCCCCACCGCTAGGGCTACACCAGCAGGAATACCGCGGTCCATAGCTTGCTCTACGGCTAAATCAGAGAATCCGGCAATCCAATCTTCTACGGTGATACTTCGATCTAACCCTTTTCGCTTACTGCTTGAATTGCTAACATCATAAGACTTGGGAGTGCTGTAAGAACGAGTAGGGCGTACTTCTGGTTCATCCGCAACGATAATGCGGTTTCTAGTTGCGGAGCTAGGCGGAGTTTCCATGGCCGGCTTCTCACCAACGGCAGCATGAGCCACTTGTGTGCTAGCAGCCCCCTGATCATCTAATGAGATATTCACTCCGGCTTTATCCATCATTCCTACAAAAAGGATCACGGCGAATAAAAATCCTAGGCTTTTCAGTAAAAGACTTCCTCCATTTCTTCTTGGCGAATTGTTGATGTTCTTCATCATCTTGAGATTTATAGTTTTGAATAAATTGTTGATTCGTGTTTCGGGTATTTTGCCGACCTCAGTCCAAATTGGTGGATCAAACCTCCACCGAAGCGTAGCTCTGGACGGTTCGTGCGCTGTCCAGCTGCCCACTCGGCAACACCATTAATTCAATAATAGAAAAACCGGAAAAAAACATCATGGCTACTTGTTGGGGGGAAGCCAGTATTTTTCCGACAAAAGATGGGTAGAAGGGCTATAATTCTTTTAAATTAACCTAGTATGGTCATAGATGGGAAAGTATTTCTTCCATATTCTGGCCTAGCCTCCCAAAACGGGAAGCACACCATTCAATGTACCTTCCTCTACTACAAGACTCTTCAATGCCCAACTTTTGATGCCTTACTATCTGGTCCAATTACCCATTGGCCTATTTAGGCGTATTGGCGGGCGGATCGGTTGAGGATATGGTGGCTTGCTTAAGGGCGGCAAGCAAATCAACGTCCAGGCGCCAAAGCTCATAGGTCTCAATGAGGTATGCTATCTTCTGATGATATCTCCTACTCGTAGCGTAGCCCGCCATTTTGAGGCCTGCTGCTGCCGCTGCATAGTAGGGTACTTTAGTTTGTCCATTAAAGAAATCGCGTGGCTTATAACCTGATTTTTTCTGATATAACTTCGCCATGCGGCTTAAGTCCACCAGGTCTTCTCCAACGCGGTAAGTTGACCAGATCCAGCTATAGCAGCCCTTGCTGCCTTTGTTACAAGACCTTGTCAATAGTTGAGTGTGTCTGGCATAGCTATCTCCCACTGTTTGGTATTTCTCAAAACGATCATAATGATGATCATCATGCATATTATGAACGCCAACTGCGGGATGTCTAAAAATAAAATCGGAATCATCCAACTGATCGAACTGCTTGCGTTTAATCTTCCTTCGTGCGGCTGCAGTCGGCAAGGCTTTTATACCAAACTGGTTATTGGATGCCGTAGCCAAGCTGCTTGCTCCAGCATTAGACTCCAACAGTGCTTGTGCTAGTTTGATACTAGCCAAGACCTTGTGTTGCTGCATATCTCTCAGGGCAACGCCCTGATGTTGCTTAATGTAACCGATAAATCGTTTCGCATTCTTCAGTTTTTTGCCTGAAAACCCTTTAGCTTTCAATTTGTCCACAATGCGATCCGCATCCCAACTTGTGTACACCACCAATTGATCACCGTTCTTCGACTTCTCTCCTCTTTCCTGGCTTGGAATGCCTCCTTTCAAGCTTGCTACCGATACTTGCTCTGTCATTCCAAGTTGGCCATTGTAGAACTCATCAATGGTCTCAGCCCCAATCTCCTTCAACCTAAGAACTCCATCCTGGTATACCTCTGTCAGTCCTTTAATAACTGGTAACTGGGATAGATCATCCCAATGTCTTTGATAAAGAAATAAGGCAGCAAACAATCCCGCCAAAAGAAATATGCCTACGAAAAAACCGGTAGCCATTTCCCTAATATTCGCCAACAAGGCTTGTAACCAATTCAATGTCCTTCTATTGATTTTAGGTTCTCCGACAATTTTTGTGCTTAGGGTCAGGCCAGCCGGACAAGACCGTAAAAATTGGCGGAGAAGGAAACTTTAATACACTTGACCGATGTGCACGAGGCAAACATCTTGGCCAGCATCTGCAAATTTGAATGTAGTTACTTCCCTTAGTGATGGTAGAGAAAGAGGTCTTAGGTGAACTGTAATCTTTTGAATACTTTATCAGCAAGTAGTAGTACTTCTTTCTGTTTTACAGTAATTCACTCCCTCAGGTGAGTTATGATTTTGAATGCCATCCCCTGGACAGACTCACGTATTAGCTTCCGCTAAAGTAAGGAAAGATCGGTGAAAGGTCGGCTTTTTGGCGTTTGAATGAAGAACTTTAACCAAAATTAATGGGAAGCAGATGTATGGAAAAAATTAAAAAGTGTTACTTTTACGCGACCTTGAGAGTAAGGTGAAATCAAAAAACGAAGCAGCATTCGACACCCATTTTAACTGCTTCAGTACTAAAAACTTACTCGGCAAATCATAAATCTCCAAGCCTAGCAATGATCAAAGTCGATCCACTGATCATTGCGCCAAAGCACCCTGCCTATATTTCCTAGCAGGGGTTTTCTGACGACATTATTGTAATCCCTACAGGGCATGAGCACTGCTATCCCAACATTGGGAGTATCCATGATCTTATCCAAAAAGCATTGCTTTACGTACTACAAACAGCCATCAGAGAACCCAGGAAAACCCTACTTGCAAAATCATATTGCATTTTTTTTCATACAAATCGTTCAAATATCGATTGCCGGAACGGTTTTTGATATGCACAGGTGACAAGGACGACATTGATTTATGATAGGTTTGACATTACGCCTTTTTCTATTGGTCTTAAGCTTTAGTTTAATTCAAAACTTGCATGCACAGTCCATCATTACGCTGGAAGATTGTGGGACTTCCTATATAGACCCCCAAGCTGAAAATGATGATGGTGTTCAGACTAGAGATACACTGATTTATCAGACCTTCTTTGAAGCGGACAAACAGCTCCGCGCTTTCTATATCGATATTAATGCTTTTGGCGGACAACAAATAGATCGGGCAGAAGCCTACGCCATCATGCCGGACAGCACTCAAAAAGCATTGGGAAATATTGCCTTTGGTAATTGTGCTGATTGTGTGGATGGTTTTGCCCTAGTACTGGATGATTCCCTAATGGTGAGTAATGTACTAGAGAAATCTACCCTTGATCTATGGCTGCAATCATTTAGTCAGCCCCCATTTACCTTGACGGGCAATTTGCAAACGCTTAGCGGAGTGGGCCGATTAAGCGGCCGAATTCCCATATGCGCCATTGGGCTTAGAATCGCCTTTAGTGTTTATAGCAATCCAGCTAATACGAGCACCTCTTTCTCGGCTCATATCGTTTGCCCGGAAGCTATCACGCCTTGTGGTGTCAATCTAGCTTACGAGATCGACTGTCAAAACAATGAACTCCGACTGTTGGCTGAATTACCCGCAAATTGCTACCGTTCCGATGCTCGTATCCAGTGGTCCCATGCCAATGGTTTCGCAGCGGAGAACTTGCAGGCCACTCTTCCCTTGAGTGGTAATTTAGGTTGGTACTATTTTGAGGTGGAAGAAGACTGTTGCATCATTACTGACTCGATCTTTATTGAGAACCCGCCTTTTGCGCAAGCTGGCTTAGACCAAACCATTTGCCAGGGAGAGCCAGTTACTTTCGCGGGTACTGGCGGAATGGGACATTTCTGGGAAAGTCCAGCTGGCATCGTGCAAGATTCTATCATCAGTATTCCTTCTCCTACAGAAGCGGATGATGGCGTCTGGATTTTGCACGCGTTCAACGACGAGAATTGTGAAGACACGGACAGCTTATTGCTTTCTGTCCAAACCCCTCCCCTACCTGAATTGAATATCCCATCTACTTGCCTAGGCGAAACGGTAGACTTCTCCTTGCTCAACGATACTGCTTATGTCAATATTGAGTGGTTTGACCCCACTGGTGCCATGATGCCGGAGGGGCGTATCCCGGACCTACAAGTAGCGTATTTTGGAACCTATAGTGTAGAAGCCACCGACGAATTCGGTTGTACCTCTACCCGTTCTTTCGAACTATCTGGAAGCGATCCTCCCGCTATTGAGGTATTGTTTGAAGACAAATGCGATAGTACCCTAGTGTACATTCTTCCCGACAATCTCCAATATCGCTGGGAAACAGGGGACACCACTTCTAGTATTTCCAGCACGGATGGAGGCCAGTATCAATTGACGATAACCGATGCTACGGGATGCAGTACGAGCAGCTTGATCGATGTTCCTCGACCAGATGGGCCCAATTTTGACATTCAGGTAGAAGATCCTTTCTGTCCAAACGAACCAGGAAGCATCAATATCATACCCGAGGACCTGAATCGCCCCATGATCTTTTCTATTGATGGAGGAAACACTTATGTACTCAATGGCGAGTTCAAGGATTTGCTACCGGGAACCTACCAGCTAACTATTCAGGATGATTTGGGGTGCATTCAAGAAAGAGAGGTGAATATAGTAGCACCAGATACCCTAGGCGTTTCTCTCGACCTAGAGGAATTGAATATTCGGCCGCTGACGCCGGTAGACCTTCAAGCGCAGGTCGTTGGTAGTCCTGTGGCCATTCAATGGGTCCCGGAGGAGATCAACACCGGAGAGATCAATACTTCATTCATAGCCGACAAAGACTTAGATGTTAGGATTATTGTGGAAGATGCTAGAGGCTGCCGGGCTTCAGATGGCTTTCCACTGACTATCGTATTGGGAGATATCTATGTGCCAAATGTGTTCTCCCCAAACGATGATGGTCTGAATGACTACTTCACTTTTTTCAGTGATAATACCTCCGGCGAACAGATAGCTTCTCTCTTGATCTTTGATCGGCAGGGGAATCTTGTTTTTGAGCGAGAAGATTTCGAGCTAAATGCCCCTCAACTGGGATGGGATGGATACAGTAGAGGCCGACTGTTGAACACCGGGATTTACACCTACTATGGATTGGTCCGATTTGGCAACGGGGCCATCAAAACCTACGAAGGAGATCTATTATTGATGCAATAGAAAGAATTAAATCCAGGGAACAGGTCCGCAGTTCACGCCTGTTTCTGTTAGAATATCTACTTATGAAAAAGATTTGCCTGTTATACTTAAGTCTCTTTACCTGGATGCAGCTATCTGGGCAGGGCTTCGAATTTGGCATGGAATCCGTGGTTGGCGGTGCCTACACCACCTTCAAAGGCGATCTATCCAAGATGGTAGGCTTCTCAGAATTGGAGATCAGTGAAGCAGAGATAGATACTGCTTTTGCTCGATATGACATTGATGCTCCTCGATGGCTAAAGGAATTATTTCCAGGCTTACGCATCGACATTTCAGACCAGGAAGTAAAGAAGAATTTAGGGCGTGGCGTGTCTATGGTTCGCTTCTTTGCGCGCTATCGCTGGATTGGCGGAAGTTTTGCCATCTCCTCCCCTCGCCTGACTGTACCGCAAGAATCACGAAAACTTAAAAATCAGGTTAAGGCTGTTAGTCTTTCTATTTCCGGGAAGGCGGAAGAGCTAAGCGAACACTTGGCGAATATGGCCTTGGCGGACGTCAACCGAATACCTCCTTTTTTCAATAAAAGATACGACCTGGAGGTATATGCCCATCTGAAGCAAGCCTTCATGGGAGACCAGGTGCTACTGGAATGGGGAAATAAACGAACGAGAACGATTGACTTCGAGTTGACGGCGGGCGTGAGAGTGACCGCTGACCCATCGCCGGTCCTTGATTTGGGGAATATCCTCTTTGTACGGGAGCGGTTAGATGAATTGATGGAAGGCGGTATCCTAAACTCTGTGGAAGGCGTTACGGATCAGATTGCAGAAGCCATTCAGAATGTCGTCTTTGGTAAATTCCGTGATCCTAGGATTGTCCCATCTCTAGGCTGGTTTACCAGAGCGGAACTACCTATCAATTTTGGCGGAGGCATTTCGGTAGTCGCTGGCACGGAGCTTAGCCTACAGAATCACTTAACGATAAAAGGAACACAGCCCATGTTTTCGGCCTATGGCTTTCTAGGCATGCGTTGGACTTTGGACGGGTTTTGATGAGAAAGGATATACCTGCATTATCGGACAACACTACTTTGAAACGATCGAGATACGATACCTCTGTAATGAGTGGCTTATCTATATAACCTATATATATTATGAGAAGAATTCTACTACTCGCCCTTACCTCCCTCATGACACAACTTGCCTTGGCGCAAGAAGCGAAACCCACCTATACCTATAAGGATAAATCCAAAAAGAACTATTTCGTGGCTTTGGATGATGCCCGCCTCGACTTTGGCGTTAAGTTCAATAGTGTCATTGCATTGGATGACCGAGCAAAGCTATCCTCCAACCCTCACTTCAAAGCCATGTGGAACCTAGTGCGGCTAGGTGCCCAGTTGGAATCCCTGTTGCAAGGGAATGAAGACCCCCTAAATGACATCGATCTAGGAGAGGAATTTGGTCAAAACGGCTATAACAAGACGGTAGTTACCATCTTCATTACTTATGGCTTTGGAGAATCCTCGGATGTAAAGATTCCGACCCACTTCTTTGAGTTGTCAGCGAGTCCTGGCTATTTTAAACAGGGTAAGAAAGGGATGAACCTGCATTTCGACTATCGCGCGAATATTATGAAAACGCCTTATGGAGCCGGCGGAAATAGCATCGGCAGAGCCTTTGACTACGAAGTATTTGTCGGAGCCCGTACTGGCTTTGATTGGAGTTTCAGTCGATCCGAAAGTGAGGCAGGTTTTTTCAATCACCTCAATAATGAGATCGAAAGGATTGCCTTTGAAAACGAATTTACCGCTGCACAGTTGATTAAGTTGGAGGATTTGGCCGAAACGAGTAAGGTGCTATTGCCAGAAGACGTAGGAGGAGGAGCCTTCCACATTGGCCCAATTGCTGGAGCTACGATTTCTAAAAAACTTGGAAGCAATTTCCAGGCCTTTGTTACCGGGTTAGGCTTCTATGACATGATGGACTTGACCGCTGGAAAGAAAGACAGAGAGAACAAAAGAAGCCAGCATTCCCTATCCATCATGCTTGGAGTCAATATGACGATTGGTGCTGAAGGTTCGGTAAATACTAGCTTCTTTTAAGCGATGGTTTTGAAAGCTATCACTCACTCCGAATGGCTTCGACAGGGTTGCTCAAGGCTGCCCTGACTGCTTGAAATCCGACTGTAAATAAAGCAATGAAAAGCGTAATCAAACCAGAAAGCAGAAAGTCTGTCCAACTAATGGGAGTTGGATAGGCATAATCCTGGAGCCAACGTCGCATCAGATACCAAGCTAATGGCACAGCTATCACGAAGGAAACGGTTACTAATATTACAAAATGCTGGGTGAGCAACTGTAGAAGATTATTCAAGGAGGCTCCCAAGACCTTGCGGATGCCAATTTCTTTTCTACGTTGTTCAGCCATAAAAGCAGACAGCGCGAAGAGTCCTAAGCAAGCTACAATGATCGCTAAAATGGCAAAACTGGTGAAGATGCGTTCCATTCGCTGCACATCAGCATACATTTGTGCATAGCCTTGGTCCAGGAATGTGTATCGTATCGGCTGTTGTGGGGCTATTTCATCCCATGTATTCTTTACAGAGGCAATGGTACTCGCCATATCTTCGGTCTGGATTTTTACCGATACCGTATTCGTGCTAGCCCCAATCGTCATCACCAGCGGCTCAATCTCCTGCTTGAGTGACTCAAAATGAAAATCTTCTACCACACCAATAATAGGCCAGCTTATCCAACCAGAGTTGATGATTCGCTTCCCAACCGGGTCTTCCAACCCAAGCTTTCGAACCATGCTTTCATTGATGATTACTGCTTGAGAATCCGTCGGCATATCCAAAGAAAAGTCTCGGCCCGCCACAATCTTCATTCCCATTGTTTTGACATAATCATGATCCACTTCCCAACGCTCCCCTCCTACGGGATTATCTTCACTTTCCCGGCCTTCTTCCCAGAATTGGTTTCCATTTCTTTTGGTTCCAGTGATCGGTAGGTAGTCGGACACAGCAACGGACTGGACATCGGAATTTTGCAGTAACACTTCCTTTAGGGTAGCCACCTTTTCATCCAAGACATGTGCTCCCTGAAGTAATAACACTTGCTCCTTATCAAAACCCAGTTTCTTGTTCAATATAAATTGCATCTGTCGATGAATCACGGCCGTACCAATGATCAAAATGATGGAGGTAGTAAACTGAAAGATGACCAGCCCACTTTGCATTCTGGCATTTTTACTTCCCTGACTTAAGGCGCCTTTCAGTACATTAATGGGTTTAAACCCGGATAGGTAGAGCGCTGGATATATTCCCGCAAATATTCCTACCACCAATGCTGATCCTATCAGAAGCGTTATGAATATTGGATTCAACCAAGGCATGACTAAGGCTTTGCCGGATAAGGCATTGAAATAAGGCAACATAGCGAAAGCGAGCAGTGTGCCGAGGATAAAGGATAGACTGCTAAACAGGATAGACTCCGTCAAGAATTGAAAAATCAGGTTCTTTCGCTCTGACCCGACTACTTTACGTAACCCCACTTCTTTGGCTCGATTTGCGGACTTTGCCGTGGAAAGATTGATGAAATTAATGGCAGCAATGATCAAGATGAAGAAAGCCACTCCTCCGAAAAGCCAGACAAACCGGGTATCTCCATGTTCTAGCCGATCGGGAACTCCATTAGAATTCAAGTGTACATCAGCAATCGGTTGGAGCTCAAAGCTACCATTCTCCATCACCTTTTTGGCATCTGGAACTCCCGCTTCTACCAGAACCGGCACTATATAATCTTCCATCACCCCCATGAATTTATCTTCCATGGCCGCAATGTCTACGCCCGGCTGCAATTCCAGGTAGATATGATAGTTGGGGGAAAACCAAAAACTCTGTTCATTAGGCCAAAACTCCACCTCCGTCAAAGTCCGCAAGAAATGAAACTCATGCAAATGAGCGTTTTTTGGGAAATCCTCCATCACCCCTCCTACCGTGTAGGGGCGGTCCACTTCATTATTCAAGATCATTACCTTACCTACGGGATCTTCATTAGGGAAATAGTAGTCCGCCTTTGACTTCGACAAAACCAGGGTATTGGGTTTACTCAAGGCCGTCTTCAAATCCCCATAATGCATGTGTGGTTGGAAGATTTCCAGCAATTTTTGGTCGGCAAACATAAAGCCGTCTTCGTGCGTGTTTTGCTGTCTGTCTTCCCGCCTTACCTCAGTACTTCTAGCGCCAAATAAGGGGCTTGCGAGATACCGCCCTGCTTTCAGCACTTCTGGATAGTCCTCCTCCAGAACGCTAGCCATGGGCGCGGCGAAATGCACCCCTCGGTCCGCTACTCCATTCTCTTTATTGACTCCTAAAAGTCGGTAAATATTCTCCTTATTCGGATAGTGTTGATCGTAGCTGGTTTCGTCTTTGATGTAGAGCGAAATGAGCAAGCAAGCCGCAACACCTAGTGCAAAGCCCCCAATTTTGATGGCTCCAAACATTTTCTGCTTCGATAGCTGCCGCCAGGCAATCTTAAAATTGTTACGTAATAACATGGGTGATGGATTTGAGCGGACTTGTTTAACGGTAGAAAGTCGGAAGGAACGGAAGACATCCCAGATAAAGCGTCTTTTCGCTCGTTTTGCACCTAACTCCAAACAACGCTTATCGAACAACTCATAGATATCTCCTTGGATCTCTTCCAAGAGGTCCGGGCGGCAATACCAGGCGAGAAATCGTTCCGCCCATCGAGGAGGTAGATTGTTACGGGGCGTCATCAAAGGCAAGTTTTAAGTAACAAGTCAGCTAGATTATTCTTGACACAAAGCAGTCTAGAATCGTCGACATCCTCTATCCATAGACCTTCTGGAGATTCCTAAACTACATGGGTCAGAATATACCATACCTAAAAAGGGTTTGGCATCCAAACCCTTTTAAAGTTAGTATATCGGGTGATTAATAAGGTTTACAAAAGTAAAAGTAATCCATTTCTTTCACTTTTGCAAATATTATCGGGGTGGCTTGGGTTGCAACCTGCAACGCGAACGCTAGCGTTCCTCGGCCAAGGCCTGCTCAATTGTCGCGAGATAAACCTTATCCATCTGTTCTACATAGGGATCAAACATCTTTCGCCCCTCCAGATACCTCTTTTTCGCAAGCAATAATTGGGATTGAAAAGCTTCAGGCTCGCCCATAGCTTTGTGAATTAAGGCTTTATAATATCGATTTTCTGCTAAGTCATTTTCCTTTTCCTGTCTTTCAAGAGCAGTCAAAGCCTTGTCGTATTGCTCCGTTTCCAGATACAGCACTCCCAAATGCAGATAGTCATAGACACCGATGAAATAAGTCGAATCCTTTAGTAGCCCCTCGATGATGTCTATAGCAAGTTCCCGCTCTCCCAGTGCTTTGTAGCAAAGCGCTCTAGCCAAGTGAAGGTGATAATCTCCATTAACAGAGTGCCCTATGTCATATTCCACCAAGCTATCTAATAACTCAATGTCATCGATGGCGCCCTGATAATCTCGGAAGAACTGATATCTACACCACCCTCGGTAGTCCAGCTGTGCAGTGGGCTCATATTTGACGGCCTGATCCATGAGATACTTCCATTCCAGGAAATCGCCACTTTTGAGGTAGGCAGTAGACTTTGCTCGGTAGGCAAAAGCGAAGGTGGAGTCAATAGCAAGCGCTTCATCGAGGGCCTCTTGATACTTACGACTAAACTGATAGTAGCCTGCCCGTTTTTCAGCTGCTTTGCAGGCTTTATATTTGAGTTCATCCCCGAAGTATTTATAGGCTTCGCAATTGGGTTGGGCTAGAACTAATGTAGTTCCACCTAAGCATATCAGAAGGATCAGCAATCTCATGGTAGGATTTCTTTTAGCGCACCGTTTTCAATTTTGAAGGTCAAATACTGGTAGTAGTCGCGTGGATCTTCGAGATCAGGCAAAGGTTTCCAAGCGTTCAGCGATTGGGTAATGGAGAGCAGCTGGTCACTGATCTTCTTATCAAAGACTTGTTCTTGGTATGCTGTATCAGAACCGGTCATCCTAAATCGACCACTCTGACCTTTGCAATTCACAATAAAGCGAATTCTAATCCATCCACTTTGTGGCACTTCGACGGCTTTATAATTGCTGCGAAAAGTTTCTACAATAGCCGTTTTTTCTCCTTCATATTGTAGGCCTTGGCTAAAGTTGAAGTACTGCTTAACCCGAGCTTCGCTATAGCAAAGTTGGAAGGTATCTCCATCCATTTCTGTATCTGCCTCAATATCTCCCACCCAGCGCAAATACCGGGGTTTGTCCTTGTCGGTCGCGCAGTTCACGAGTAGAAATAGAAGAGCCAATGGCCATACTCTTTTCATCGAAGTCCTAGTTTTATTCATGACTATTGCCAAACATGGCATCTGGGTAATTTTTCTCGGATACTTGCCACCTCTTCATTCGTAAATCCATTGCCTGCCAACATCAAGGTTTTTAGGTTTTTTAGTTCGTAAATACCCTCATTGAGGTCCTTTCCAAGTGGGTTTCCGGATAAATTTAAGCTCTCCAGACTTTGTAAGCCCTTAATTTCATTAGGAAGAGTACTTATCTGATTCTTGTTGGCAAACAAAACCTTCAGTTGTGGTAGTTGGCAAATGGAGATGGGAAGCTGAGCAAATGCACAATTACCCATTTGTATGGATTCGAGTTTTATCAACTTGCTCATAGACGCGGGAAGATCGCTTAAACTGAGATTGTCACTGAGGGTTAATTTACGTAGTGCCTGTAGATTACCGAAGGATTCTGGTAAGGTTTTCAATCTATTCCCCGTGCAACCCAACTGTTCCAACTTGCCAAGTTCTCCGATTGATACCGGTAATTCTTCTAGTTGATTCAGCGATAGCAAGAGAACTTGTAAGCCGCTCAATTGGCCGATAGATGCTGGCAAAGAAGCTAATTGATTATCCCCTAGGAGTAGCCACTCAAGTTGGTCCAATTCACCAATGCTATCTGGTACTTTTTTCAGGTTATTCTCCGAAAGTGTTAGCCTTTTCAACTTACGTAACTGCCCCAAGGTTTCTGGTAAGGAATCTAAATCATTCTTTTCCAAATGTAGATAGGCTAACTCAGTCAAACCACCGATAGACGCAGGTAGTGTCTTGAGTTGGCAACCCACTAGGCTTAACTTATGAAGCTTCTTTAACTCCCCGATTTCGTCCGGTATCTCTTGGATATTGTTTTGTGAAAGGCCAAGAAAAGCCAAGTTCTTCATTTTCAAAATCTCAAGTGGAAAAGCGGTAAGGTTTTGACCAGAGAGATCGAGTTCTACGACCTTCTCCGGGGCTTTTTTCGCTTCTTCCAGCGATTTTGTAATGATGCTTCCCTCCGGAAATTGAGCGGATAAGAGAGCCGGCAATAAAATGAAGAGTAGTAAAAACACCAATGCCGTTTTAGCTCTTGCGAATGGGTGCTGTAGGTGGTGCGCTGAGGAAAAAGAGAATAACAACATGAGAGAGTCGATTTGATACCTAGTCCATTTTTGAGTTAGGGCAAGGGGACCTTACAGCCCTCTTGCCCTAGCCATTTTAGTACTTCTGAAAATACGTATAATCTACTCCACGCGCAAGATCCCACGCATACTCGCCGCGTGCCCAGGGAAGGTACAGACGTACTGATAATCGCCGGGCTCAGTAGGCGCTTCAAAGTATATCACATCATTACTATTGGGCGTGAGTAAGGTGGTGTGATACATCACATCTTCAGAATCCGGGATAAAACCCTTTTCTTGGCCTTCCAAACCTAAAGCTACTGCCTCTTGTCCAATCCGATTAGCTGTCCCCGGCTTTACAATCAGCAAATTATGGATCATATCATCCGGATTATTGAAGGTTAATTTAACCTTGCTTCCCGCCTTCACAGTGATTAGATTTTTATCAAATAGCATACCTGCCTTCGCATTCAACTCGACACTTTCCTCCGGACCATCTGTCCAACTGGCGGGCATTTTTGTAATACGTTTCGGGCTTACGATATCTGTATTCACACCATCCGCATTGGCATGATCTGCATGCTCCGACATATCCATTTTCTCCCCAGCCGGAATGCGGTTTAAGGTATAGTAGGCCAAAGGGTGGACCAAGGGTTTTCCAGCACTATTTTGTACCCCTTCTGCCTTGATCTCATACACATACCCTAAGCGTAGGCCTTCGACATATAGTCGGGCACTCAAACCGTCTGCCGCCACTTCAATTTTTTGTATCCCTCTCTTTTCCAGATCTACTACTGGGCTCCCGTAATTATGGCGATATAAATAGGTAAAATCAGAGATGGAGTAGGAGCTAACATCCCCGGCAACGGTTTTATCCACTGGTTCTGTGAAGGTGAGGAGGAAACCATCAGGCTGAATGTTAATATTCTGTATTTCAAAGGGTATTTTCCCGGTAAAGTTTAGCCTTTCCAATGCATAGCGTTCTTTTCCAGTAGAAGCCCAACCTCGATTCGTTTGACCAACATACAAGGATTGATCCGGGCCCCAAGCCAATCGAAGCACTCCAGAGGAGAAGCCCTTTCGGAAAGGCAGACAGGCTCCTTGATATACGCCATCTACTTTCTCCTGCACCACTCGCATAATCTTGCTGTGCCCCTGATCGCCTACTAATAGCTGGCCTTGAAAGGGTCCGAATTTATCATGATCAATTAAAAGTACATCGGAGGTCGATATCCCCATTAAAGTATGTGGAAACCATACGCTTGGCGGCTTCACAGCTGGATGCTTTTCTTTATAGGAATAAAGCGAATACCCGAGTGTATCACTAATATCCGCCATCGTCAGCTTTACGGGGGAATCCGGTTCCCCGCTCCACTTTAGGCCTTCTGGATGCCCGACAAAGTCTCCTTTTTCAATGTGGGTCATTCTTCCAGATCCTACCCAATCCCCTTGGTTTTCCGTATAAAAAATATCGCCTTCGGCATTGGCACCAAATCCAGCAGGTGATCGCATGCCGACAGCCACTGGGCTCATTTCTCCTTCAGGGGTGATTTCCAACATCCAACCTCTCCATTTCGACAAACTGGCTCCACGACCGATCCAACCCAAATTTAAGGTTACCATCATATTGCCATTGGGTAGTATTAAAGGGCCGTAAGAGTACTCATGATAATTACCGACCAAGGGCCAACCGTAGACTTTGCGGAAGCTATCTGCTTTGCCATCTCCGTTTTTGTCGGCAATACGAGTCAGCTCAGCTCGTTGCGTACAGTAATACTCTCCATCTTTATAAGCTAGGCCTAAGGGCTCATGCAATCCTTGGGCGAAGCGTACAAAGGTGGGGTTGGAACTCGCGGGATTGGCAATCGTCCAAATCTCTCCTCGCCGGGTACACACTGCCAACTTTCCACTTTCATCAAAAGCTAAACCACCGCCCTCCAATACAATGCCTTCTGGAATGGGTACCTTGTTGATAGTATAGTAGTCTGCCTCTTTTTGCAACAGGGGCGTTTGAGCATATATGCTCGAAAGCCCGATAAACAATACATATAGAATGAAATATCTTTTCGAAAACATCTTCTTATATTTTCCGCAGCAAAAACATCCGAAGGTTTACTAGGAAATAGACCCGCTAACTTCGGATGTTTTGCCCACGCTTTTACTCAAAAATTTATATTAAAAGCCATTTGGGAAGCGCCAAACTTTTACCAAATGAGGTGATACGTTACGCTCTCTTTTCCTTCTAAGGGAACTAGAAGCAATTCATTGTTCGTTCCTCCCACTGTTGCCTCATCTACATCGATGTAATATTCTCCATCAATTCGAAACCAGCCTGATTCCAAGGCCTCAATCTGGCCCGTCGCTAAGCGGGCATAGTGGCTAGCCTGAGGCGTTCCGCCGGCAACCGTTATAGTACGTTCTATATTGCCTTCACTGGTAGGTAAGACTTGATCAGAAAACTGCATTCCTTCAAATTGATATTTAAAGATCGGATAGCCATCGGCATCCAAATCGTAGCCATCGATCGAGTACCCCTCTGGTAGGCCACTTGGCCAGGTTCCACTGGTGCTTGCTAGCTCAGCTACACTCACTCCGGTCGAAACCTGAGCACTGGCGTTCCCCGGAATCAACAATTGACTATGACCGCGCCCCACCCACATATTCGTAACATCGGCAAACGCTCCTCTCCAAGCGTGTAAAAGCGTTCCTTCTTCTAAGTCGAAAGTGAAGTGTACGCCCAATGGACTCCCAACGGAGATGGGAAAGTTTCGCTTTTCTCCTTTATGGTTCACAAAGCTGCGAATCAATTCTGGGCCATCGGTTGGGTTTACGACCATCTTTTTGGGTCCTCTTCTTGGTCCTTCGGCGGTTTCCTTGGCTCCTAAGGATTGTCTCTTGATGCTAGGGCCTTCATAAAAGACCAATAGGCGCTTGCCCCATACATCTTGATAATAACTTAGGTCTATTGTATGTGAGCCCTCAGTGAGCGTTATCAAATTTCTTTCTGTGCCCATTCCCGGTTCTCCATCATTGTGGATAAGCAATTCTCCATCAATAAATAAGTCTCCACCATCATCGATTCGGGTCTCAAATAGGTACTCTCCAGCCACCGGTACTTCTAATTGGGCAGAAAAGGACATCGCATACTTATCTACATATCCTTCCATTTCTACATCAAAGTCCTCTTTTGTACCCGAGGAAGAAACCGTCATCGTATCTAAGTTGGGCAAACGATCCCAATCCCCTTGATATAATTTGTATTGAATATTACTGACTTGTAATTGATCCAAGGTATACGCTTTGTAATGAATATTCCTAAAGGCCACTGCCCCACTCTGACTGGCAAAAACGAAGGGGGCTTCCGCTACCTCGTCCGTTGCACTAGCTCCCGCAGAAGGGGCGGTCAAGTCTACATTTTCCAAAAGGGTGTAACCGTTGAGTCGTAAATAATGCAGTTTAGCGTCACTGATCTTCTTCCCATCACTGTCGAATCGAGCAGCCTCGAAGTATAAACTTAAGTGTTGCCATAAGCCCGGTGCCCGACTGGCGTTGACTGGCGCCAGACGATCTTCCGCTGATGTACTTCCAACCAGCATGCCGCAGCGCCGGCTCTCCCCGCCCCAGGTATCTTCTAGCTGGATCGCATATCGCCCTTGCAACCACAGCTGCCCCTGTCCATTTTTGGGAAGTAGGAATTCTAGATCCATTTCCAAGTCCCCATGCTCCATTTGTGTAGATATAGGAGTAAGTGTGTTTGCTCCATTCGTGCAAACTAAAGCGCCTGTACCCTCTTCGACCGAAAAGTCAGATGTAGTGATGGAAGCGAAGGCATTGCCCGCAATGGCCCAAGCGTCACTTGCAGATGAAAAGGAGGACAGGTTGTCCAAAGGGAAATCTTGCTTAGCGAGGGTTGTCGGTACGGTCGTCTTTTCCGTTTCCTCTTCTTCTAAGCTCGCATCTCGATCACAAGCCCCTAAGAGTAGCACTAAGCAGATACAGTTGATGAACAGTAAGGGAGGGATTCCCAAAACTGATTGACAATAATTGAATGGAGATTGAAACGGGTAGGTTTTCAACACCATTCTAAAGTTGGCCCAAGATTTCATTATGTTTTGTTTTGTGCAAAAGTGTTTATCATCGCTGATACACAAATCTAGCATTTTTCCAACGTAAGCCACTTATGGAATGCCGTGCCGATGTCTCGAATTAAACCTTTTTGTATCACTTATGATTTTTACTATTGGAAACTGGTACATCTGTATCGGATAGGATAAAACGGTAGCTTGTGACAGAGGAGGCAAAATCCAAATTCTCTATAAGCAAACTACTTTTTGGCAAAATTTCAGTTTATCTTTCGCTAGTTAGCATATCAGGTATTCCAAACAGCGCATTCAGGATTGACTTGATCACTTTTTTTGCATCATTAACATTCACATTAAAGTACCCTCATGAAGATTTTAAAAATTACACTCCCTGCCTTTTTGGCTAGTCTTTTTTTGGTAACCCTAGTTTTGGCACAGCCAGCTCCAATGACCCAAGCCGAGATGGTGGGTCTGTCAACAGAGCGGTTGGCCAAGGTCAAGGATAAAATGCAATGGTATATCGACGAAGGCAAGCTAGGAAGTATTGTCAGTGTAGTCGCTCGTAAAGGCAAGGTCGTTCACATGGAAGGATACGGTACAACAAAGATTGGTGGAGGGCAAGCGGTTACTCCCAGTACCATCTTTCGCATCTTCTCCATGTCTAAGCCGATTGTTAGTGTAGCACTCATGACCCTGTTTGAGGAAGGTAAATTTCATCTGGATGATCCAGTTGGCAAGTACATTCCGTCCTTTGCCAACCTCAAGGTGTATGATCAGGGTAAGATGGTGGACCTCGAACGTCCGATGACGGTGGAACATTTATTAACACACACTTCAGGCCTTAGTTATGGTTGGAACCCAACTCCTGTAGATACTATGTATGCTATGGCTAATATTTGGGAGCCAGGCAGAAACCTAGAAGCTTTCGTAGATAGAATCGCGACTCTACCGCTTAATTTTCAGCCTGGCGCTCGATGGGAATATGGTGTTTCAACCGATGTTGTGGGCCGCTTGGTAGAAGTGATATCCGGACAGCCCTTGGATAAATACTTACAAGAACGAATCTTTGAGCCCCTTGGCATGCTTGACTCTGGCTTCTTTGTTCCCGAAGACAAACACGATCGCCTGGCCACTGTGTATGCACCGAATGGAAAGGGCGGCATCATTCCGATGGAATCACCACTAACGAATGGGATTAAATCCCCAACTATTTTCTTTTCAGGTGGAGGTGGATTAGCCTCTACACCGACGGACTATTTACGCTTTGCGCAAATGTTAGTCAATGGCGGTGAATTTGAGGGGAAAAGAATTCTAGGAAGAAAAACCGTAGAGTTGATGCTAATGAACCATCTTCCTGATGGCATGACAGTTGGCAAGAGCAATCCCGGAGCAGGCTTTGGTTTAGGCTTTATGGTTACCTTAAATCCAGCGCACCGTACAGAAATGGGATCGGAGGGAGAAGGAACCTGGTCTGGCTTAGCGAATACTTTCTTTTGGGTAGACCCAGAGGAAGAATTGGTGAGCATGGTCTTCACGCAGTTTCTTCCACATAGCTTTTATCCCCTGCATAGAGAGTTTAAGAATTTAGTATATCAGTCCATTATCGACTAAAAATATATCAGCAGTAGCGATGGGTCTAGCAAGCCATCGCTACTGCTTTTCACTATTATTTCACCTCTTTTCCCAGCCGCCCAAACCACTTCGCCATCACATTCGCCGCTGGCTTATTATAGGGTGTAAAATTGATACTTTGCCCACTATTTGGCGAACCATCATAGCCCTTCCACTCCCAGAACAAGGCCCCGGCAAACCATTCCTCCTTCCAAAATACCTTAAAGAAGGCTTCGTAGCAATTGGCTTGTGTTTCGGTAGAAACTTTCTCATACAAACCTCCTAAACTACTGGCCCAGGCCCAGGGTTCGATGGCTGCATCACAAGAGCTTTTATAGCCAATCTCCGTAAACAGAACCGGTTTATTGTAGCGTTTAGACATCGCCTCAATCTTCTTTACATGTGGCTTCCAGCCTTTTACTAATTCGTCTACAGAAGGGTTTTCTTTCTTAGTCAAAGGAAAATAAGCTTGAATCCCAATATAATCTAGCTCATCCCAAAACGTGACATCTTCATACTCTTCATACCAATTGGCGCCATAGGTCAGCTTACCACTGTAGACCGTCCGCACTTCGCGAATCAACGCTCGCCAAAATTCAGGTTGCTTTTTAACTACCATGTGTAGTTCCGCTCCGATGCAGAAAAAAGGGAGTCCTTGTTCTTCACTCATCTTGGCATATGCCAGGATGAATTCACGATAACTCGCCTGCCATGCTTTCCAGGCCGCTTCATCCGCCATTTCTATATCGGAGCGCCATTTACCTCCCGAAGGCGACCCCATCCAAATGTGCGGTTTCATCATTACCTGCAAATTTAGATCTTTAGCTTTCTCAATGAATTCCGCATATCTTTCTGCACGACTCCGGCCATTCCTAGAGTTCCGGCCAACGCGCAAATTAGGACTATCATAATCCTCCTGGTAACTATAAGGCACCAGGACCACCCACTCTATGTTGTTTTTAGTGATAGGTGTGAGAATGTCGCCATTGAATCTTCGGCTGCCAAAGTAATGCACGCCACGGATCTTGCCGTCCTTCTTGAAGCGTTGTAGAGCGGAACCACTTTCATTTTCGATAGAATGATCCCATTCATACGCATAGTTCTTTTCCTGGGTATACCAATCTGCATATTTCCAGCCTGCGATCCCTAAGGTCAGTGGAAGTAAAATGACTAGAGATAAACGTGTAAGCACAATGCTGGCGCCACGTCGCTGGTACAAACGCCAAGTATTTCGAATCGCCAGATATAACAGCAACGGAATATGGGCAAGCACCCAGGTGAAAGGATGGCCAATCAACATCTGGCCGAGATCAAGTTGCACGGAGAAGAATTCCTTCCAGGTGGTTCCCTGGCTTCCCATACTCAAAGCCAGAAAAAACCAGAGCAAAAGGAATGAACAAGAAATCCAAATCAGGTAACGCTTTATTTGAGGTAGTCGAGCTTTCATAAGGCAGTTATCGATATAGCTATTTACGTACCCTGAAAATACGGTAATTTCTGGGCAAATCCCATACTGAGGCAGAATAGGAGATACTTGGCTGCTCGAAAATCTGCGAATTCTATTGGTCTTCCTGTGGAATCTGTAAGAACTCCATGCGGGTAGTACAGATTTTTGTACCGCACCAATATTTATGAAATACAGAAAAAATGAGCCAAGAATCAGACGAAGCTGAAATACCAGCATCAAACCCCAAAGTAGTTCAGCATATGAAGAATAATGGAATGCCAACCTTCATCCTGGAAGGCAAGCCCACTTAGTCAGAGCGATTTTACTCAGCCTGTGGCATGTCAACCTCATATTCGTCCCAGCCTTCTACCAAAGCTTTCACCACTACCTCACCTACCTGATAGGCAGATTCCAAAGAAGGAATATAAGCGGAATAGCCTTTTCCGGTGAGTTTTTCGCCGGCTAAACTTTGCTGTGCCGTGATACCCGGCCATTGCATACTGAAGTTGGAGGCGGTTCGGAGTACCAAAAGTCTGTTTTTGTCCACCAAACCACTCTGGTGCAGGCGATCTAAAGAATGGTAGGTCCCCATCTCCTCCATCGCTGAGGTCACAAAATTCCCTTCCCCTCCGGTCCAATACTTCACCCAATCATTGGCCCATTCTGTTAGCAGTTCTCCATGCCAATAGGTACTTCCTGCCAATTGGTCTCCCTTTAATACGAACGGCTTC
>JAHQWA010000054.1 GCA_019634045.1 Saprospiraceae bacterium
CCCAAATGTTGGTGTTTTCCACCACCCCCCAATGTTGGTGTTTTCCACCACCCCCCAAATGTTGGTGTTTTCCACCAACATTAGTATCCCACCAACATTAAGTCAAAATAGAGGTTACCTTTCCCTCCCAAATGCAATAAATAGGAAAATGCAACCATGCCGCACCTGCACAACCACTATTTCACCACCTGTACGATCCTCCACTGGAAGCATCTCTTAGCCAATGACGAATACAAGGACATCATTATAAATAGCTTTCGGTATTTCACTAGAGAAGGATCGGTGGCCATCTATGCCTTTGTGATTATGCCCAATCATATGCATATCGTTTGGCAGATCAATGTGCCATATGAGTTGAGTAAAATTCAATTTCGAATGCTCAAGTTTACAGCGCAGCAGATGAAATTAAAGCTACAAGAGAATGGAGGTGGGCTGTTGCAACGTCACCAGGTCAATAAGGTGGATCGAAAGTATCAGATATGGAAACGTTGTTCGCTTTCAAAAGCTATATTTAATTTACCGGTCTGGTGGCAAAAGGTGAATTATATCCACCTGAACCCATGTCGGTACAAAACACCATTAGCAAAACACCCGGCAGAATACCGATACTCTTCTGCTTCGTACTTTGTAACCGGAGTCAAGGATTGGGATTTTTTGGCCGATCGAGAATGGTGACCAATTGGAGCCTGCGTGTAGGCATGAACATCCCTAATGCCCCCACTGTTGGCGTTTTCATCAACAGTCAGTGTGCCCACCAACATTAGGCCATGAAAATCAGCAACAACTTCACTCCTTCTGTGTTTACTCTAAAATAATGGAGCGAATGGAGCAATTTCTAAGTACCCCTTTCACCGAGCCCTATTACTTCTTTCGGCTGACCCTTATCATTTTTGCCATTACATTCATTCGGTATTTAATCATCTCAGGAGTATATCATTACCTGTTTTTTGTCTGGTTGCGACCAAGTTTTCAGAAACGGATCATTACGGTCCAAACGATCAGTGCTCAGCAGATGCGACTTGAAGTCTGGCGTTCTTTCTTGACTTCTTTTATCTTTTCCTTTTCCGGCACGGCCTTGGTGATCTTTTGGCAAAAAGGGTGGACCCAGATATATACAGACTGGAGTGATTATCCCATATGGTATCATCCACTTGGTCTCTTGTTTGCCCTATTACTGCACGAAACTTATTACTATTGGCTACATCGCTGGATGCATCTCCCCAAGGTTTACAAGTGGGTGCATAAATGGCATCACGATAGCATTGAGACCTCCTCCCTAACCGCCTTCTCTTTTCACCCCCTCGAATCCATCTTACAAGCCATTGTCGTTCCACTACTCATCTTATGCGTACCGATGCACCTATACATCCTTTTCATCCTATTGATCATCATGACCCTATCTGGTACCATTAATCATGCTGGCGTAGAGGTGTTTCCCAAAGGCTTTGAACGGCACTGGCTGGGCAAATGGCTCATTGGCGCAAGCCATCATGATCTCCATCATAAGCAGTTTCGTTACAATTTTGGACTCTATTTTACTTTCTGGGATCATTGGATGAAAACAGAGAGTCCTAGGTATGAAAAGCATTTCCGGGAACATAGCGGCGGTAGCGCTAAAAGTTAAGCCCATAGGTTACACCTCCCATAAATTCACTAAAGGCTTCTGATAAGCCACTGCCGACGGTATTCTGTTTACTGTCCACCCAGCTAAGTTGTAGGGAGAGTTGGTTTTTATCAAATAATCGATAGGAAGTATTGGATTGTAGGGTCAAAATGGTGTTGGTATTCTTACCATTACTCCACACGCCTGACAGTGAGGCATTGGCAGAAAGATTCAGCTTATCTTCCAGCATACTTTTACTGATAGTAAAGCTCGGAGCAATGGTTAATAATCTAATATTTGGTATGATCCCATAGTTGCCCATTAGGGATGCAGAGAGATTCATTTTTTGAGCAGCAAGACTTTTATTGAACGCCAATACGCCCATGTAATAGGTGGTGGTTTGATCCTTGTTAATCACATCATTTTCAATGGAGTTGGATTGTTGATAGGAGAACATGCCCGTTAAGACATTTGATTTTTCTTTGCCTGCTAGATACGATACGGATAGATTCGCGCTCTGGTTCGTCTGTACCAAGATAATGGAGTCTACTTGAATAACCGGGACGGTTACGGCTCGCATTCGATTGGTTGTGCTAAAATTAGAAATAGCTAGGTTTAGATTGAGTCGTTCTGAAGCGGCGTAAGCGGCGTTTAGGGCCCCGATGAAGCGATTGGAGGAATTGGAGCTGCCGCCTGAGAGGTTATTTCGTTGCAGTCCAGCATTGGCAGAGAGGTTGAGTTTTTTCTTAAGGAAGCTCGTGGATGTGCTGGCCGTAATGTTTTCGAGGTCATTATTAAAAAACAATGCTCCCAGTGTTTTGTAGCCCGGATCAATACGTTCATGATTGAGGTTGAATTGTCCTAACTTGGTATTCAAACCCAAGCTAGTTTTAATGGCGTGATGAAAGCCGGTTGAGGCGTTGGGCTGGATCAATCCTCCAAATTTCTGCCAGGTATTGTAGTTAGATGTGGCGATGTCGAAGCTGTTCTGGTTTCTCGTTAGCGCGCTCCGGGCAAAGTCGACTGAAAGATTCATGATTTTCCAAAACTGATGTTTAGCTTCCAGGCCCAGCACTGCATTAGCAGCAGGCTGAATATTAATACTTTGGGTGGGATTCGGAATCGAAAATGGGTCATCTGCTGCATTGAATAGAATCAAGCCAATTTTACTTTTACCATTGTCATAACCCGTTTTGAATCCCCAGCCTTTTCTTGCATAAGAGGGTTCGAAATTTTGGATGCTATTGGCGTCCTCTGCCCTGGCGCGCTTCAATTGCCCGTACATGAAGCTAAACCGAAAGTTCCCCGGCTTAAGCTCCAGCCCGGCACCGTAGAAATTGTGACCGGATAAGGTATAGGGAGAAAAATTCATGCTTCGATCACCTAGATGTAGGGTGATGTATTTGTAGGTCGGACTAATGCCATAGAAACTGTACTTCGGTAGATTGTAGACCGAACTTCCATTGGAAAAGACTGCTGAAAATGGTGCGCTAATGCCCGCGATATCGAAGTTGAGGTTGGCGTTGAGTCGCCAGGTAAACGGATCGAATCGCCTGGGCATCCCCGAGATGTGGTTAAAGTTGAAAGCAGTGGAAACACCACCACTCATCTTAAACCATTCCCCATTTTCACTTCTTTCTTTTAGATCCTTAAAGACATTGCCAAGGTTTTGTCCTTGTACTGAAAAGAATAGCAAGGACAAGATAATTATTAAGTAAAATCTGCTTTTCATGCTCAATGACTTTCAATAGTGATGCCCTAGCTGCCCAATAGATCAGCTACTCATGATGAAGCCTGCGCTCCATCACTTGCGATTCCAAAGATCCTATAGCGGATAATGGAGGTTTTCAGAGCAATAAATGCTGTACCTAATCGACTAAAAATTGAAGCAGATAATAGAAAGTGGAATAATGTCCGAAATGGACTTTGATAATGGAAAGGAATTAAAATTCTGCTACAAATATAAGTTATCTCGAAAAGAGACGCAATCCCTGTCTGACTTATTATGAGCAGTCTGTTTTTGATTTATTCCATTCGGGAAAAATTATTTTATGTTTAATTGTCTGACATATAGTAGTTTATGAGGGTGTTGAGTGAGCCGGGAACTGCTTGTAATTATTTTTTTTTGTGTTTAGTAGTCACGATTGGTAGGCTTACTGGATTATAAGAGTGGCTAAAGGAAAATAGCCAGATAATGGAAAGATTTTGATGAAAGGGTCGTAGGTAGCATTTGCGATGCGACCCTTTTTCTCTCTCGATGTAAGTGGTAAACGCATCCTCAATTCATAGTCTATAACCCGAATTTTGGCATTTGTATACTTTTCTAATACAGTACCTATATGGGAAGCCATATGGAGTTTCCCCTAATTCCATTGGCCGAAGTGGAGTGGGATAAAAAGTAGAAATTATGGGTTCACATATTCTTAAAACCATTACGATGAAAAATGCTTTCTTACTAGTATTGTTCAGCCTTGTAATTAGCTCTTCCATGCTTGGACAGCAAAAAAAACTCCCTATTGATACTACCATTAGAGATCAAGTTGTACAAGGGCCTTGCTATATTTTTGCTACCGTTGCTGCGCTAGAATCCAAAGCTATACAGAATGGGGTAGCAACGGCTGGTACCGACTTTTATGAATGGAACCTTTACAGTAAGTACACCTTGGGCAGCCTGAGTCCCAACGGACATAATATGGTAAAGAAAGTCCTAGCTCACGCCCAAAAACACGGTGTATATAGCGTTGCAGACGTTGGAAGCGCCCCTCCTTCGCTTCCGGCTCATCTACCGAATATTACGGATCCTGCCGTACCTGGTATCGCTGATTTAGATTGTGATCCAGATTTCTCATCTAAGTATTATGAGCAGATTGATGAGGGCAACTGTACAGATAACGAGAATCGCGATTTTGCCATCTCTAATATGTCGGGTAGTCCCTTTAAATACAGTGATTCTACGCTCTTTTATTATACTGCTAACCCGTCTCAATACACTATCACCATGAGTATATTTTATGGCTATGGCGTTATTGCCTTTTTTGATGATTGGATGGGCACGGATACTTCACACGCCGTCTTTATATATGGTTACAATGGGAATCAATGGTACTACAAAGACAGTTGGCCTGGCCAGGCAGGCCTTAAACTAGATACTTTGCCCATCGCAACTAAATGTACTTCCGCTTATATGCTTTCAGGAAATATGAGTTACAGCCCTCCTCCTGTTTGTACCGCATCCATTACCGGACCCAACCCCGTGAGCAATATCCATCAGTATCAGCTAACCGGCCCTGGCAACTATACAAATGTCAACTGGTCCATAAACGGAAATCTCATCCTTGATTATCAAAGTAATTCCTCCATTACTGTTCATCCAGGTAGTGGATGTGGGAATAGTACCGGAATGATATTAGCCAGTTATACAAGTGCAGGACAAAGCTGTACAACAGACTTTCCAGTAACAATCCAAAATTTTTCACAGCAACCAAACGGAATTTTAGTACAAAGTCCAGACTGGAATAATGGTCAAACCTGTCCAGGCACTTTGCTTGAGTTAGAAGTAGACGACAATGAAAATCCCAATTATCCCTATACAACCTATGAGTGGAACATTCAGGGAGCATCTATCGTGTCTGGTGGCAATGGCTTACCCTATATCTCGGTGATGACGTCCAATTCACCAGGAACGACCCCACTCAATTTCAAGGTGCGCGCCCGTCGAAGCAATTGCTCGGTTAGTAGCTGGCGAAGCTTGACTGGAATCTCCTCGTCGAGTGGTTGCTTTGGAGGGGGCGGGGGAGGTCTCAGGATTGGGCAATGGGTGCAGATGGAACAGCAACTGTATCTCCTTGATCTTGCTAATGGGGAAACATTGATGAAAGAAGCCCACTATCAAATACTGAGTGTCGATGGTAGAGTGCTAGATCGAGGTAAAGTTAGTGCCCACTCCCCAAGGATAGACCTAAGCCGGATTCGTGAACAGTTACTATTAATACACTTCTATAATCAGGAGCATCGGTTCCGTCAAACGGTTTCCGTGTTTCATACTAAAAACTGATTTTATAAGTCATCAAGCGGTGCACTTCAAGATAATGTACGCTTGTCCAACCCGAATTCATAAGATTACTGCAAATCAATATTCGCGACCAGTTGAACCTGTTCGCATAGCTAAAACTATTGTCTTACACCAAGGGTAGGGGAGTGCGGATGAGTAAGATTATCTAGCCGACCTCTATCCCTTTTAACTACAACTCTAATGAAGAGATTTTTATTAACCATGGCTCTAGGGCTAGGGTTGGGGCTTGTAGTAGGGTTTGCGCAGCCATATGCTGTCACTACCAACATTCAGGCCACGTCCTACAGTAAATACCTGGATGACTATGCCCAAGCTAACAGGGTGTTTGTGACCCTGTTGTCCACGGATTCAAGGCCTTCCTATCAAGCTTTTCTCCAAGTAGAAATAGCAGGTGATGGGTATAACTTGAAATCCAAACCCAACTTTATCCCTCCCCCCATTACCTTGTACAAGGACCAACCTATTACGCTAACGGGCCTCTCTTTGGCGCCTTATCTGGATCCAAATAACCTCGATTTCAACGGAATGTCTTTGGAATCTTTCTTTTCCAGTGGGGGTAGGCTACCAGATGGACCCATCACTATCTGTATCGAGGCTTATGACTTTAACCGGATAGGTTATCCGCCGATCTCAAATACGGCTTGTTCCTACGGGACGATAATGACCAATGCGCCACCCATTGTTACTGCTCCGATTGGCTACACTCAAGCCGCCAATCCACAGAACTTCATGTTGAGCTGGCAACCACAGCATATGGGTGCTTTCCCCGTAGAATATACAGTAGAGATTTATCGAGATAATACAGGATTTAGTCCTGATGTCACGGTGAATTCTACTGCTCCTATTTTTACGACTAGGACCAATTTGACAACTTACAATTATTCTGCGATTGATCCACTACTCATCAAAGGAGAGGATTATTTGATTCGGGTAAAAGCAGCTGATCTATTGGGGGTTAACTACTTTGAGAATGAAGGCTGGAGTGTGATCGAGTCCTTTCATTTTGGCGGAGAATGTCCCACGCCTGTGGATGTTAGATTCGGTGAAATCAGTGATACTTACCTGGAAGTTTTCTGGCAGCTAGAGGAGTCCGATGGGGTGAATCACATTGATGTGAGTATTGAAGATGAAAATGAGGAAATCATTTACCAAACTCAGTTATCACGTGAAGAAGACCGATTTACCTTCGAAGGACTAGATCCAGGAAGGGCTTATACCATAACCGTCTGTACCGTTTGTGAAGGTGCGGGACAAACCTGTGTAGACCTAGGTCCTATTTCAACGAAGGGTGAAGGAGAATGCGAAGCTCAGGTAGTAGAATCCTTCAAGTTGCAGGAGTCCTTTCCCTTTTATGCCATCCTAGATTGGCCTCCAGTTTCGGGCGCCATGCAATACGAAGTTCGTTACCGAGAACGGGAAGGCGGAAGCTGGACTACATTTGCTGTAGCTGGTAATGAATCTCAAGTAAAGGTGGCGAATTTGATCCCTGGAACAACCTACGAGGCACAAATTCGAGTATTATGCTTTGAAGGAGAACCCGGACCTTGGTCTGAAACAGTCGTTTGGAATTCCGACTGCGCAACACCGGACATTGTATGGGTGGAAAGCTTTGACCATGAATCCGCTCTGTTTGCTTGGTTTAGTTCGCCTTATGCTAAGAATTACCGTTTGCAGTATCGACGCAAAGGGACGAATAGCTGGAGTAATGTCTATACTACAGAGAGTAGCAAGACCATTACCGGACTACAGGCCAGTACGACTTATGAATTTAGACTAAAACTGAAATGTCTAGATAATAGCTGGTCTAGTTATTCGCCGATCTTTGAATTTACTACCCTGCAAGATTGTGATCCGATCAATGCCGAGGCTATACGATTTAGCAATATTACTGCCTCCTCAGCGACGGTGACCGTACCGCACTCGGACCTCGTTGAATACTATTTGGTGAAGTATAAACCTGTCGGTGCTTCCAGTTATGAGGTGATCCAATCCACCACCAGTGTGATTGACATTGAATTCTTAGACCCCAATACTACTTACGAAGTAATTATAGCTAATGATTGCTACGATAATTGGTCGGACTGGACCAGTCCACTCAATTTTACGACGCTCTGCGGCGCTTCAGATTTAGCTTGGGCGGAACAAGTCACGGCATTCACCGCCACCCTGCTGACTAATTCCATCAATGGCGCGGATCAATATCAATTTGAGTACAGACAGAAAGGAAGTGGTGAATGGATTACAATGCCAGCCAGTACAGATTTGCACGTTGATCTTTCAGGCTTAGACGATCTTACTACCTACGAAATTCGAGTACGATCCAAGTGTGGTGGTAGTTGGTCTGATCCTTCCGTAATTGCTGAATTTACGACAGGGGAAGATTGTTCCGCGCCTTCCACAATAACTGTGTCCAATGAAAGCCCATCGGGCTTTGATCTGAGTTGGGCCAATAACTCAAGAGTGGATCGTTGGCAAGTACATCTGAAAGCGCAGGATGGTTCTAATATCCCTAGCTTGAAGATACCTGGACTGGGAAATGAAATCCCAGGAGTTGATGCAGAAGGATGGACCTTCTTTCACGTGCAGGAATCAGCAATTAATATCGATGGTTTAGCGGACAATACAACCTACGATATCCGAATCAGAGCTTTTTGCAGCGACGTGACCCCATCAGATTTCAGTTCGACCTTTACCGGAACCACCCTAAGCAATTGCCAACCTCCAAACAACATCTGGTTCGATAATTTCAATGGCGAAA